>CAYZBZ010000001.1:0-15548 GCA_964476725.1 uncultured Vicinamibacterales bacterium
CCGATAACGCCGCGCGCAGCCGGGCGAATGCGTCGCGCGCCCGCCCGCGGTCCGCCGCCGCGCCCGCGGCAACGAGCGCGCGAATCTCAGATTCGAGATCGGTCATAAATGAAATGGATGAATTCTAGATTTTAGATTTTAGATTTTCGATTGCTGATTGATTCGATTCGATGAAATCGACAATCAGCAATCGCCAATCAGCAATTTACAGACTACGACCTCATGCACGCAAGGCCGCCGCGCCCGTCGGCAGCCCCAGGCTGCGCAGCACCTCGCCGATGCGCTCGCGAGAGGCGGGCTGAGGCGGCACCATCGGCAGCCGATACACTTCTTCCAGAAGTCCCATCATCGCCATCGCGGATTTCACGGGTATCGGGCTCGACTCGATGAAATTGACCAGCATCAGCGGCAGCAGCTCGTGATGCAGGCGGCGCGCGCCAACGAAATCTCCCGCCTCGGCGAGCTCCACCATGCGGGCCATCTCGGCCGGCACTTCGTTCGAGGCAACCGACACGATGCCGCGGCCTCCCACCGCCATCAACGGCAGCGTCAGGGCATCGTCTCCTGAGAGAACCAGGAATCCCTCGGGCACGGCCCGGCGGATCTCGCACATCTGGGTGACGTTGCCGGATGCTTCCTTCACGCCGACGATGTTGGGGATCGCGCTGAGGCGCACGATCGTCCTCACGTCCACGTTGCAACCGGTGCGCCCGGGCACGTTGTAGACCACGATCGGCAGCGGCACGGCTTCCGCGATGGCCTGGTAGTGCTGGAACAGCCCTTCCGGCGTGGGCTTGTTGTAATACGGCGCGACCGACAGGATTCCGTCCGCTCCGGCGCGCGCCATCTGTTGCGCCGCCTCGATCACCTCGTGCGTGTTGTAGCCGCCGGCCCCGGCAAGCACCGGCACCCGGCCCTTCGCCTCTGCGACGACGATCTCGACGACGCGGACGCGCTCGCCGTCCGTGAGCGTCGGCGTCTCTCCCGTCGTGCCGCACGGGACCAGGAAGTGAACGCCCGCGTCAATCTGCCGTCGCGCCAGCCGTCGCACGCCTGCCTCGTCGAGCGCCCCGCTGCGTGTGAACGGAGTGACGAGCGCCGTACCGCAGCCTGTGAACGGGTGTCTCATATTTGCTGTCCTTTTCTTCGCTGTCGACTAGATCCCGAGTACATCTTTCATCGAATACCATCCCGTGCGCCCGTGAATCCAGCGTGCGGCTTCGAGCGCGCCTCGCGCGAAGCCGGAGCGGTCGCGTGCGGTGTGGGTCAGCGTGATCGTCTCTCCCGCTGCGTCGAATCCAATCGTGTGCGTGCCCGGTATCGCACCCGCGCGCGTGGACGAGACGTTCACGTCTCTGTCGTACCCGCGCCTTCGCAACGCGGCCTCCAGAAGGAGCGCCGTCCCGGACGGCGCGTCGCGCTTGGCGGCGTGATGCGCCTCGTGAATCCACGCACCGAACGCCGCCTGCGGCGCAATCAGCTCGCCGGCGCGCTCGGCCAGGGCGACGAACAGGTTCACTCCCAGCGCGAAATTCGGCGCAGACACGACGCCGATGCCGCGGGCCTCGACCTCGCGGCGAACGGCTGGTTCATGCGCGGACCAGCCGGTCGTCCCGATGACGACGTCGACGCCTCGGGCGGCAAGCCGGGTCACGTTGGCCGGCACCGCGTCGGCAACCGAGAAGTCGATGGCGACGTCGGCGGCCGGCCAGCGCTCCGGCGAATCCGCCGACCTCCGATCGACGATCCCGGCGACCTCCATGCCGTACTCCGGACTGAGCGACTCGACGAGACGTCCCATCCGGCCATGTCCGACAATCAGCAACCGCACGATTACTCCTGGCTTCAGGCTTCAGGCTTCAGGCTTCAGGCTTCAGGCTTCAGGCTTCAGGCTTCGGGCTTGAGGCTTGCCTTTGGCCTTTGGCCTAGAGCCTAGAGCCTAGAGCCTCTTGCCCCGCCTTACTCGAAAAACTCCCTGTGCAACGCGGCCATGCCGGTCGCGAGATCCCCGTCGCGGAGAACGATCGTGACGTTCCGGCGCGACGCCGCCTGCGAGATCATTCGCACCGGAAACCCCTCGAGCGCCCCGATGACGCGCGCGGCGATCCGTGGATCGGTGCGCAGGTTGTCGCCGACCGCACACAGGATCGCCAGCCCCCCTTCCACGGTGACCTCGGCGAACTCGCTCAACGCCTCGACGATGGCGGCAAGCCCCGCGGCGTCGTCCACCGTCACCGAGACGCTGACTTCAGACGTCGTGACAACGTCGACCGACGTGCGATAACGCTCGAACACCTCGAACACGCGGCGCAGGAATCCGTGCGCCATGAGCATGCGGGTGGACGTGATCTCCACCATCGTGACGTGGCGCTTGCACGCGACCGCGGCAAGCGGACGGTCCACCGGCGGCGGCTCGGCGCTGATCATCGTGCCGCTCCCCTCGGTGCGGCGGCTGTTCAGGATGCGGACGGGGATGTCTTTCGCGACGGCCGGCAGGATCGTGCTCGGATGGAGGACCTTCGCGCCGAAATACGCGAGCTCCGACGCTTCGCCGAACGACAAATGGGGCACGACGCGGGGGGCCGCGACGACCCGCGGATCTGCGGTGAGCATGCCGTCCACATCGGTCCAGATCTGAATCTCGCGCGCGTCGAGCGCGGCCCCCACGATCGCCGCGGAGTAGTCGGAGCCGCCGCGCCCGAGCGTCGTCGTGACCCCCTGCACGGTCGCGCCCACGAAACCGCCGAGGACGGGCACGCGGCCTTCGGCCACGCGCGGCACGATCTCACGCGCCACCGCCTGGCGCGTCTCTTCAGCGAGCGGCGCGGCCCCCATGTGCGCGCCGTCAGTCACGATGGCGCGACGGGCATCGACCCAGCTGGTCGCCACGCCGGCGTGCTCGAGCGCCGCCGCGAGGATGCGGCTGTTCATCAGCTCGCCGGTGCAGACAATCGCGTCGTGCGCGCTCGGGGACGCGGCGCGCAGGATGCCGGTCGCCTTGAGCAGCGCGCGCAGGTCGTCGAGATACGCGCCAATCTCCGTGAGCGCGTCGCGCGCGGCCTCCGGCGGCAACAGCCGCTCGAGCGCCTCGAAGTGGCGCCGCGAGAGATCGGCGACGCCGTTGAGCACGTGCGCGTCGCGCCTGCGCTCGGCCCCTTCGGTGAGCTCGATCAGCCGATCGGTCACTCCGCTCATCGCCGACACGATCACCACGGGCGGGAGTCCGGAGCTGCTGCGGGCGGCTTTCACGATGCCCACGACGCGCGCGATGGCGTCGGCGTCGGCGACGGAGGTGCCGCCGAACTTCATCACGATCGGCCCGGCCAGCCCCACCGTCAATCGCCTTGCAGCAGGCCTTCAGCCCGCATCAGCTCGGCGTTGAGGACGGCTGCGCCGGCCGCCCCTCGAACCGTGTTGTGGCCGAGCGCGATGAACTTCACGTCGAGCACCGGACAGGCGCGCACGCGCCCGACGGTGACCGTCATGCCGCCGCCGCGTTCGGCGTCGAGACGCGGTTGCGGCCGGTCCGGCGCCTCCAGATACATGACGGGGACGGCGGGCGCGGTGGGGAGCCCGAGCTCCTGCGGGCGTCCGCGGAACGCGCGCAGCGCAGCGATGACGTCCGCGATCTGCGGGCGCGCGTCGAGCGCCACCGAGATGCTTTCCGTGTGGCCGTCGATGACCGGCACACGGGTCGTCTGCGCGCTCACGACCACCGGATGCGGCGAGACGCCGTTCCCGCCGAACGCGCCGAGAATCTTCTGCGTCTCGCTTTCCATCTTCTCTTCCTCCCCCGAAATAGACGGCACGACGTTGCCGAGAATGTCGAGGGACGGGACGCCGGGATACCCCGCGCCCGAGACCGCCTGCAGCGTCGTCACCATCACCGAACGCAGGCCGAACTGGCGCAGCGGCGCCAGCGCCATCGACAGGACGACCGTCGAGCAGTTTGGGTTCGTGACGATCGCGCCGCGCCAGCCGCGCTCGCGGCGCTGCGCGGGAAGGAGCGCCAGGTGGTCGGCGTTGATCTCGGGAATCAACAGCGGCACGAACGGATCCATGCGATAGCTCCGCGCGTTGCTGATGACGAGATGGCCTCCCTGCGCAAAGGCGGGCTCGATGTCCTTCGCCGCATTGGCATCAAGTGCCGAGAACATCAGTTGGGGACCGCGTCCCGGGGTACAGGGTTCGACGCGCAGGTCCCGGAGATCATCCGGAAGCGGCCAGCCCAGACGCCACGTGGCGGCCTCGCCGTACGATTTGCCTTCGGAGCGCTCGCTTGCGCCGAGCCAGACGGGCCTGAACCAGGGATGACCCGCGAGCTGCCGCAGGAACTGCTGCCCCACCATGCCGGTGGCTCCGAGAATCCCGACGTCAATGCGCTTGTGTTCCATGATGATCCGCGAGCACAAACAAAAAACCCGCCGTCCTGTATCCAGGGCCGGCGGGTGGATGTGTGACTCGTCTGACGTTGCTGCTACGTTACGGGCACATACACCGCCGGCAAGAGTCGCTTGACCCGCTTTCGACAAATGAGCTGCGTAGTGCTCGTCACGATTGCCGCAAAGTATAGCGGGCGCAACATGCGCCCGTCAACGGGATTGCTGGGATTTGCTCGGATTCCTCTTTCCCGGCACAATACTCCTCCGTCTCGACATTCAACCTGAACGGAGAAGACAATCGTCATCCGCGTCGAAGAACCCGACCCCGACGCCCCGAGTTGAGCGTTACTGAATCCTGTGAATCCAGCAAAACTGCGCTGGGGCGTGCTCGGCGTCGCCAACATCGCCACGAAGAAAGTCATCCCGGCGATGCAGCGCGGGGCGTGGACGCAAATCGACGCGATCGCGTCCCGCGATGGTGCGAAGGCATCGGCCGCCGCCGCGGCGTTGAGCATCCCGAGAGCGTATGACTCGTACGATGCGCTGCTCGCGGATCCGGACATCGACGCCGTGTACATCCCGCTGCCCAATCATCTGCACGTGCCCTGGACGACCCGTGCCGCGGAAGCGGGCAAGCACGTCCTGTGCGAGAAGCCGATCGGCCTGACCGCCGGCGAAGCGGCGGAGCTCGTCGAGGTCCGGGATCGGACCGGTGTGCGGATTCAGGAAGCGTTCATGGTGCGGACGCATCCCCAGTGGCTGCGCGCGCTCGACATCGTCCGCTCCGGCCGCATCGGGCCGGTGCGTTCCTTCGCCGGCTTCTTCAGCTACTTCAACGACGACCCCTCCAGCGTCAGGAACGTGCCGGACTGGGGCGGCGGCGGCATCCTGGACATCGGGTGCTACCTGGTCAACACGGCGCGAATGATCTTCGAAGATGAGCCGCGGCGCGTGTGCGCGCTGGTCGACGAGGATCCGGTGTTCCGGGTCGATCGACTCGCGTCCATGCTGCTGGACTTCCCTGGCGGACAGGCGATCGGCACGTGCAGCACCCAGCTCGCATACGCGCAGAGCGTGGCGATCGCCGGCACCCTCGGACGGATCGAAATCGAGATCCCGTTCAACGCCCCGCCCGATCGGCCGAGCCGCTTCGTCCTCGAGGATGCCTCGAAGCGCGGGGCCGTTCCCTCACGCGAGGTCATTCAGGTCGAGACGTGCGACCAATACACCATCCAGGGGGATCTGTTTTCACGAGCCGTGCGCGAGGGCACTCCGGCGCCGTACCCGCTCGAAGACTCGGTCCGCAACCTGCGCGTCATCGACGCGCTGTTCCGATCGGCCCGCGAGGGAGGTTGGGCACCCTTGAATCACTAGGCTTGGGGCTCTCGGCTCTCGGCTCTAGCAAGAGCCTAAAGCCCAAGGCCTAGTCCTAGTGCCTAATTGAGCGGGAACCGCCGCGCTCGGGCCGGCGTCTAATCCAGATGCCAACCCTGCCCGCCGTCGGAGGCTCCCGTGTATTTCCCGGTGTCCATCGCGAGAGTTCTGATTGCGCCGGCATGCCTCGCGGCGTGCCTGGTCCAGCCTGTGGCCGCAAGCCCGGCACGTCAGGATCGCGCGCCGAAGACCCCGGCGAAACCCGCCGGCGCGTCGAGTGACTTCGACGCCTTCATGGAAAGAGTCCTGGCGCGCCGCGACGTCAATCGCAAGATGCTCAACCAGTACGTGCTCGACGAGACCGAGACGTTCGAGGTTCTCGGTCCCGGCCGCTGGCCGCTGCACCGGCAGAAGCGCGACTTCACCTGGTACGCGCGCGACGGCAGGCACGTCCGGAGTCCCGTGCGCTTCAACGGCGTGACCGTCGGCGAGGACGCGCGCCTCGAGTACGAGAGGGTCTGGATCCGCCGCGAGCGCGAGCGCCAGGAGCGGCAGGCGAAGGGCGAACGCGAGAAGGGCGAGGTGAGCATCGGCCCCGGCGGCGCGCAGGTCAGCGGCGGAGACGCCGGCGCCGCGCAAGCGGACAACGTCCCTCGCTTCGTCTCGGAGTCCTATTTCATGGACTTCAAGTTCGAGCCCGGCAACTACTACCTCGCCGGGCGCGAAAAGCTCGAAGGGCAGGACGTTCTGCGGATCGAGTACTACCCGACGCACCTCTTCAACGACGAAGACGACGAGAAAACCCCGAGGGAGATGAAGAAGAAGCCGTCGAAGTCCGACCGTCGCGAGCAGCAGATGGAGCAGGACATCGACCGCAAGATGAACAAGACCGCGCTCGTGACGCTCTGGGTCGACCCCGCCGAGCACCAGATCGTCAAGTACACGTTCGACAACGTGTGGCTCGACTTCCTTCCCGGCTCGTGGCTCGTGCGCATCGACGACCTGCGTGCGTCGATGACGATGGGTCAGCCGTTTCCCGGCATCTGGCTGCCGCGCGGCATGAACATTCACGCCGGCGTCACGCTCGCGAACGGATCGTTCGAAGCGAGCTACGCCAGGAACTTCTCGGAGTACCGCGAAGGCGAGGTGAAGACGACGATCAAGATACCGAAGACGGCGGCAGCCGGAGGCGCCTGGGTGGGCCGGCCGGCGGAAACGGCAGAGGCGCCTGAAGCGCACGGGCCGTTTGAAAACGACCAGCAGGTGGAGACCATCCGCGAGGTTCGCGTGCACGGGAATGCGTCCCTGGCAGACGACGACGTGATCAAGATCGCGGGCATCGCAGTCGGGGATCCGGTGCCGGACGACGCGCTGAAGGGCATCGAGCGGCGGCTCAAGGACAGCGACCGCTTCGAGGGCGTGGAGGTCCGCAAGCGGTATCGCTCGCTGGACGACCCGACGGACGTGGCGATCGTCCTGGTCGTGCACGAGCGTCCTGGTGTGAGCTCCGCATCCCCGGGCGGCATGAACCCGGTCTCGCGCCCCTGGCATCGCATGACAAGCCGGTTGATGTTCATGCCGATCCTCAGCTACGCGGACGGCTACGGCTTCACGTACGGCGGCCGCGTGAGCACGGTCGATCTGCTCGGGGCGGGCGAGCGTCTCTCCGTGCCGCTCACCTGGGGCGGCACGAAGCGCGCGGCGCTCGAGCTCGAGCGCACCTTCGCGCGCGGCCCGCTGACGCGCGTCCTCTCCAGCCTGGCAATCTGGAACCGCGAGAATCCGCGCTTCCGCATCGACGACCAGCGGGTGGAGCTGAAGGCGCGGGCGGAACGACAGTTCGCGCAGCTGTTCCGCACCGGCGTCGAGGCGACGCGCAGCTCGGTGAGCTTCGGCCAGATCGACGATCGTCTGTGGACGCTCGGCGCGAACGCCGCCCTCGACACCCGCGGCGATCCCGCCTTCCCCGGCAACGCCGTCGTCCTCGGCGGTGGCCGGTCGGAGCTGCACGTGAAGGGGCTGCCGAAGATCAACCGCTACAACGCCGATGCCCGCGGCTACGTGCGCGTGGTCGGACAGTCCGTCCTCGCGGGGCGGGTACAATACTTCCACACGGACGCGGCGCTGCCGCCGTACGAGCGCCTGCTGCTCGGCGGCGCGTCGACGCTGCGGGGGTTCCGCGCGGGTGTGTTCGACGGCGATCGCATGGTGGTCACGTCAGGGGAGGTGCGGGTGCCGATCACGTCGGTGCTCAGGAGCGCGAAGCTGGGCGTGACGGTGTTCGCGGACGCGGCGAAGATCGTGGATTTCGGCGCGAGCCTGAAGGACGCAGCGTGGCACCGGGGGGCCGGCGCCGGCCTGTTCATCATCGCGCCGCTCGCGAGAATCAACATCGATGTGGCCCACGGCCTTGACGGCGGCGGCACGCGCGTGAATATCGGGTCGGGCTTCAGCTTCTAAGCCACGCCATACGTGCCCCCTTCCTTGGACACGTCGAACTCCTTGGACTTCCCTCTCGGAATGCTCAACGTCCGCCACCGCGGGCCGGCGTAGTGTTTGGCCAGCAGCACGATCTGGCCGACGTGGGCCGCGTAGTGCGTGGTCTGACGGTTGATCGCCTCGACAACCGAGTGCGCCTCGCCGCGGATGCGGACCGTTTTCCCAAGGTCCTCCGTGGAAAGCGACCCGATCGCGTCGAACACGCGCGCCCAGCCCTCCTCCCAGGCGGCCAGTACGCGCGCACGCGTGTCGGCGGCTGCGAGCTCGAACTCACGATCTCGATCGCGATTCGGCTTCTCGCCGTCGGAGGTGAGGAAATCGGTCCAGCGCGAGCGCATGTTGCCGGCCATGTGCTTCATGATCACGGCGATACTGTTCGCCTCCGGATCGAGGACGGCGACGAGCTGCTCGTCGTCGATTTGTGCGACGGCGTTCTCCGCCTGGGTCTTCAGCTTGCGAAGCTGGCGGAGCGCGTCGTCGAGGTAGTGCTGCTCGATCATCGCGCCTCCTTACGGGCCTCGGGGAACGTCACCGTCATGCGCGCAAAGACTCCTGCGGCCGCGCATACTTCGCCGCGAGCTTCCTGACGGTGCTCACGTTGCGCATCGTGATCTGGGTGGCCAGCGTCTTCTCGAGCGGCGGGCCCGAGTACCCACTCACCCAGGGGGCCTTCCGTCGGAGCCAGTACACTTCGCGCTCGCGCACGGCGAACTCGTCCACGGCGGTGCGCAAGGCCGTCACCGCGCGCAGCCGTTCTTTCCCAGGCTTGTCCTTCAGGAACCCGACGTACAGGGTCGCGCCGGCGGCGAACTCGGATTCCGGAAACGGGTTGTGCGCGGCCGCTGCCGCCACTTCCGGCATCGTGCGCAGAAACGTCGCGACCGGGAAGCCGAGCGCCTCCTGAAGCCCCTCTTCGATTGAGCGCTCCAGGACGCTGGCGTTCGTGCGGCGCGTATCGAAGATGACGTTGCCGCTCGCGATGAACGTCGCGACGTTCATCGCACCCATCGATTCGAACAGCCGGCGCAGCGCCTCCATACGGACGGTATGGCCGCCGACGTTGATGGCGCGCAGGAACGCGACGTAACGCGTCGTCATGGCAATCCGTCGAAGAAACACAAGGGTCCAACGGTTCAGGCGCGATACCGATTTCGAGCGGGCACTCCGCGCCAACGGCGCCCGCAACGATCCTCAGCTGGACTTCACGACCTCGAACTGCCCCGTCTCGACGGTGAGGTTTTCAAAGAAACACCGCGGCCAGGATGATCCAGCCGATGGGGAGCGCCGCGGCCGCCGTGCTGAGCCACGGGCTGCCGAGCGGGTCGTACACCTGGATCCAGGGGGCCACGTCATGCTTTGGAGGCAGACATCATAATATGGTCCGCATGTCACGAGCCGTTGCCCCCCCTCGCGTCGTCAATATCGAAGATCTGCGGCGCGCCGCCAAACGCCGCCTCCCCCGGGCCGTCTTCGACTACATCGACGGCGGGGCGGATCGGGAAATCACTCTCCGCGAGAACTGCGGTGCGTTCGACGCGCTGACGTTCCGGCCGCGGTGCGCGGTGGCGAATTCGACCCCCGATTTGCGGACCAGCGTGCTGGGCACCCCGCTCGCGCTCCCGTTCCTGCTCGCCCCGGTCGGCAGCTCGCGCATGTTCTATCCGCGGGGAGAAGAGGTCGCGGCTCGCGAGGCGGGAGTGGCCGGGACGGCTTACATCCTCTCGACGCTGTCAGGCTGCCTCCTGGAGGACGTCCGCCGCGCGTCGACCGGGCCGGTCTGGTATCAGCTCTATCTCGTGGGCGGCCGCGACGTGGCCCTGGGCGCGATCGAACGCGCGCGCACGGCCGGCTACTCGGCCCTGGTGGTCACCATCGACACGGCGGTCGCCGGCATGCGCGAGCGTGACCTGCGCAATGGCATGAAGGAGCTCCTCACGCACAATCCCTGGACGATGCTGCCGTTCGTGTGGCAGTTCATCTCCAAGCCTCGCTGGCTCGCGAGCTTCTTTGCCGATGGCGGGATGATGAAGTTTCCGAACGTCGTGCTTCCCGGCGAAGGACCGATGTTGTACGCGGACGTCGGCACCGCGCTGGAGCAATCGACGGTGACCTGGGCTGACCTGCGCTGGATCCGCGACGCGTGGAACGGGCCGATCGTGGTCAAGGGGGTCCATATCGGCGAGGACGCCAGGCGCGCCGTGGACGCGGGAGCCGGCGCGATCGTCGTCTCGAATCACGGCGGCCGCCAGCTCGATGGCGTGCGCGCCAGCGTGCGCGTCCTGCCGGAAGTCGTCGCCGCCGTGAACGGCCAGGTGGAGGTGCTGCTCGACGGCGGGATCCGCCGCGGCAGCGACGTCGTCAAGGCGATGTGCCTGGGGGCGCGGGCCGTGCTGGTCGGCCGCGCCTACGCCTACGGCCTTGGCGCCGGCGGCGGCGCCGGCGTCGCGCGCACCATCGAAATCCTGCGGGCGGACGTCGTCCGCACCATCAAGCTGCTTGGGTGTTCGTCGGTCGGTGAGCTCGATCGATCGTACGTGAACGTGCCGGCTGAATGGGAGTAGAAATGGTTTCGTAGCGCAGCCCTTCAGGGCTGCCTGGGGCAGGGCTGAAGCCCTGCGCTACGGCGTGACCGTGTCATTTCACGGGCCACCGCGCTGATTCGGTTCTGGCCGATTTGAGGTACGCATCGATCTTCGCCACGATGTCCGGGTGCGCGGCGGAGACGTCGCGCGCTTCCGCGGGGTCGGTCTGCAGGTCGTACAGCTCCAGCGGCGCGCCTGGCTTCAGCCGCACGGCCTTCCACCGGCCCATTCGCGCCGCCTGCTGAAAACCTCGCTCGTGAAATTCCCAGTACAGGAACGAATGCGGCGGCTGCCGCTCGCCGCGAAGGGCTCGCGCCATCGACAGCCCGTCGAGCCCGGCCGGAACACGGGCGCCCGCGAACTCCGCGAGCGTCGGCAGCATGTCCCAATGCGCCCACGGGTGAGCGCTGACGCGGCCCGCGGGGATGGTTCCCGGCCACCGCGCGATCATCGGGACCCGGATGCCACCCTCGTAGAGGTCCCGCTTGATGCCCCGCAGCCCGCCGCTGCTCTTGAAGAAGCCGGGATCGGCTCCCCCCTCCTTGTGCGGACCGTTGTCGCTGGCGAACAACACCAGTGTGCGGCTGTCGATGCCGCGGGCGCGAAGCAGATCCATCAGCCTGCCGATGTCGCGATCCATGCGCGTGATCATCCCAGCGAACGCGGCGCGGGGGGTCGACTGGGATCGGTACCCGAGCGACGGCGAATCGAACACGGCTCCGCTCTGCTTCGCGTCGGCGGCGGGGTTTGCGAACGACTTCTCGGGATACCGTCCCTTGAACGGCGCGATCGCATCATCGGGCGGGCGCAGCTCCGCGTGGGGCACCGTGTAGTTCAAGTACACGAAGAACGGACGCGCATCCTCGCGCTCGATGAACGCCGCCGTCTCTTTCGTGAAGAGATCGTTGGCGTATTCGTGCTCGAGATCGACGGTCACGCGCTCGCCGTTGCGCCAGAGATGATCCGTGAACTGACGGTGGGCGTGACGATGATCAAGGAAGCCGAACGCGTAGTCGAACCCCTGGCGGTCCGGCTGGCCCGTCGTGCCGGGTATGCCCAGTCCCCATTTGCCGATCACCGCGGTGCGGTAGCCGGCGTCGTGCAGCACTTCCGCGACCGTGACGTCCTCGTCGCGCAGCGGGATCTCGCCGTTGCCGCGGATCCACGCGTGCCCCGTGTGCAGCCCTGTCATCAGGGCGGTTCGCGAGGGGGCGCACACGGTGCTGCCGGCGTAGTACTGCGTGAAGCGGATGCCGTCGCGCGCGAGCCGGTCGAGCGACGGCGTCTCAAAGAGTGCCTGCCCGTACGCGCTGAGATCGCCGTACCCGAGATCGTCAGCCTGAATCAGCAGGATATTCGGCTGGCTCGATCGCTGCCGCGCCGCCGACGCGCCGCCGGCAACTGGAAGCATGGCAGCCGCGAGCAGCGCGCCAGCGACGAGATGGTGTGGTTTCATCCGTGCTCCTTACTTCCCTCCTTTACTTCGCGAGGGGATCCGGACGAAGCTGGAACTTCACGACCTTGCTTGGCGTCCCTTTGCCCCCCTCCATGTGAAACGGCGCCCGGGTGCTCACGGTCGACCACAGCCCCTTGCCTTTCCACCCGGCCCGCGGATCGTCGATGCGGCCATCCAGCCACTTCGTGTAGTAGCCCAGTGGATAGGGGACGCGAAGGACGACCCACTTGCCGTCCTTGAGCGCCAGCAGCCCTTCGGATGCGTTGCCCGTCTCGATCGGGATGTTCCGGCCGAGCCCGAACGTATCGAACTGATCGACCCACGTGTAGTAGCTGGCTTCGGCACTGCCCGAATCGGTCACGCCCTTCAGTTGCGGCAACGGCTCCGGGTACAGCGTCCATCCCTCGGGGCAGTGCTGGCCCGTCGCCTTCGGCCCGTTCAGCGGCCCCTTGCACTTCCGGCGGTCGAAGCTGGCGAGATGCCCGCTCGCGAGGGCGGCCCACGCAACGCCGTTGCGGTCGATGTCCATGCCGCGCGGCGAGAAGCCGGGAGCACGCGGGTCGTTGAATGGCGGCTCGTACACTTCCGCCAACGCCGTCTCGGGCGGGTTCGCTCCGGGATTCAGCCGGACGACCGCGCCCGGAAATCCCAGCACGGAGCCCCAGACCGAACCGTCCGCCGCGGGGGCGACCGAGTAGAACGCCGCGCCGTACCGCTTGTCCTTCGCGGGATCCACCGGCTGATCCGGCTCGACGTACTCGTCGCGCTTGCCATTGCCGTTCGTGTCGATGATGAGCGCGGTCCAGCCCTGCGACTTCTCCTCGTCGCCGGTCTCCTCGAACATTTTCCTGTTCAGCCAGCCGACAACCTGCCCGCCGCCGCTCGTCCAGAGCGTCTGGTTGGCGTCCTCGGCAAACATCAGGTGGTGCGTGGAGAAGCACGTGCTGATGTGGGTGATCTTGCCGGTCGCGGGATCGTACATGGCGAGGTGGCGGCCCGCGCGTTGAATCGGGAACAGCTTCGCGGACGGATGACTCGATCCGGCCTTGCAGTAATCCGGGTTCTCCGGAGGCCGCACGGCGGACGTGATCCACATGCGCGCCTTCTCGTCGAACATCGGATTGTGCACGTTGTTCTTGCTCGTCCAGAGCACGTCACGGTCCCAGTACGGCGACGGCTGCAGCATGATCGGGCCCTGCGCCGGCTGCGTGTTGGGATCGCGGACGGTCAGCTTCACCTGGCTCGCCGTGTGCCGCACCGGGTCCAGCACGGGCAGATAGTCGGCGCTCAGCTCCAGTGCGCCGTAGAGGAGGCCGTTCGCGTTGACCGTTGGGTTCCGCCGGTCGGTCGACACCACATCATGGAGGTAGGCCTTCGGGTCCGCCCAGTCCCACTCGGTGATGACGACGTTGCGCTCGATGCCTTGCGGGCGCGGGGGCGCGGGCGGCAGCTCGCCTGCCGCGATCCGATCGGTCCAGTCGGCAAAGACCGCCAGCGCCCGCTTCGCGCCGATCTGGTTCAGCGTGTTGAGCATCTGCGAGCCGGCCTGACCGGACTGGACGCGACGCTCCCACGCCGCGGCGGTCGAATCGAAGTGGCCCAGCGACGCCGGGAGCTCGCGCGTCGCCTTGTTGCCGAGCTGATGACAGGCCGAGCAGGCGCCGGACTTCACCAGCCTCAGCCACTCCCCCTGGCTCTTGATGTTGGGGGAGATGCCGTTGCCGGTCGGGCCCGTGCCCGGGAATTCAGTTTTCTCCGGAGCGCGGAGCAGCGATAACCAGTAGCCGGCCGGGTAGTACTGCGCGGCTGCGCGCGCGTCCGGCGCAATCACCGCGGTGAGGTTGACGACCTTGCCGGGCGTCGTCTGGATCTTCGGCGAGTCCACCAGCCCGTAGCCGCGCACCCACACGCTGTAGCCCGCCTTTGGAAGGTCGGGCAGCAGGTACCGCCCGCGATCGTCCGTGACGACGATTCTGGCGAACTTCGTGGGGAGATCGGTGGTTTCGGCGATCACCCACACGCCCGCTTCAGGCCCCTTCGGCCCCGTCACCACCCCGCCCACATCGTCAGCATCGACGCTGACGCTGCCGGTCATTGTTAGACCCGGGGCTTGACCTGGAGCCTGACTGGCGCTCGTAACGGTCCACGATGCCGCGAGGAATGCGGCACACGCCGCCGCGATCGCTGCTGAACCCATCATGCGTGTCGTCTTCATAGTGCTCTCCTGATCGCGGTTGATCACCTTCACCAGCAGCCCTGAAGGGCTGCGCTACGAAGATCCAATCGCCGCAGCCAGGCCCCCGGCATGGGTTGATGTCTTCGTTCCTATCCGAACATCGTCCTCACGACGAACCATACGTTGGCGGGACGCTCCGCGAGGCGGCGCATGTACCACGGGAACCAGTACTCGCCGTAGCTGATGAGCACCCGCAGCCGCCTGCCCTCCCGCGCCAGGCGGGCCTGCTGGCCGCGCTGAATGCCGTAGAGCATCGCGAATTCGTACGCGGAAGGGGGCACCTGGCGCTCGGCGATCCAGGCGGCGAGGCGATCGGCCAGCGCGGCGTCGTGGGTCGCGATGTGCAGCAACCCGCCCGCCTTGCGCGCATCCTCGGCCAGCAGCCGCGTGCACAGCCTGTAGAAGTTCGCGTCCACGTCCGACTTCTTCGGAAAGGCGACGTCCGGCGGCTCGAGGTACGCGCCCTTGACGATGCGGATCGCGGCGCCGAGCGGGATGAGGGACTCGACGTCCTTTTCGGTGCGATACAGATACGCCTGCAGCGCGATGCCGATGCGGGCGCTCTTCGCGCGCGTGCGGCGGAAGAGGGCAAGCGTCGGATCGACGTAGGGAGAGCTCTCCATGTCGATCCAGACGAAGTTCTTGCGCTCGTCGGCGCGCTCCATCAGCCGATCGATGTTGCGCTCGCAGAGCGCGCGGTCGAGATCGAGACCGAGCTGCGTCGCCTTGACCGAGATGTGGGCGTCCAGCCCGGACGCGGCAACCCGATCGAGCACGTCCAGGTAGTGCAGCGTGACCTGCTCCGCCTCCTCGACGTTCGTCAGGTTCTCCCCGAGCGTCGTGAGAATCGTCGCGATCCCCTGCGGCTTCAGCTCCACCGCCGCCCGCAGCGCATCGTCGATCTGCTCCCCCGGCATGAAGCGCGACACGGAGCGCCGCACGAACGCCGTCCTGGTCGCGGTGTCCCGCAGCCACGCATTCGTGGAGCCGGCCAGCAGAATCTTCCTCATCACCGACAT
>CAYZBZ010000001.1:15648-75597 GCA_964476725.1 uncultured Vicinamibacterales bacterium
CCCGCAGCCACGCATTCGTGGAGCCGGCCAGCAGAATCTTCCTCATCACCGACATCAGAGTACACTTCGAATCAATCCGCCATCCACCTGAACCGTCGCGCCGGTCATGTACGCTGCGGCGTCCGACAGCAGAAACGCGCCGACGCGGCCGAACTCGTCCCCCTCGCCGTAGCGTCCGAGCGGGATCGACGCGATCGCCTTCTTCTTCGCCTCGTCCGTCGAGATCCCCTGCTTCCTCGCGTTGATCTCGTCCAGGTGCCGCACGCGGTCGGTGTCGATGCGCCCGGGGATGATCTGGTTGACGCGAATCTGCAGCGGGGCGAGCTCGAGCGCGAGCGTCTTGGCGAGCGCGGACACCGACGCGCGCAGGACAGTCGACAGCCCCAGGTTCTGAATCGGCTCTTTGACCGAAGAGGACGTCGACACCAGGATCGCGCCGCCGCCGCGGGCCTGCATCGACGGCACCGCCGCGCGGATCATCCGCAGCGCGCTGAAGAGCAGCAGCTCCGCGGCATCCTGCCACGCCTGATCGTCGAAAGCGAGCGACGCCCCGGCTGGCGGCCCGCCGGAGTTCGTCATGAGCGCGTCGATGCCGCCGAAACGCGCCTCGGTCGCCTCGATCCAGCGTCGAATGGCGTCGGCCGAACGGACGTCAACCGGCATGGCCAGCACCTTCGCGCCCGTCTCGCGCTCGATACGCGATGCCGCGTCGGTGATTGACGCCTCGTCGCGCGACGAGATGGACACGATCGCCCCCTCGCGCGCCATCGCGCGGGCGACCGCGTACCCGAGCCCCTTGCTTGCGCCCGCGACCAGAGCGACCTTGTCTTTGAGTCCTAAGTCCATCTTTGCCCTTTGCCCTCACGGCCGTACCGCAGGACTCTAATCCCGCGGTTCACTTGTGTCGACATCGTAGCGCAGGCAAGTGAACACCGCGCTTAACCCCGCCTCGAGAGACTACGCGACGAATCCCGTCCACTGCATCACGCGATCGAGCGCCTCGCGCGTCGTGTTGTCGAGCGCGGCGGCCGGCGGACGGGTCGCGGGGCTTGAAAGCGCGCCGCGGCGGTAGAGCACTTCCTTGCGGATTGCCATCCCGATGCCCTCCTGGAATTCAAAGCGCATGAGCGGCACGGCGCGGTAGAACACGTCGGCCGCTTCCTCCACCTTGCCCGCGCGGAAGAGCGACACGATCCGGACGAGGACCTCTGGAAACGCGAACCCGGTCATCGCGCCGGTGGCGCCCGCGAGCAGCTCCTCGAGCAGAAACACGCCGCCGAGCCCGCCGAAAATGCGGACGGCGATGTCGCCGGACATCTCGCTCAGGATGCGCGACGTCTTGAACGGCGTCGGCGGATCCTCCAGCTTAATCGTCCGCGCGCGCGGAATTTCCCTCGCGATACGGGCGAGCAGCCACGGCTCCATCGCGAACCCCGAGATAGGCGGATAGTCCTGCACGACGATCTCGATGTCCACCGCCTCCGCAAGCGTCTTGTAGTGCCGGACGACCGCTTCGGAGTTGAGCTTCGGCATCCGCGGCGGGCTCACCATCACGGCGGTCGCGCCGCTTGCCAGCGCATGGCGACTGTAGCCGATGCAGGCCCGCGTCCCTTCGGCGGTGGTGCCCGCCACGACGCCGATGCGGCCGTTGACCTGTTCGACGACGACCTCGAGCACCCGGCGGCGCTCCGTGTCATCGAGCCGCGCGACCTCGCCGGTCACGCCAAGCGCCGTCACGCCGTTGACGGCGGCGGAGATGAACAGATCGACGACGCGCCGGAGACTGGCCTCATCGAGATCGCCGTTGGCCTGAAAGGGAGTCGGGAGGACTGAATAAACGCCTTCGAGCTGCAAATTCGAGCTCCCAAATCAAGGTGCCAGGCTGCCAAGGTGCGGCTTGCCGCACCGGCGCCGACCGGCTGGCTGCATCTCGGGCACGTGCTCAGCCTTCACCCTTCAGACTTTCGTAGGACAACCCTCTTCACAACCATCTCCGTCCCGTCGCCGTTCGCGAGGTAGTACAGCACGCCCCCCGCGACGCTCGCGGCCGTCGGGTCCGTCGTTGAAAGCGAGGGGTCGAGGACCTCGACCGCGGTGGCAGTACGGCCGGCCCGATTGAGCGCGATCCTCACCGCGCGGCAGGTCCCGCCGGCCGTCTGCTGAATCGCGACCAGCGAGCCCTCGTGCCACCGGATGCGCGCGATGCTTCTCAGGTCGACACCGGTGGCGGCTTTCACAGGAGCCGTCGCGCGAGTCGACAGATCCACGCGCGTCAGCCCTCCCTCGTGCGCAACGTAGACGATTCGGTCGCCAGCCGGCGCCAGGCTGGCCTGGGCCGCGTCCGGCAGTGCGACCGCGAGCTCCAGCGACTGCCCCCTGGGACGAAGTCGAAACAGCCGGTGCCCTGCGGCGTCCAGCACGAGCACGCCGCCGTCGGTCGTCGCCGCCACGTCCGCAAAGCGCGCGGCGCCGAACGTGTCGGCAGCGGCATACTTCGCGAGCGATCGTCCGGACACGAGCTGCAGCTTGTGCAGCGCGCTCCGATCGCCGTCAACGCTGACCACCCACAGGTGCCCTTGCCGCGGATCGATCTCGAGCGCCGCGATCTCGCCGAACCCCGTCGTCTGCGCGCTCGCGAGGTTGGCGACGTGCCGCGAGAACTCGTCCACCACCGCCAGCTTCCGCGCGTGACGATCGCCGACGATGAAGCGCCGCGACACCCCGTCGTACGCAAGCCCTGCCGGCGTGAACTGGGATGTGGTGAAGCGGAACGACGCATCGGTGCCGCCTCCCCCAGGCGAGACCGGAGCTGCGATCGCAGACGAGGGACTGAGGTCCCGCGCTGCGGATGAGTCTGCCGCGGCGTCCGCCTTCGAGCGGAACGATGCCCATCCGGCGAGCGCGCGCACGCGGCGGAAGTCGTCGTTCGTCTCCGCGTCGTTTGGCACGCCCATGTCCGCCAGGCGCCGCAGCATCGCGAGAGCGTCACCGGGCCGGCCGCTCAGGCTCTGCGCGCGCGCGAGCAAGTACATGAGCTGGGGATCGTTCTTCGGTCCGGTCTGGACGGCGCGCCACGCGAGATCGTGAAACGCCTCGTAGTCCTTTCTCGCCTCGGCGTCAGCCGCGAGCTGCCGGCACTCCTGCCACGCGCGGCAGTCAGCCCGCTGTGGAACGGCGTCCTGAAGTGGCGCGACGAGGGCGAAGAGGAAGATCGTAGCGTGGAGAGGGATCATGGGGCTGAAGACGCTAGTAGCCTACACCGAGTCCGCCCCGTGCCGCACCGCGAGCGGTCGCTGCCTGCGAAGACGGAGTTATCTGTCCGCGAGGATGCGCGGCGTGTTCGTCGAGGTCAGAAACATGGTGGGGCCCGGCCTCGGCGTAGTGAACTACGTCGTGTAGACGCTGGCCCAGAGCGGAAACAGCGCGGCGAACGTCTCTTCCACCGCAGCCACGAGCTCGCCCATCTCCGCGAGTGTCTTCGCGTCCTCCGGCTGCTCGAGCGAGAGCCACCTGCCGACGAACACCCAACCCTGGCCGACCGGGTTGCGGCAATTGATGAGCCACTCCACTGCCTGCTGCGGCATCAGGTCCGTGGCCGGACCGCGGGCGCCGTACTGAATGAACCCGCCGGACTTGCCCATCCAGTCGACCAGGTGCCCGCGCCATGCGGAGGCGACCTGTCGCTGAAACGCGTCGAAGTAGGCGACGACCTGCTCCTGCCCTTCGTCGCGGCCCGGATCGCGCCCGCCTTCTGTCAGGTTGAAGCCGAGGCCGATGCGGAGCCAATTCGTCCCCCACGGCGTCCGGCTGAAGAAGCCGAGATTGAACTGCGGCTCCCAGCGGCCGCCGTGGTGATAGGCGTAAATGTGGCCGTTCGATCCCGCATGGTAGCTGTTGCGATGAAAGAGCTTCGACCCTGATTGCCCCGCGCGGTTGCGGGCGTCGACGATGCGCAGGGCCGTGGGCTGTTCGTTGAGCGACAACAGAAGCGATTCGATCTTCGGTCCGAGCGCACGCGCCGCCTCCACCGGTGCGAGGTGCCCGAGCGCGTCGAAGTCGTGCGCCGTGAAGCCAGACGCGGCTTCAGAGGTCGGCAGCGCCATCGCGCGGCGCTTGGTGACCTCGGTGAGCAGGCTCTTCGCGATCGAGTTGGACGGGTTCAGCTCGAGCACCGTCGCAAGCGCGCCCGCGGCGTCGGCGAACCTGCCGTGCTCCAGATAGCACCGCGCGAGCCTGGTCCATGCCCCCTGGTCTGCCGGATCCGCCCGCGAGATCTCGAGGTTCACGTCCATCGCTTCGACGCCGAAGTCACTGCTCTTCGCGAGCTCCACGGCGCGTTGCTGCAGGTCACCGAGTTTGGCGGACATTCCAGAGAGGTTATCAAAATCGCGCTCATCAGGATCGACTCCTGAGGCGAAATCGCGAACGCGTTACGCTTGCTGGCCTTGAGCTTTGAGCCGAGAACCCCGAGTGTCACCGGCGGCTGTCAACGTCCTGTTGCCGCGGCGGGCCATCCCCGCCAACACCTGAGTCAGCTCGAGCGCGGGTACGGGAGACGTCTCGACCGACACCAGCCCGTTGCGGATCGCGTCGCAGATGGCGTCGGCGCCCGGCTCGGCAAACACGAGCGAGTACGTGCGGCCGAGCTGGCGGAGGTCGTGTGAATCGGAATTACCTATCAGGGGCTTGCCGTGTGTGCGCGCCCAGCGGGCGGCGCGCGCGTTGAAGTTGATCCCGGTTGTCCAGAAGTAGCTCCACTCGACCGCATCGAAGAGATCGGCGTGCTCGTCCATCCGCGAGCGCAGGCACGTGCGATCGGGGAAGAAGGGGTGTGGAGCGATCACGATGCCGTTGCTGCCGGACCTCAGCGCCGCCACGTCCTCGAAAGTCCGGACCTGCTCGGCCGTCTGCGGAAAATTGATCAGGAGGACATGCCGTCCTTCGATCGCCCGCTCGATCCCCGACAGAAGTGTAATCCCGCGCTCCCGCGCGTAGTCGAAGACGCGTGGATCTGCGAGCTGCCGGTCGTGCAGTGTGATGGCCAGCGCGTCGAAACCCTTCGCCCGGGCCCGATCAATCAGGGCAAGCGCGTCGTGGGCGACGTTGTCCGCCGGATCCTCTGCAGTGTGGAGGTGAAGGTCTACTTTCAGCACGTGTTCCCTGATCATGACGTCTTCGGGGGTATTGAGCAAGCGGCGCCCCGATCGGCTGCGCAGACAGGCTTCAGGCTTTAGGCTCGAGGCTGGAGCCCAGAGCCCAGAGCCAGACCCAGAGCCTACAGCCGAGAGCCTGGAGACGACCCTCTACGACAGGAGCATCTCGAGATCCTCGGGCCCGAGCGTCCGCACGAGCCCCGCATCGGCGTTGAGGATCGCGTCGGCGAGCTTGCGCTTGCTTTGCTGGAGCTCCGCCACTTTCTCCTCCACCGTGTCGCGCGCGAGCAGGCGGTACGCGAACACGTGGCGCGCCTGGCCGATGCGGTGCGCGCGATCGATCGCCTGCGCTTCGACCGCAGGGTTCCACCAGGGATCGAGCAGGAACACGTATTCGGCAGCGGTGAGATTGAGTCCGAGCCCGCCGGCCTTGAGGCTGATCAGAAACACGCGGCACGCGGGGTCTGCCTGGAACCGCGCGACGCGCGACGCGCGGTCGCGCGTGCGCCCATCGAGGTACTCGTAGGTGATGCCGAGCGCGTCCAGCCTCGGGCGCAGCAGCGCGAGGAAGCTCGTGAACTGCGAGAAGACGAGCGCCTTGTGTCCTTCCTCGATGACCTCGCTCAGCCGTGGAATCAGGACGTCGAACTTCGCTGACGGCTCGTGCGCGCGGCGCGGATCGATCAGCCCGCTGTGGCAGGCCGCCTGGCGCAGCCGCAGCAGCGCCTCGAGGATCTGCATCTTCGAGCGGTTGACACCGTCGCGCGCGATCCGTTCGAGCAGCGTGGCCCGATAATGCGCGCGCAGCTCGTCGTAGTGGCGCCGCTGTGCCCCTTCCAGCTCGCACTGCAGCGTCTGCTCCGTGCGGGGCGGCAGCTCCGGCGCCACCTGCTCCTTCGTGCGCCGGAGGATGAAGGGCCGCAGCGCCCGCGACAGCCACTCGAGGTCCTCGTCGCCGCGGGTGCGCGCCGCGCTGGCGCGCTGGAACGCCTTCGCCGATCCCAGCAGCCCCGGATTGAGGAACTCGAACAGGCTCCAGAGTTCGCCCAGGTGGTTCTCGATCGGCGTGCCGCTCAGCGCGAGCCGGTGCCGTGCGCGCAGCAGCCGCGCCGCCTTCGCGGAAGCGGTCGCGGCGTTCTTGATCGCCTGCGCCTCGTCCAGGATCGCGTAGTCGAACTCGATGGCATTCAGGTCCGCGGCATCCCGCCGCAGTGTCCCGTACGTCGTGAGGACCAGGTCCGCATCGCGGATCCCCGACGCGTCGCGCAACGGGCCCGTATAGTCGAGCACCTTCAGCTTCGGCGCGAAGCGCGCCGCTTCCTCCATCCAGTTGAAGATCAGCGACCGCGGCACCACGACCAGCGACGGCTGCCGCGCTCCCTTCCCGCGCTCGTGACGGCGCGCGTCCAGCAGCGCAAGCCCCATGACGGTCTTCCCGAGCCCCATGTCGTCGGCCAGACACCCGCCGAAGCCGAAGCGGCGGAGAAAATCGAACCACCCGAGCGCTTCGCGCTGGTATTCGCGCAGAGTGCCGTGGAACGACGAGGGGGGATCGAGCGGTTGAAGCCCGTTCAACGTGTGCAGCTCGGCGCGCACGCGCTCGAACACCTCGTCGTACTCGATGGCGGGCTGCACCGCCAGCAGGGCATCGAGCAGCGCCGCCTGCGACCGGTGGAATCGAATCGCATCCCCTTCCGCGGCGCCGAACCCCGCAACCGCGGCGTAACGCCGCAGCCATTCCTCCGGCAGCAGCCCCACGCTCCCGTCGTCCAGCACGACGACGTCCTCGCCGCGCGCGATCGCCGCGAGGAGCTGTGGAAACGGGGCCGACCGGCCGTCGCCGAAGTCAATCGCGCCGTGCAGGTCGAACCAGTCGATGCCGGACGAGACCTCGAGCCGCATGTTGACCGCGGATCGAAAGGCGCGCCCTTCCGCCTCCACGCGCCAACCCTCATTCACCAGAGCGTGGACGACGCGGGGGAACTGCTCGGGGGAGATGCCGAGCATCTGCCGGGACTCGAAGTGGCTCCACGTGTAGCGGAAACCGAGCTGGTGCAGGCGATCGATGGCCGCCTGCTCGGCTGCGCGGTTGCGGCGCACCAGGCGGCGGCGCTCGGGATCGTACGCGGTGGCTGCGGGAGGCGCTTCCACGACGACGCCGTCGTAATCGAACTGCACCGTGGCGCGCAGATCCTGGCGCAACGCGTAGGGGTTCTGCCGCTCCGGACGGTTGACGCGGACGCGCGGACGCGGCTCCCCGTCGAGCACGTCGTACCGCAGTTCGGCGGGCAGCGACCGTGGATCGAGCCCGGATCGCGCCAGCGTCTCGAGCAGCGACCCCGATTCGTCCCTCGGAATCGTCATCGGACCGAAGCTGCGGAGCCGCGCAAGCCATGCGAATCCCCGTTCGAGATCGAGGCGCGCCATCGACTCGCGTGTGAACAGGAATCCGCGGCTGAGAAGCAGCACGGGGTCGCGAAGCGCGAGCCGTTCGCCGCCGCGCACGAACGCGCCGTCCACGCGAATCATCCCGTTCCCGGCGCCTGTCGTGATCTCGAGATCGAACCGCCACGCGGGCCCGTCGTCCCAGGCGAATGGGAACAACCCTTGTTCGTCGCCGATTCGATCGAGGTGGCCGCGGCCCGAGCGCGCCAGCATCGGCAGCACGCGGTCTTCGAGCGGGCCGTTGAGCACGTAGCGGGACAGCCGTGAGTAGCCCGCGTCGTACGTGGCGCCGTACGACCACGCGCTCCCGGCGCCGATGAGCAGCGAGAGGATCTCGCGATCGTCCGGGTCGATCATGTGTTCCGCTTCGAGCGGCGTCAGCCCGACGGCTTTGGGCTTCGACCATGCGCCGTTCTTCCGGCGCTGCCGGAACAGGACGTTCACGACCGTGCCCCGTCCGGCCAGCGTCTCCCGCACGTCGATCGCGTAGATGATCTCGCCGTTCGAGAAGCGCGGCAGCGGCAGCGCGCTTTCCGCGGCGGCGACGTCCTGCTGAAGCTCGTGGAGGAAGCGTTGCCAGGGAGGCTGCCGGGCGGGGCTCGGCGGGCGGATTCCGTGCGCGGTGATGTCCGCAACCGACGCGATCGGCGCGGACGGACGATACTCGGGCTCGAGGACCGCGCGTTCGTCCGGCGGGCCGTCGCCGGCCAGCAGACCAAGGCGGTCCGCCTCCAGCAGCGCGGCCCAGATGTGTTTGCAGATCTCGGCGCGATCGGCGTAGTACGGGCATTCGCAGGACCCGGTAAACCGGTGCCTGTCCCGTACGAGCTCGACGCGGTAGTCGCGCGTGCCCCGGACGATCGCGTGTGCGATCCACTCGGCGCCGCCGATCTCGATCACCGCGCCCGTGCGGAAGTATTGGAGCCCTTTCGCGCGGGTGCGTGAGCTGACGTGGGGGGTGAGCGTTTTGATGTACATCCGGAGACGCGACGGCGAATCTCCCAGTATATCGTTCGCCGCCGTGCCCATCGTGTAGAATCGCCCGACCCCGTCGGTGTAACAAGGAGGACGACCGTGAAGCGTCCGGTATTCTGGATTCTGCTCGGGTTGGTCTCACTGGCCGGCGCCGGCGCGGCGTGGCATTTCTTCCCGCAGGCCTTCTCCATCGTCGCGCTCGACATCACCATGGACCGCGAGGCCGCGCTCGCGGACGCGCGGGCGCTCGCGGGGCGATACGGGTTCGGCCCCTCCGGCTTTCGCCAGGCGGCGTCCTTCGCGCTCGACGAGGAGGCGCAGACGTTCGTCGAGCTCGAGGGGGGCGGGAAAGAGGCGCTCACGCGGATGCTCCGTGATGGCCTTTACTCCTCCTACACCTGGCGGGTCCGCCACTTCCGAGAGGGAGAGACGAACGAAACGCTCTTCCGCTTCACGCCTGACGGACGCCCCTACGGCTTCGCGGAGAAGCTGAAAGAGGATCTCCCGGGCGCCGCGCTGGACGGCGCGGCCGCGCGCCGCCTCGGCGAAGCGAACGCCCGGGCGGAGTGGCACATTGATTTCGCCGGCGTCAGCCTGGTCGAGCAGGGACAGGAGCGCCGTCCGGGCGGACGGGTCGATCACACGCTCACCTACGAACGCGCGGCGCCGACGCTGAACGAAGGGCGCTACCGCCTGCGGCTCGTCGTGTCCGGCGATCGCCTCACGGAGCTCACGCACTTCATCAGGATTCCCGAAGCGTTCACGCGGCGGTACCAGAACATGCGGTCGGCCAACGAGGCGATCGGCGTCGTCTCGGTCGTCGGCCTGGTGCTGCTCTACGTCGCCGGCGGCATCGGCGTCGGCCTGTTCTTCATGTTGCGCCAGCGATGGGTGATCTGGCGCCCGGCCGCGTTCTGGGGGGTGCTCATCGGCCTCATGCAGGCGCTCGCCGCCGTGAACGAATGGCCGCTGATGTGGATGACGTACGACACGGCCCTGCCGCGCGCGACGTTCCTCGGACAGCAGATCGCGACGGTGTTCGCGATGTTCGTGGGGTTCTCCGTGTTCTTCGCGCTGTCGTTCATGGCGGCCGAAACGCTCACACGGCGAGCGTTCGGGTCGCATCCGCAGTTCTGGCGCGTGTGGGGGAAGGGCCCGGGCAGTTCGACGACGGTCGCGGAAGGGACGGTTGCGGCGTATCTGCTGGTCTCGATCTTCTTCGCCTACGACGTCCTCCTGTACCTGATCGCCACGCGTGCGTTCGGCTGGTGGACGCCGTCGGAGGCGCTGCTGCACCCGGATGTGCTCGCCACCCATGTGCCGTGGCTGTCGGCCATCGCCAATTCGCTGCAGGCGGGGTTCTGGGAAGAGTGTCTGTTCCGGGCCGTCCCAATCGCCGGCGCCGCGCTCATCGGCGATCGTTTCGGCCAGCGCCGGCTGTTCGTCATCATCGCGTTTGTCGTGCAGGCGCTCATCTTCGGCGCGGGGCACGCGCCGTATCCGACACAGCCTTCGTTCGCGCGGCCCGTCGAGCTGATTCTCCCGTCGATCGGCTTCGGGCTGCTCTACGTGTACTTCGGCCTTCTGCCCGGCATCATCCTGCATTACACGTTCGACGTCGTCTGGTTTGCGCTGCCGATCTTCCTCGCGAAGGCGCCCGGCATCCGGGTGCAGCAGGCGATGGTGGTCGTGATGACGCTGGCGCCGCTGTGGGTCGTCCTTTTCCGCCGCGTCCAGGTGAGACGCTGGACGGAGCTGTCGGACGCGGATCGCAACGCCGCGTGGACACCGCCGCCGGTGCCGGAACGCGCGGCCGCGCCGCCCGCGGTGGCAGGGTATGCGCTCGGCGATCGCATGAAGACGATCTGGCTCGGTGTCGGAGCGGCCTGTCTGGCGGCGTGCGCGGTCGCGATGTTCGCGCGCGGCAGCGCGGAGACGCTGCCGATCGGACGGACGGAGGCCGCGGACCTGGCCCGCCGCGCGCTCGAGGCGCGTAGCGTGACGCTCGGCCCGGAGTGGCGCCTCCTGCCCAGGCCGCTCGACGGCGCCGACGGGCCGCACGAGTTCGTGGCCGAGACAGCCGGCAACGACAGGCGCAAGGCGCTCGTGGGCACGTATCTGCCTGCACCGCGGTGGCTCGTGCGCGCCGCGAAGTTCGAGGGGGACGTCGCGGAGCGGGCCGAAGAGTGGCAGATGGCGGTCCAGACCTCGAAGGAGGTCCGCATTCAGCATTTGCTTCCCGAAGGGCGCCCCGGCGCGTCGCTCGACGAGGCCGCCGCGCGCCGGATCGCGCAGGCCGGGCTGGCCGAGCGCACGGGGCTCGAGGTCGCAGATGGCCACGCGCGCGAGATCTCCGCCCGTCCCGCCAAGCTGAAGGCACGCACCGACTGGGTTTTTACGTACGGCGACTCGACGCAGCCGCCGCTGCCGAGCGGCGAGCTGCGGATCGACGTCGCGCTGGCGGGCGACGAAGTGGCGAGGGTTGGACGGTACGTGTACGTACCGGAAGAGTGGGCACGGAACCGGCGTGCGGCGGACACGCGCAACACCATCCTGCGGATTGGGGCGGGCCTCGTCTTCGGCGGAATGCTCATGGCCGCGGCGGTGCTCGGCGTGATCGCGTGGAGCCGCGGCCGCTACGCGCCACGGCTGTTCCTCGCTGCCGCGGCGCTGGTGCTGGTCGCATCCCTGGTCGAGTCGGCAAACGGTTGGCCGACGGTGCTCGCGTCGCTGCAGACCGCGCTTCCTCTGCAGTTGCAGATCCTTGGCGTCATTGGAATCGGGCTCGTCGCGCTGACGATCAGCGCGGCCCTCGACGGTCTCGCGATCGGCGCAATTCCTCACAGGCTCGCGAGCGCGAGACAGCTGCCGGATCGCGACGCGTTGCGCCTTGGCGTCGCGGCCGGCTTGTTTGGCGCCGCCGTGTCGCTCGGCGCCGCCGCGCTGCGAACGCCCGACTGGGCAGAGGCGCCGAACCTGGCGCCGCTCGGCACGTTCGTGCCTGTCCTTGGGGTGGCAATCGACCCAATCGCCGCCCTCCTCACGCGGATGGCGATTCTCGTGAGCCTGCTTGCGGCCGTGACCGCGGCAACGGCAGGCTGGACGCGCCGGCGCGTCCTCGGCACGCTCGCGCTCGTGCTCACCGGCTTTCTGGCTGCAGGCACTCCCGCGGGGCTCCATACAGGAGCATGGGCGGCAGCGGGCGTGCTCACGGCCGTGTCGCTTGTCGCCGTCTACGTCACCTTGTTGCGCGCAGACCTCACGATGGCGCCCCTTGCGCTGGGGACGATGATGGCCGTTGGCGCCGTCGCGGCCGGTGTCCAACGTCCGTTCCAGGGAGCGCTCGCGGGATCGATCCTCGCGGCCGCCACGTCCGCCGCCGTGTCGTGGTGGTGGTTCGGGAGGCTACGCCAGCCAGTCAATCGGATCCGGGATTAGGGATTCAAAAGTCCCACATAACTCGCACTCCGGGCCGGACGACCTGATAGGGGTCGTCCGTGATCACCCCGAACGTGTAGCGCAGCTCCGGCGCGAGTGTGATCGTCCTGGTGAGCTGAATCAGCACGAGCACTCCCCCGGTGAGCCCGGCGCCATTCATTTTGCGGCTCGAGTCGGACGGTTGCAGCTCCGGATGATCCGGAGAGAGATTCACCTCGGCGGGAACCGAGAGCGTCGTCCGCTGCGTGCGGGTCGTGTACCGGCGTGCCGAAGGCCCGCCGAAAATGGCGGCGTTGACGCGCCCCGGATCGCGCGTCCGCCACATCACATGGGCGGACCAGCCCGGCCCTGCCTTCTCGGTCCGGACCCATCGCATTCGCACACCCAGCCGTTCGATCTCTGCACGGGTCGCGTTCATCGGCGCAACCGAGAAGCCGATGGCCTCGTCCGTGCGCGTCTTCTCGCGAAACGCCCGATCCAGTTCGAGCTCCAGGCTCCACGCGCCGCCGAACCTGAAGCCGAGTAGTCCACCCGCCGACGGCACCGCGCCGCCATTCACCGGCCCGCGCTCGCCGAAATCGGCCGCCGTCGCCCCCCCCACGTAGAAGCGCGGGGTGCTCGTTTGTCCGGCCGCCGGCGCCGCCCAAAGCGCCGCGACCACCGATGCCACGATGGCTGTCAGCCGCATGCAGTCCCTCCGCAACGAAAGGCGCAAACGCGCGACGAACCGGGTCTTTCCCCAGGCCTCCAGGGAGAACCATGAACCTTGAACCATGAACCTTTTCGTCATAGCCTCCACCTATGCAAATACGACTCTGCGCGCTCCTCCTTGCGTTCGCCTCGGTGCTGCTGGCATCCCCTGTCCGCGCGGAGAGGGACTTCACCCTCCGGGTGCAGGCGGCGGCCACCGCGGGCTCGGCCAGGATATGGGAGGGGCGGAATGCCGAGTTCGAGGAGTACATCCGCACCGCGGAGATCGACCGCTTCGAAGACATCCCGCTCGGCGTCACCCGCCCGAAGCGCGCATGGCTGAAGCCTGGCGGGCCGGTGGAGAGCATCGCGTGGAAGGCGCTTCCTCCGAGCAGAGCGACCGGGTACTGGGAGAGCTACAAGTCCGAGATCGCCGCCTACGAGATGGACAAGCTGCTCGGGATGGCCATGGTGCCTGTTATCGTGGAGAAGCGCTGGAAAGGGGACACAGCGGCCGCCATCCTCTGGCTGACGCCGGTGCATCCGTGGAAAGAGATGGAGCCGCGCGAGAAGCCGCCGAAGTGGAACCGCCAGGCGATTCTGATGAAGATGTTCGACAATCTGATCGGCAATCCCGATCGCAACATGGGGAACCTGCTCGTGGACGACGAGTGGAACCTCTATCTCATCGATCACTCGCGCGCGTTCGTCGAGGCGAAGGACATTCCGGTGAAGATGGAGCACATCGACAGAGCCGTGTGGGACCGCATGCTGGCGCTGGACGAGCCCACGCTGACCGCCGCGCTTGGAAAATGGGTGAACGGACGCGGCATCCGCGCGCTGCTCGCGCGCCGCGATCGGATGAAGGCCGCGATCGACAAGCTGGTCCTCGCTAGCAGCGAAGCAGCCGTTTTCACCCGCTAGTCCAGTGCCACCTGTCCTTTACCTGCGGGTCACACTCATCGCAGCGCTTTTCGTCCTTGCGCCCGTCCACGCGGCGCCAGCTCGCATCGTCGCGATCGCCGATGTGCACGGCGCCGCGGAGAGGCTGGCCTCCATCCTTCAGCGTGCCGGCCTGGTCGACGCCGCCGCTCAGTGGACCGGCGGCACCGCGACGCTCGTGCAGACCGGCGACCTGACCGCTCGCGGCGCTGGCGAGCGGGCCGTGTTCGACCGCCTCATGGCGCTCGAGCTGCAGGCAGCCGCCGCGGGCGGGCGCGTGCAGATCGTCCTCGGCAACCATGAAGTGATGAACATGATGGGCGACACGCGCGACGCAACGCCTGAGATCTTGCGGAGCTTCGCGGATGGTCAGTCCGAGTCCCGGCGCGAGCGCGCCTTCGACGCGGCAGCGAAACTGAACCGGGGGACGCGACTGGACAAGGCCAAGTGGCTGGCGGCTCACCCGATTGGCTTCGTCGAGTACCGCGACGCGTTGAAGCCAAACGGCCGGTACGGTCGATGGCTGCGATCGAAGCCGATCGTCGCCGAAATCGAGGGCAACGTCTTCATGCACGCCGGCGTGAACGCCGAGTTCACCACGGGGTCGCTGGACGACATCAACCGGCGCGCACGGCGCGAGCTGGCCGACTGGGACGCCGGGGTACGCTGGCTGGAACAGGAGAAGCTGGTGCTGCCGTTCTCGAGCCTGATGGAAGTGGTCGAAGCGGCCCGGTCAGAGCTGACGCGGTTCAGGGAGTATCGGAGAGAAGGCACGCTGACAGACGAGCACGTCCGCGCCGCCGGCCTGCTGACGCCAATCGCCGGCATCGGCGCCTCGAGCCTCCTTCATGCAGATGGACCTCTCTGGTTTCGCGGCTTCAGCAACTGGACGGACGAGGAGGGGGCCCCGCTGATGGCCGCGCTGCTGGCGAAGTACCGGGTGAAGCGGTTCGTCACCGGGCACACACCGCAGGCGTCGGGCCGCATCAGACAACGATTCGGCGGCGCGCTTTTTCTGATCGATACCGGAATGCTCGGCGGCAGCTTCTATCCCGGCGGACGGCCTTCTGCGCTCGAGATCACCGGCGACGCCGTCAAGCCGATCTACGACGACGCTACTGCGAGCCGGCGTTAGTCCCCAGCAGATACCGCTCCAGCCACGTGCGCACCTCGCGGTAGAACACGCGGCTGTTCTCTCCCTTGAGAATCCAGTGGTTCTCGTCCGGCCAGACGAGGAGCTTCGCCGGCACATTCATCCGTTGCAGCGCCGAGTACATGGTCAACGTGTTGCCTTCGGGCACGCGGAAGTCGTTCTCGCCGACCGACAGCAGCATCGGGGTCTTGAAGGCGCCGGCTTTCGCGAGCGGGCTCTGCTCGATCCACTTCTGCGGGTTCGCCCAGTACGGTCCGCCCATCATCAGCTCGCGGTGGTAGATGCCGTCGCTCGTCCCCCACTGCATGTCCAGCGACGCCAGACCCGCGTGGCTGACGATCGCCTTGTAACGCGTGGTCGTTCCCTCGAGCCAGTTCGCCAGATGCCCGCCGTAACTGGCGCCCCCCGCCGCCTGGCGCGTGCCGTCGATGAACGGAAACCGCTTGATGGCTTCGTCGGCTGCGTCGTTGATGTCGTCGGCGGGCCCTTTCAGTGGATAGACCCAGGATGTCGAGCGTGAGCTTCTCGCCGTAGCCGGTGGATCCGCGGTAGTCCGTCGCGACGAGGACGAACCCCGGATGCGCCAGCAGGTGATAGTTCCAGCGGTAGGAAATCGAATCGCGCCACGAGCTCGCGTGACCGCCGTGAATCAGCACGAAGAGCGGATACTTCTTCGACTCGTCGAAGTTCGGCGGCAGCGCGACGAAGCTGTGAATGCGGCGCCCGTCACGCCCGGTGAACCAGAAATCGCGGAGCGGCTGCCAGTCGGTCGAGGCCGCCTTTGCCGTGTTGAATGACGTCAGGAACTGACGCGTCTTCGTCGCGGGATCGATGCGGACGATCTCGAGCGGGTTGACCGCGCTCTCCCAGTTGGCGAAGAGCGCCGGCGACGCGGCCCGCTCAGGAATCCGGAGACCGGTATACACACCCAGCGGTGCGTCGACGACGAGGGTGGCCGGGCCGCCGGCAGCCGGGACGGAGTACACGCGCTCGTGGCCGGCATCCTCGGCCGTGAAGTAGATCGCCTTGCTGTCAGGCGTGAACGCCCAGGATCCCACCGGCCGGTCCAGCTCTTTTGCCATCACGCTGACGCTGCCGGGACTCCAGGGCCAGGCCGTGCACCCGATGCGCGTAAGCGCGTAGATCGCCGGCTTGGGGTCGTTGCCGGAGAAACAGATGGCCTTGCCGTCCGGCCGGAACTTCGGCGCGCTGATCTCCCACCCTTCGGCTGCCAGACGGACCGGCTCGCCGCCGGCGATCGGCACCTGCCAGAGGGACGTCGCGACCGTCGCGCGGGCGGAGGCGTCCACGCGATCCGGGGCCGCGAACACGAGCGACTGCCCGTCCGGCGCCCACACAGCGTTCGGCGCATCGCCGCTGAATCCAGGGAGGGCCGCCAGCTTCGTGCCGGCCAGCAGGGAGCGCGACGTGCGATCGCCGTCGACGCCCACGACCCACAGGTGGACCTTCGACTCGTCGATCCAGCGATCGAAGTTGCGGATCGGAAACGTCTCGTACACCCGGACCTTCGACTTCGCGTTCTTCTTCTCCTGCGCCGCCTTGCGGTTCGACTCCTCGTCGGTGGCGCCCGACCACATCGCCGCCTGGAACGCGATGCGCCGGCCGTCCGGACTCCATTTCGGCGTGCCGGCGGCGGTCGGCGCGTTCGTCACGCGCTGCGCCTCTCCGCCGAGCGCGACGTCGATCACGTAGATCTGCGCGACCTCGTCATCGTCCCGCTTCGCCGCAAACGCGAGACGCGTGCCATCCGGACCCCAGGCGGGTCCGCTCTCGCCCCCCTTGTTCGACGTCAGCCGTCGCGGCTGCGCGCTGCCGTCAGCCGGCACGATCCACAGATCGGAGACCTCCTTCTGCGGGTCGTACGACGCCTCGTTCACGCTGAACACCACCCACGTGCCGTCCGGCGACGGCACCGGCGCGCCCACGCGTATGAACGACCAGAGCAGCTCGTGCGTGAGCGTCTGCTTCGTCTGCGCAAAGGCCGCGCCGCACAGGCACGAGAACGACAGGACGAGAGCGGAAATACGCATGCGGTCAGCTTACCTCTTACCTCTAGCCTTTTCCCCTTTCCCCGAACGAGGTACTGTGTCTGCACTCGTGCCCGATCTTTCCCTCCCTCAATGGGTTCTCGCCATCATTGCCGCCGCCACCATGGGCATTGGCAAATCGGGCATCTCGGGGATAGGCCTCGTCACGGTGCTCATTTTTGCGTTTCTGTTCGGCGCACGAAGCTCCACGGGCGTCGTGCTGCCGATGCTGCTCGTCGGGGACGTAACGGCAGTCCGCGCGTTCCACGAGCACGCGCGATGGGACTACATCCGTCGGATGCTGCCGCCCGCGTGCATCGGCATCATCCTCTCGGCGTGGTTCATGCGGTCGCTCAGCGAAGCCGTCTACAAGCCGATCATCGGCGGCATCATCCTGACGCTGACCGCGCTGCAGCTCGTCAGGACGGCGCGGCCGGACTGGTTTGGCAACGTCCCGCACACCCGCTGGTTCGCGTGGACCATCGGGCTCGCCGCCGGGGCCGCCACGATGCTGGCCAATGCCGCCGGGCCGGTGTTCGCGATCTATTGCGTGGCCGTCGCGTTGCCCAAGATGGAGCTCGTCGGCACCAACGCGTGGTTCTTCCTGATCGTCAATGCGTTCAAGGTGCCGTTCAGCGCTGCTCTCGGGCTGATTCACGGCGGGACGCTGCTGCTGAACGCCGTGCTGAGCCCCTTCATCGTCGCCGGCGTCTTCGCCGGGCGCTGGCTGACGGACCGCATCCCGCAGCGGCTCTTCGATGGTCTCCTGCTTGCGTTCGCCGCCATCGCGGCGCTGAGACTTATCGGGATCCTCTGATCAATCCGGGCTGAACTTTGGATTTTGGAACTTTGGAACTTTAGACCTTTAACGCCCATACCTCTTCAGCAGGCTCCTGAGCGTGTCGTGCGGCAGACTCTCGACGACGCGGCCGTCCGCGCCGCGCATGGTCTCGCCGGCGACGAGCGCGTTGACGATGGCCTCTTCCGTGGCCTGGACCGTGGCGGCGAACAGCGCGCTGATCCGTTCGTTGGACAGCATCTCCACGTGCGCGACGTCGGGGTTCGCGGCCGCCTTCGCGTTCGCCGTCGAGAACGCGATGAAGATGTCGCCGGACCCGTTGCCGGATGTGGCCCCGGTGCGTGCGAGCCCCAGCGACGCGCGCCGCGCAATCCGTTCGAGTTGATGCGGCAGCAGCGGCGCGTCGGTCCCGATGACGATGATGATGGAGCCCTGCTCCGGATCGTTGCCGCCGCGCGGGGGCGGAAGGGGAAGGTCGGCGCCGACCGGCACGCCCGCGATCCGCAGCTCCGGGCGCCGCCCATGATTGGCCTGCACCAGGACGCCGACGGTGTACCCGGCAGCCACCGTCCGCGACGCCGTGCCGGTCCCGCATTTGAACTGGTAGCAGATCATCCCCGTGCCGCCGCCGACATTCCCTTCGGCGGCCGGTCCACTCTTCGCGCCGTCGAGCGCCTGGAAGACATGTGCAGGCGTCACGTGGAACCCGTCGATGTCGTTCAGCGCGCCGTCCCAGGTCTCGGCCACGACGGGCAGCGACCAGGGCTGGTGCGTGGCCCCCCGCTTCAGGGCCCAGGCGATCGAGGCATCCCGAACCGTTCCGACGCTGTGCGTGTTGGTGATGAAGATTGGCCCTTCGAGGAAGCCCCCTTCCCTGATCCAGGTCGTGCCGGTCATCTCGCCGTTGCCGTTCATGGAGAACCAGCCGGCCATCACCGGATCGTTCGATCGCTTGCCCCGTGGAAGGATGGCGGTGACGCCCGTGCGGACAGGCCCCTTGCCCACGACGAGTGGACCATCGCCGCTGATAAGGGTCACGAGCCCGACCTCGACGCCGGCAACGTCGGTGATCGCGTTCAGCGCCCCAGGCGTTCCCTCGAAGGGCACGCCAAGATCACGTGCGCGTGGCCTGGGTGGCTGTGGCGCCGCCAGGACCGCGACCGCTGCCGCCAGAACGAAGACCAGCGAGAGGAGGCCATGCATGCGCGCATGGTAGCAGTTTCGAACTTCAGTCTTTCGAACTTCAGCCTTCTAATCAGCCTTTACCGAATGACCTTGTATTTCTCGAACAGCAGCCGCTGGCGGGTCTCCTTGGGCATCTCGCGGCCGTTGATGAACACGTGTTCGGGGCCTGTCGTCAGCTCGAACGGGTCGCCGGACCACACGACGACGTCGGCGTCCTTGCCGATTTCGAGTGAGCCGTACCGGTCGGCGATGCCCCAGATGCGGGCCGGCTCGAGCGTGACCGCGCGCAGCGCCGCGTCGCGATCCATGCCGTACGAGATCGCGTTCCCGGCCTCCTGCCTGAGGTTGCGGGCGTTGTGCGTGTCGAACGACGAGAGGACCACCGTGACCCCCGCCTTCGACAGCCGGGCGGCGTTCTCGAGGCTCGCGCCAAGGGAGTCGAAGCCGGGGATGTTCGTGAGCGGCTTGATGACGACCGGCACCTTGCGTGCGGCGATCTGGTCCGCCACCCGCCATCCTTCGGCGGCGCCCATCAGGATCAGCTTCAGGTTGAACTCCTGCGCCAGCCGCATGGCCGCGAGCAGATCGCTCGCGCGATTCGCCTCGATCGCCAGCGGCAGCTCCCCGCGCACCACGGGCCCCAGGGCTTCGAGGTCGAGCCGGCCGCGTCCGTACTGGCGTCGCTGCGCGTTGTTCCAGGCCGCGCGATTCCGCGAAAAGTCGAGCGCATCCTGCAGCGCCTCACGCAGCCGGAGCATCGCCGAGGCGCGCGAGCCCCCTTCGGCCGCCGCGCCCGATTCACCGAGCGCGGCGAACATCGCCGCCGGCGCCTTGCTGATGCTTTCCGGCACCTGCGCGCCGCTCAGGATCATCACCGCCCCTTGTCCGCGGAGCACGTGCCCGGTCCCCGCCGGCATGACCACGGCCCTCGTGATCCCTTCGACGCGCGTGATCGGAATGATCGTCGCGTCGCCGTTGAACGAATCGACCACGTTGAACGCCGCGCTCAGGCCCGGGTCGGTCGTCGTCTGGTCGGCCGTGCCTTCCGCGGACGAGGGGATCTCGACGATGCCGATCTGGGTCGCAGATTCGAGCCATCCGGGCGTCACCACCTTGCCGGTGCCGTCGATCACCCGCGCTCCGGCCGGCACCTGGACGTCCGCGCCAACGGCCGCGATCTTCCCCGCACGGATCAACACCGTGCCGCGCTCGATGGCCGGCCCTGCGACCGGCAGCACGCGCGCGTTCGTGATGGCGATCGTCTCTGCCGGTTCCACAGGCCGCGCAGCGGGCCGGGGCTGCGGACGCCGCGTGGCGGGCGCGGTCTGAGGCGACGGCGCGGTTAGGGCAGGGCTGAAGCCCTGCGCTACCGGATGATGAATGCTGAAGATGGCAAGGAGGCAGGCGGCTGCAAGCGTCATCGAACGCCTCCCTGCGGGAGAATCCCCGTCACGAAATCCCGCCTCGGCTGCTTCGACGGATCGTTCCGGTCGTAGACCAGCGCGCCGTCAAGGAACACCTGCTCCGCGCGGCTGTAGACGCTGAACGGATCGGACGACCACAGCACGACGTCCGCGTTCTTCCCCGGCTCGAGCGAGCCGGTGACCTTGTCGATGCCGAGCGCCTTTGCCGGGTTGATCGTCAGCCACCTCACCGCGTCGGCGCGCTCGATCGTGAAACCGGCCTCCCACCCCGCGCGCATGGCTTTGGCGGCTTCCTGATTCAGCCGCTGAATCCCGTTCGGGTCGTCCGAGTGCACGATCGCGCATCCCTTCGCCTGATCCACCAGCGCGATGTTCTCGCGGATGCCGTCGTAGGCCTCGAGCTTGAAGCCCCACCAGTCCGCCCACATGCTCGCGCAGATGAGGTTGGCCGCGAGCAGGTCGCGAATCTTGTACGCCTCCACCGCGTGATGGAAGGAAGTGATCTTGTAGCCGAACTCCCTGGCGATGTTGATCATGATCGCCATCTCGTCCGCCCGGTAGCAGTGGTTGTGGACGAGGATCTCGCCGTCGAGCACGCCGGCAAGGGTCTCGAGTTGCAGGTTGCGATCCGGGCGCTTCTCGGGATCGGCGTCCGAGTCCTTCCATCTCTTGACGCGGTCGCGATACTCGGACGCCGCCTGCCAGGCGCGGCGATAGCCGGCCACGTTCCCCATCCGCGTCTGCGGCGCGCTGTTGCGCGAGCCGTACACGCGCTTGGGATTCTCGCCGCACGCCATCTTCAACCCGTAGGGCGCACCCGGAAACTTCATCCCTTCCGCCGTCCGCGACGGCACGTTCTTCACCGTCACGCCGCGTCCGCCGAACAGGTTCGCCGACCCCGGCAGGATCTGCATCGACGTCACGCCGCCGGCGAGCGCGAGATCGAACTGCGGATCCTGCGGCCAGATCGAGTGCTCCGCGGAGACCTCGGCGGTGTCCGGGCTCGTCATCTCGTTGCCGTCCTGCACCGCCGCGATGCCGGGCGCGGGATAGACGCCGAGGTGCGAGTGCGTGTCGATGATGCCGGGCGTCACCCACTTGCCGTTCGCGTCGATGACGAGCGCGTCCGCCGGCGCGTCGACGGCCTGCCCCACCGCGGCGACCTTGCCGTTCTGCAGGAGGATCGAGCCGCGCTCGATCGCCGGGCCGGCGGCCGTCAGGATCGTCGCGTTGCGGATGACCGTCGTCCGGGACGGCAGCGGCTGATATGTCGACGCGTATGCGTTCGGCGCGACGGGCGCACCTCCCCCTTGCTGCGGCGCCCCCTCCGGGGGCGGCGTGGGCGTGCGCGCCCCCGGCATCGCGGGATTGGGTGACGGCCGAGGCTGTTCGGTGGATGCGGGGCGCTCTGTGGGGGATGGCCGCTGTTGTGCGCCGGCGATCCCGGCGTGCGCAACAGCCATCACGCACGCAGCAGCCGCGGTACTGGCCAGACGTAGACGCATGTTCGATGTCCTTTGTAGCTTCCGCCTTAGGCGGAAGATCCTCTTCAGGCGGAAGATCCGCGCCACGGATAATATCGCTGGAAGGGTGAGGGAAAGAAATCACGAGGGACAGCGTCGTCGATCGATCAGTCGGAGTGTGGGGCCTGGCCCCGGCAGGCTATAGTGGCGAGCATGGCCGAACGGTCCGTGGTTCTGACCGAATCGCCCGGCATCGCGGACGGCGTCGAGCGCCGGCTCGATCCGCAGTTCGTGCCGTTCCAGCGCGCCGTGGGGTGGATCGTCACGGCTTCGGTTTCGGCCGGCATGCTGATCACGTCGGTGATCATCTGGCTGGCGGGTGATCTGCCGCGGTGGCTGACCCTGATGTTCGCTCCGTTGTGGCTTGCCTTGACGGCGGGCGTCGGCTGGCTGTGCTACGCCTGGCCGGTCCTCGAGCATCGGCATACCTCGTACACGCTCGACGCGCAGGGCATCGAGATCCGCTCGGGCGTCGTCTGGCGCGCGGTGACGTGCGTGCCGAAATCGCGCGTACAGCACATCGACGTATCGCAGGGGCCGATGGAGCGCTCCTACAACCTCGGCCGTCTCATCATTCACACGGCCGGCACCGATCATTCGAGGGTCGAGCTGCCGGGACTGAACCACCAGGTCGCCTTCAGCCTCCGCAATCATCTGCTGCCAGGAGGAAGCGATGACGCCGTCTGAACGGCGGCTCCATCCTTTGTCGTTTGTATTCGACCTCAGCGGGCAGCTCCAGCAGTTTCTGGTCCCGGGCCTCCTCGTGCTCGTCGGGGCGGGGTCGGCCGGATGGGACTGGCAAGCGTGGCTGATGGTGCTGCTGATTCCGTCGGCGGTCGTGGCAGTCGTCCGTTCGCTGTCGTTCCGGTATCGCTTCGACGCCAGCGAGCTCGTCATCAAGAGCGGCTTCATCTTCTGCAACGAGCGCCACGTGCCCTACGCCCGCATTCAAAACATCGACGCGGTCCAGAACGTCGTCCATCGCCTGCTCGGACTCGTCGAGGTCCGCATAGAGACGGGCAGCGGAGCGGAAGCGGAAGCGAGGATGAGCGTGCTGCCGCTCCCCGCGCTCGAGGAAATGCGCGCGAATGTTTTTTCCGGCAGACAGTCGGCCGTCTCTTCCGTCATGCCATCGGACGGCGCGCTGCCGGAGCGGCGCGCGCTGTTGCGGCTGGGCCCGCGCGAGCTGCTGCTGGCGGGGTTCATCGACAGCCGCGGTCTGGTGATTGCCGGGGCGGCCTTTGGTCTCCTCTGGGAGCTTGGGCTGTTCGATTCGACGATCGACATGGTGTTTGGCGAGAAGGCATCCGGCCGCGGAATGATTCGTCAGTTCGTGCGGGGGCTCATCGGCGGAGGCATGCCACCGCCTGGCCGGCTTGCGCTCGGCGTGGCGGCGTTTGGCGCGCTCGTAGTCGTGATGCGGGTCATGTCGATGGGCTGGTCGCTCATCCGGTTGTACGGCTTTACGCTCGACCGCACGGGTGACGACCTGCGTGCGAAATTCGGACTGTTCACGCGCGTCATGGCCACGATTCCGCTTCGTCGTATCCAGATGCTGACGATCCGCGAGGGACCGCTTCACCGGTTGTTCAGGACGGCATCCGTCCGTGCAGACACTGCAGGGGGGAACGGTGTCGAAGGAGGCGCCGCGACACGCGAGTCGCTGGCGCCGATCATCAGGGTCAGGGATCTGCCGCAATTGCTTCGGGAAGTCCTGCCCGATATCGACATCACCGACGTTCAATGGCGCCCGATCGACCCGCGAGGCTTCCGGCGCGAGCTGAAGGGCTCGCTTATCGTTGCGGTCGCGATATCGGCGCCGTTCGTGCTGATGCTGAAGTGGTGGACGCTCGTGCTGCTGTCGATGCTGGCCGTCTGGGGGTACGTGAATGCGCGGCTGTACGTGAAACACGTCGGCTGGGCGCTGACCGATCGTGCGGTGCTGTTTCGAACCGGGTGGATCTCGAGGACGGTGCGCGTGGCGCGTTTCACGAAGATCCAGGCAGTCACGATGAACGAATCCCCATTCGATCGCCGGTGGCGCATGGCACGGGTTCGTGTGGACACCGCAGGCGCCGGCGATGCCTCGCACCGCGTTGACGTTCCCTATCTCGGACACGACACGGCGCGCCGCCTCTACGAGCGGCTTTCGGGCGAAGCCGCGCGCACGGCCTTCCGCTGGTAGCGGTCGCTCGTCCACTCCGTGGTTCCTGATGATCTCGACGCATCACGACGCGTAAGCCCGGTTGTCAGGGGCATGGCTTCGCTGCCAGAGGCAGCAGCCGCGGCCCGGACGGCGCCTGGGTCCGAAGTTCCCGCGCCTTCGTGCCGGCCGACCCCTGGGGCCTGGTTACAAAATCGGTGCGTCAACATACCGAACTGTTAAGAGAGGATCGGGGCAGACACGAAAGCCATCGAAAATCTGGGCATTTCTGGCCTCGTATGCGGTCCCTGGGTTGCAGGGCATCGACTTCTTCTCCCTGTATCCAGCGATGGAATTCCACGACTACGCCGCACAGGAAACGTCCGCGCTGCTCGCGCGGCTGCTCGCCAACCGGTCAGAAGCGTCCACTCAGCAGCTCCGGACGGTGCGCGACGCGCTCGAGGCTGCCACGCACGCGCTCGAAGCCCCTCCCGAGCTCGACCACGACATCCAGGAGTTGGTCGCGAGGCTGGCGCACGCCGCCGCCGAGCAGGTGCGCCGGGTCGGCGACGAGGCCCACGCGACGGTGAACGCCGTGCGCGGAGAGATGGAGGCGCAGCGGGCCGAAAGCGAGCGGCTGGCGGCTTCGCTCGCGCAGGCCGAAGCGGCGGCCAACGCGCTTCGGACCGAGGTCCAGAACGAGCGCGAGCGCGCCGACGCGGCCGACCGCGATTTGACGGTGACGGTCGACGCGCACACCGAGCTCGAAGCCGCGTGCCGAAAAGCCGAAGCGGCGTGCAGGCACGAGACGCAGGCGAAGGCGGCGGTGGAAGAGGATCTGCGCGCGGCACACGAGCAGCTCGAGTCCGCGCGTCAGGCGATCGAATCCGCGCGTCAGCACGAGGCCGACGCCAGATCGGCTCTCGAGAAGGACCTGCAGGAAGCGCGTGGATTGCTCGACATGGCGCTCGCCGATACGGTGCGGCTCGGAGGCGATCTCGAACAGCAGACCGCCGAGTGCGTCACGCTGCGCGCGGAGTTGGCCAACGCGCGCGAAGTCGGCGCGGAGCGCGACGCGATACGGGCGCAGCGCGACAGCATGGCGGTCGAGCGTGGCGCCGTCGTCGCGCAGCTCGAAGCCAGCAGCGGGCGCGTTCACGCGCTCGAGAGCAGCCAGGCCCGGCACGAAGAGGCCATCCGGCAGCTCGAAAGCGCGCTCGAGCACGCCCGCCAGGGAGAAGCGAAGTTCCGCGAGCAGGTCGCCAGCGGCGAACAGGAGAGCAGTGGCGTACGGGCTGAGGCCGAGGCGCTGCGTGGGGAAGTCGACAGGATGATCGCGCTGCTCGACGCCTCGGTGCACACCGTCGGCGAGCTCGCGAGCGTGGGCACCGTCCCCGATCTGCTGTCCGCGCTCGTGACGGGGCTCTCGGTTGAGTTCCCGCGTGTGGCTGTCTTCCGCGTGAAGGGGAACTGCCTCGAGGGAGAGCTGCAGGTCGGGTTCGAGCAGACCACCGACGTCACGAAGTTCGTGTTCCCGCTCAACCTGGACTCGCTGCTGACGCGCGTCGTCACGTCCGGCGCCATCGAGCGTCTCACGGGGAGCGAGCTGGCCGACCACGGCGGCACGCCGTTCGGCGGCACGCCGTCAGCGGCGCTCGCGCTGCCCATCGTGCTCCAGGGTGAACCGTTTGCCGTCGTGTATGCGGAAGATTCGGATCGCGGTCCCACGAGCCACAAGTCGAGCGTGGGGTTTGCCAAGCTGCTGGTTGCGCAGACCGTCGTGCTGTTGATGCGGCACACCCACGAGCTCAAGACCCTCAACGAGCTGCGCGAGTACGCGGCCATGCTCCTCCACGAAGCCGAACAGATGTACACGGCGGACTGGGAATCAGGAAAGGCCGCCGACGAGCTGTGCACGCGGCTGAAAGACAACCTCGACTGCGCGCGCCAGCTCTATGGGCACCGCGCGGCACTGGAAGGGTCGGCGGCCGCGACGCTGCTCGACGAGCAGATCGCCACCGCGATCGAGGCCTCCACCCCGTTCGCCCAGGATCTGGCGACGGTCGTCGGCCGCCCGAAAGAGAAGAAGTCCCGCCGCAAGGCCGAAGCCTCTTAATTAACGCCAGAACCCCGCCGAACCTTGCGGAACCCAGCCGAACCCGTATAATCCGCCCACAGTCCCCTCGTTCACGCCGAGGTTCCCATGGCGATGACGATGACCGAACGCTGGGTTGGAGATGTGACGATCCTGGATCTGAAGGGTCGCCTGGTGCTCGACGAAGGTGACGTCGTGCTCCGTGCGCGGGTCAACGGGCTGATCGGTCAGTCGCGGCTGAAGATTGTGATCAACATGCAGGACGTCACCTACATTGACAGCTGCGGCGTCGGGGCCCTCGTCGAGAAGTACGTGAGCGTGCGCCGGCAGGGCGGGGACGTCAAGCTGCTGCAGCTCACGAAGCGCAGCCACCGCATCCTGAGAATCACCGGGCTGCTGAACGTCTTCGAGGCGTACAACACGGAAGCCGACGCCGTGACCAGCTTCGCCGCCGGCGGCCAACGATGATGAAAGCCGATCGTCTGGTCCTACTTGGTCAATTCCGACGTCGAAATGGCGCCGCCCATTTGCGGAAGCGTGGCGGACATCCGGACGATGCGTCTGGAGGCCGTGTCGATCCAGACCGTCTGCTCGCCTGGCTCCCCCTCGGCTGACTTGATCTCGACCTTCCAGGCCTTGAATGTGCCCGCCGGCACCGTGACGTCTTCCACCCCGCTCACCTTCGCCTGCTTCAGCGCGGCTTTCTGCTTCTGCACATCGAAGTTGCGGAACGTCGTGGAATAGCCCTCCTTCAGCGGCAGCGTCGCAATCGAGCGGAAGGCCGCCGCGCCGTCGGCGAACAGCGCGCCTCCCGTGTCGGCCGCGATCGGCTTTTCCGGCCCTCCCATCGCCATCGTCCCCGTCGCCTTGTCGGCGCCGAACGCGATCTTGATCGCAAGGGGCCCCTGTCTGATCTCGCGCGACCGGGACGTCAGGGTGGTCTTGTCGAGCACGGACGCGTCGGAGACCTCGCCTTGTGGCGTCTTCATCGTCTCTGTCACGACCCAGGTGTTCCCTGCCTCAGTGACGGTGTTCGTGGACTCCATTTTCATCGACTGGCCGGCCAGACTGATGGTCACGCTGTAGCTGGCCGATGCGGCCTCGAGCGGCTGCGACGGTTCGGGAGCCTTCACGGATGCCGAATCGATCGCCTTCGTCAGCGTGACCGTCTTCGGGTCGACCGTGATTTCCGTCAGTCGAGTTGCCACCTCCGGGGTCATTGCTTCCTGGTAGCGTCCTCCGAGATGCTTCGCGAGGAACTTCTCGATCGCGGCGTACATCGCCATGTTGTTGACCGGCCGGGCAAAGCCGTGGCCCTCGTCAGGGGCGACCATGTACTCGACCGGAAAGCCGCGATCGCGCAGCGCGATCACGATCTGGTCGGATTCGGCCTTCTTCACGCGCGGATCGTTCGCGCCCTGAACGACAAGGAGCGGCGTTTTGATCCTGGCGGCCGAGAACAGCGGGGACTGGCGTTCGAGCTGCTTCTTCCCTTCCGGTGTCGTCGGGTCGCCCATGCGCATGTGGAACATCTTGCGCCCCGCTTCCCAATACGGGGGGATCGATTCGAGCAGCGTGAGCAGGTTGGACGGGCCGACGATAGACACCGCGGCGGCGTAGACGTCCGGGGTGAAGGCGACGCCGGCGAGCGTCGCATATCCGCCGTACGATCCGCCGAGGATGCTGACCCGTTTCGGATCGGCGACGGCCTCGGCCACCAGGTGCTTCACGCCCCAGGTGATGTCGTCCTGCATCTTGCCGCCCCACTCGTTGTTGGCGGCGTTGAGGAACTTCTCGCCGTACCCTGTCGAGCCGCGAAAATTCGGCGAGAGGACCGCGTAGCCGCGATTGGCGAAGAACTGCGCCATCGCGTTGTAGCCGAACGTGTCGCGGGCCCACGGTCCGCCATGCGGCACGACCACCAGCGGCAGGTTTTTCGCGGGCACGCCCTTTGGCAGCGTCAGGTACGCAGGAACCTCGAGGCCGTCCGAGGACTTGTACCGGATCGGCTTCATTGTGGCGAGGTCCTGGCGCGGCAGCTTCTCGAATGCCCGGTACTGCTTCGTCAGCGTTTTCGTATCGCGGTCGTACAGATGGCGCTCGCCGGGCTCGGTGTCGCCCGACGCGATGATCATCCACTTGCGCTCGTCGGCCGTCGATCCCCCGAACGAGATCTCCTTGCCGGGGAGCTTCTTCTTGATCTGCTCGTAGTCCGCTCCGTACGCCTTGTCGCGGAAATACATCCGTCTCGTGTCGCCGACGTAGCTCGTGGCGACCAGCGCGTCGGTTTTCTCGGAGAAGATCGCGCCACCAAAGTCCACCTGGTTCTGCGGATCCGACTCGACGAGCTCTTCCTTCTTCGTCTGCGGATCGAACAGCACCAGGCGGATGAGGTCTGCCTGCCCATGGTTCGTGATCATGTACACGCGGGTATTGTCGCGATGGAACTGCAGCGGCCCGCACGTCTCGAACACCGTGCAGCTGTACACCTGCTCGAACCCGGCGTCGGTCACGCGCAGGATCTCGGTATCGCCGTTATCCGCGGTGCGGGTCGCCAGGCGCAGCTTGCCCGCGAGATCCATCATCCAGCCGGCGATCTTGTCGGTGTTCTTCCGGAGGAGCTTCCGCTCGCTGGTGGAGACCTTGACTTCGTACAGATCGTGCCAGGCCGGATCGCGATCGTTCAGACCGACGTAGATCAGATCGGGGGTGTGCTTCGGGACGTCGTAGATCATCGCGCGCGCGCCCTTCGCCTCCGTCAGGTTGCGCGCGTTCGGCACGTCCTTTCCCGCGGCGACGGATTCACCCGGGTTGACCGCGTAGACGTTGTAGTTCTCGTCGCCCCCCTGATCCTGGACGAACAGAATGAACTTGCTGTCGCGGCTCCAGAAGAACGCCGGAATTGGCCGGCGGGTTTCGGCGGTGACCCGTTTCGCCTGGTCGAACGACTCACGGGTCTCCTTCACCCAGATGTTCAGTGTGCCGTTCCAGGGTTTCCGGAACGCGATGTACTGGCCGTCGGGTGAAAGCGTCGCGCCGCTGATCTCGGGGTTGCCGAAGAACAGCTCGCGATCGATGAGCGGCGGCAGGCCGGACTGCGGGGCCCTGGCCTCCACCCCAGCGCGCACAACACGCGCGCCGGCGGCCCCGGCATGTGCGGCGAGGGCAGCGGTCGCGACTACGACTGCGCACGCCACGGCCGCGGAGAATGTGGAGATGTGTCGTCCCTTCATGGGGTGTAGTCTACTTCACTGCCGTGCCCACACCGTTGGGCGCGGAGGGCGGGAGATTCACATGTAAAAAGAGAGCCCTGCCTGTCTGCGCGCTCCGCGTTGATCGGGGCTGCGAGCTCAGCCCGCTCTGCGTTGGGTTGGCGCCGGCGGCATCTGTGCGAGGCGTGCACGGACTGACTGGAACGCCGCGCCTGTATCGGCTGCGCCTGCGATCCTCAGTGTCGCCGCTTCGCGGTTGATCGCCGCGTGACGGTTCCCCGGATCCGGATGGTCGCTCAGCCATTCCGGACCGCGGTTTTCACCCTCTTGCTCGATCGTCCGGAACATGTTGGCCATGTGCCGCGGATCGTAGCCGGCGCGCGCCATGATCTGCGCGCCGAGCAGGTCCGCCTCGCGCTCGTACTCGCGGCCGTATTTCAGGAAGTACGTGCCGAGGCCGAACTGGGATCCCTCCGCGATCACGCGACCCGTGCGTCCGCCGACGATCGAGCCAATCACCTGACCGGCGATCGCCCCGAGCTGGAACTTCTGTGCCTTCGCCGCCTGCAGCGTGCCGTGTCGCAGGATGACGTGGCTCAGCTCGTGCGCCATCACGCCTGCGACCTCGTCGTCCGTCCGGGCCGCCTGGAGCATGCCGCGGTGGAGAAACATCGGCCCCCCCGGCAGCGCGAACGCGTTGATCTCCCGCAGGTTCACCACGTCGAAGGAGTATCGGAAGGTAGGCTGCCGGAACCGCGCGGGAATCGCGGCCACCAGCCGGCCGCCGATGCGTTCGACGAGGTTCTCCGTCGGCCGATCGTGCAGCATCGGCAACTGCTGACGAACTTCAGCAGCCGCCTGCCGGCCGAGCGCCACGTCCTGAGCGGGTCTGAAACTGTTCTTCCGCGGCTCGATTCTCGTCTGGGCCGAGAGCGTGGCGCCAATGAACAGAATGCCCAGAATGCCCAGAACGACCAGAACGACCGGCGCCGCAATCAGTGAAGCTGAGCTACGTCGCATGTATCGAGTCATGCCCGGCATTGTGCAAATGCGGGTCCGTGACTGGCACGGCGCATTTGGCGCTTTCGTGCGTCTGCACGCACGAGTGTCCTCCGGAAGTGACAGCGCGGCGGCTCATCCGATGATGCCGCTGCGCTCAGGCAGCACGTCTCCGGACGACGGATGGGGAATCGACCCGATCGCCTGCTTCTTCGTCAGGTCCACGATCGTGATGTCTTTGTACCACGCCTCGCTGGGAGGGCCGCCGTGGATCTGCACCGCGATGATGCCAGTGGCTTCTATCGCGGGGTCCTCTTCCGTGTAGTCCACGGTCCGGACGCCGTTGAGCCAGAGCTGGATGCGTTTCCCCTCCGCGCGAATCACGTAGTCGTTCCACTCATCGATCTTCACCACGTCGTTCATCGTCGCCTGGTCGGGACCTTTCAGCACCTTGTTCCGCCTGGACTCGTCGTAAAGAGCGCCCCACCAGCCTTTGCCCATGTCGGCCTGGTAACCCGACACTTCGTGATGGTTGGGGATGCGCCTGGTACGGAACTGAATACCGGCGTTGGCGCCGTCGCCGCCGAGGAGCTTCACCTTCAGCCGCAGCTCGAAATCGCCGTAGGTTCTCGTCGTGCAGAGGAACTCATTGCGGGCCACTTTGTCCCGACGGGAGCCGCCGACGATGGCGCCGTCCTCGATGCGAAAGATCTTCAGGTCCCCCTCCCAACCCTGAAAAGTCTTGCCGTCGAAGATCGGGACGGGCGTTCCGGCGGTTTTCTGTGTCGTCGGTGTTGCCCGTGTCCTCTGTGGCGTCTGATCGCCCGCCGCGCCAAACGACGCCGACACGAGCACGGCGATGAAAACGAAAAAGGTTCTCATGATGGTCTCTATTTCTTGCTCGACGACGCTACCTGATAGAACTCGTAGGCGATCCGCCAGGACGATTCCTTCCCGGGCTCGATGGTGAGATCGATGTACGGCTCTGGGCAGACCGTCGTCGCGGCGGACCAGAACAGAAGCTTCGACAGGGGCCGGTCGCCGGTCACGTGCACACCGGCGCCCGTCTTGCGATTCTCGACCCGGATGTCGTAGTCCCTGGCGCTGGTCCCGAATCCCGTCAGCTCGCTGAACATCGTCTGCGGCCGAACGAATTCCCGCAGGAACACGATCTCCTTGCCTCGCGTCTCCGCGAGGCCGTTGAGCGCGGCGGCCGCGTGCGGCTCGAACGGGAACCGCACGACGAAGTCCGGGCCGGTCGCCTGGCCGTCCAGAGTGAAGAAGTTGTGATTGTAGACGCTCGTCGCGATCGTCTTTCGGCCGGTGTTTCTCAGGCGGTGCTCCAGCACCAGCGTGTCCCTGGCCAGTCGAAGCTTCTTCCGGTACACGTACGCGTAACCCGCCGTGTCGCGCAGCTCGTGGACGAGCTCAATCCAGTCCGAGCCTTTGTTGACCGTCCACTTGCCCGCATCGACGATGTCGTAGGTGGCAAAGCGGCGGTAAGCAGGCTCCTCCGGCTTGCGGACCGCCCCCACGCCGATCCTGACGAAGCGGTCTCCCGGCTTCGCCTCGTCGTAGCCCAACCCGGCGTTGTTGGTGAGGAATTCCTCGACCGGGCCCGCAATCGCGTCGTGGAGCTTCGGGTCGTATTTCTCGAACCACTGCCCGAAGTAGTTGTGCCCGTGCCATTCCAGGCTGGAGATGACGCCTGACCAGTCGAAGCGCGTGCCTCTGTAGTATCCGGATTGCGCGTCGGGCAGGTACAGCGTCGCGCGGATGCGGGAGTTTGAAATCTCCGCCTGCGGAAACTGGGTTCCAGCAGTTTGGCTCAGCGTCATGGTCAAAACAAGAATCGGCCACATCTTCATACGATTAGTTTAGGGACTAGCGATTAGAAGTGGTTCCAAAACGTCTCGCGGGTGGCCGCCAGCGGGCTTTTAAACCATCTCTAGGGATTCACCCCGAACGCCATGATATTCGACCCTGCTGCCACGGTGACGTACTGCTTGCCATCGAACATGTAGGTCATCGGCGACGCCTTCCACGTGGAGTTGGTCTGAAAGCTCCACAGCGGCTTGCCGGTCACCGCGTCCGCCGCCATCAAGCCGCCGCCGTCCTCGCCGAAAATCACCAGTCCGCTGGCGGTGGTCAGCGTGCCACCCCAGGAATACGCGGGGCCGGGCTGCGGCAGCTTCCAGGCAATCGCGCCGGTGCGGATGTCGATCGCTCTCAAAATCCGCTGCGGCTTGGGGTCCGGCGCCGTGCGCTGCGACCCGCCCAGATAGGACTTGCCGGATTCCCAGTCCCCTTGATCGCTCTTCGTGTAGATGCTGCACTTCTCGAAGGTCTGGACGTAGTAAAGGCCGGTTGCGGGGTTGAACGAGGGAGAGTACCAGTTGGTCGCTCCGTCCTGCGATGGACACACCTTCGTGCCGGCTGGCGTCGGCTCCTGGTTGGGCAGCTTGATGGGACGCCCGTCGCGTCCGATCCCGCTGGCCCACGTCAGGGTCCTGATGAATTGCTTCGCCAGCAGCAGCGTGCCGTCGCGGCGATCGAAGACGTAGAAGAACCCGTTGCGCGCGGCATGCAGCATGAGCTTCCGAGGCTGGCCCTGCCAGGTGGCGTCGATGAGCACCGATGTCTGCGTGGCGTCCCAATCCCAGAGATCGTGGGGAGTGAACTGGTAGTACCACTTGAGCGCGCCGGTCTTGCGGTCGAGCGCCAGAATCGAGTTCGAATAGAGGTTGTCACCCTTGCGATCGTCCCCGTTGTACTCCTTGGCGGGATTGCCGGTCGGCCAGTAGACCATGTCGAGCTCCGGGTCGTAGCTGCCGGTGAACCAGGTCGGCGCGCCGCCGTGCTCGATGTCCTTGCCTTGCCAGGTCTCCGATCCCGGCTCGCCGGGTTTCGGGACCGTCGAGAATCGCCAGATCTCTTTGCCCGTCTCCTGATCGTGGGCCGCGACGAATCCGTTCGCGCCGTGCTCGCCTCCCGTCACGCCGGAGATGACCAGGTTGCCGGCGGGCAGCGGCGCCGACGAGGCGGCGTAGTTCTTGCGCCAGTCCTCCAGCGCGGTGTCCCACAGCACGTCGCCTGTAAAACGATTTAGCGCGATGATGTGCGCGTCGTCTGTTTCCATGAAGACGCGATCGCCGGCCACCCCCACGCCGCGATTCGCGCTGCCGGCGGTGATGCCGACCGTTCGCGACCGCCTGAACTGCCAGATCCTGCGTCCGTTTCCGGCATCCAGCGCGATGCATTCATTCGGAGCCGTCACATACATGATCCCGCCGACGACCACGGGAGTTCCCTGCAATTGGCCCCCGCCAGAAAAGGGGAACACCTATTTCGGCGCAAGACGGGCGACGTTGGTCTTGTTGATCTGTGTGAGCGTGGTGTAACGGTTCCCGCCGGGATCGCCGTTGTAAGTCGGCCAGTCTTTCCCCGACGTCACCTCCCGAAAGCGATCGCCCGCGCGGCGGAGGAGGTGCACGCGCTTGTCGTCGGTCCGCAGCTGCAGGTCGTCGAAGCCTTCCGCGAGCACCTGTCCATCCAGCGGCTTGCCCTCGGTGGTCAGCAGCTTCATGCGGACAACAGGGACCGCCTCGGCGCGACGCTGGATCGTGCGCAGGAACTTGATCAGGTCGGCCAGCTCCGGGTCCGCGACGATGACTGGAGGCATGCCCCGAGCGGGCAGGCCGTCGTGGATCAGTCTGGTCAGCTGCTGATCGTCGAGCGCCGGCAGGCGCAGCCCGATCGGGGGGCCCATCTCACCGCCGTTGCCGTCGGCGCCGTGGCACCTGGCGCAGCGGCTCTCGAACGCCATGCGTCCGGGATCGACGTTCTGCCCTCGGAGTCCCGCAGCCATCGGGAAGATGCCGAGCAGGGCAAGACTGATGACGACGTGAATGCGCATGTGTGTAGATCGACTCAACCGCACCAGCGCCGCTGTGGTCGCTGTGGTTCAACGTGGCTCCGGCAGCATAGGCACCTGCACCTCTTCCGGTCAAGGGTCCCCGGCGCGCGTCGTGTGCGCGCTGGGGTGGAAGACCGGGGTCCCCGGCGCGCGTCTTGTGCGCGCTGGGGTGGAGGACCGACAGACACGAAAAAAAGGACGCGGATGTCCGCGTCCTTTCAAGCATTCGCCGTGACTGAAGCGTTCGCCGTGACCCGTGAGACTACGTGCCCTTCTTCGTGACCCGGACTTCGGTGGCGTGCTTCATCCCGCCCATCTCGTGATACGTGACCTCGACATCCTGGCCGACTCTTACCACCTCGGTAATCGCGATGCCGGGTTTCCCTTCGGCCTGCGCCGCTTTCGTCTTGGTCGTCCCCCCCGGCGCCGTCACGTGCGTCTTCGCGTCGATCACGAACGTCCATTCCGCGCTGGTCCCTTTGACCGTCAGCGACGAGCCGCTGACTGCCGAGACCACGCCGATCGCCGGCTTGGCTGCCGGTGCGGGCGGGGGAGGCGGCGGCGTGCCCCCCTTCGGCACCGACGTCAGCACGCGGACGCTGGCCGCGTGCATCCCCTTCTCGTGATACGTCACCTCGACATCCTGGCCGACCTTCACCACCTCGGTAATCGCGATGCCGGGTTTCCCTTCGGCCTGCGCCGCCTTCATCTTGGTCGTCCCCCCCGGCGCGGTCGTATGCGTCTTGGCATCCACCACGAAGGTCATGTCCGTGCCATTCGACTTGACCGTGATCGAATTCGCCGCGATCGCGGTCACCGCTCCGCTCACCGTCTTGGTCTCCTGGGCGACCGCCGCCCGTGGACCCGACACGAAGAGAAGCGCACATCCCATCCCTGCCAACAACCGCTTCATACCATCCTCCTTGACGCCGACCGCCCCGTATCTTCCTCAAAGGAGCCGGACGGGACGCCTAACCGGTTAACTGTACCCGGGCCGGCCCGACAGCGCAAACGGGACAGCGCCTTGTCTTACTATCGCTTCTCACTCGGGTGCCCTCGCTTTCTCACTTTGGCACCTTGGAACTTTTGAACCTTGGAACTTTTGAACCTTGAACCCCTGGCACCCCTGGCCTGGCACCCTTCTCCTGGCACGCAACCAGCACATCGGCCTCCCATGCGCCCGAAGATCGCGAAATCCGTTACAGATCTGTTCGCCAATGTACCGTTCCGGGCATCAGTGGCGGTGCTGGGAACGTGTGCGGTCCTCATTGCGATGCCGGTTTCGGGGCGCGCCGTCCCTTCGTCCGGACGGATCACCGGCATCGTCCAGCTCGTCGCGTCGGGTGGGACGCCTCTGCGTTCGGGAGCCTACCCCTCCCGGCAGGTGAACCGGGCCACACCCCAGGCGTCCGAAATCGCCAACGTCGTCATCTTCGTCAAAGACCCTCCGGTCGAACCGGGGCTGCCGGTCACGCGCACGCCCATCGCGCAGCGCGACGAGGCGTTCGTGCCGCGCGTCACCGCGATTACCCGCTCGTCCACCGTGGAGTTTCCCAATTACGATCCGTACTTCCACAACGTGTTCTCGCTGTCGCGCGGCGCCACCTTCGATCTCGGACGGTTCCGGAAGGGGGAAAAGCGCGAGCGGACGTTCAACCACGCCGGACTGGTGAAGGTGTTCTGCCACATTCACTCCGAGATGTCCGCGACGATCATGGTCTTCGACCACAGGTTCTACGCGGTTCCCGGTCCGGACGGCACATTCACGATCGACCGGGTGCCTCCAGGCACGTATCAGTTGAGCGCGTGGCACGAGCGCATCGGCGAGACCACGAAGCCGATTCAGATCGTGGCCGGCGACGCCGCTCGCGTTGAATTCTCGCTGCCGGTGGTGACCAGATAAATGGCGCGCATCACCCCGCCGCGGTTCGTCGTCCGAACGCTGCTCGTGACCGGTGCGACGCTGGCGTTCGTGCTCTCGGCTGTGCTGCTGGTGGTGACGCTGAACGCGCGCGGCAGCGTGCGCGCGGGCGTGCTCGACAAGCTCGAGACGGGGCAGCGCCTGCTCGCGGCGCTCGAAGAGCGGCGCGCCCAGGAGCTCCGGGCGCAGGTCGAGATGCTCGCGGAGAACTCGACCCTCAAGGCGGCGCTCGATACCTACCAGTCGGAAATGCACACCACGACCAGTGCGGTCGGCCGCCAGGAGCTCGTGGCGACCGTCGCGGGCGAGCTGAGGAAGCTGACCGCGCGCATCCAGCCGGACGTGCTGCTGGTGCGCGACGCCGTGGGCACGCTGGTGGCCGTGTCGGGACGGCGCGCCGGGGAGTGGCCGGCCGACGCACGAGTGGCCTCGCCGGGCGACGGGCTGGATGCGACATTCGTCACGATCCCGGCCGGTGTGTTTCGAATCGCCTCTGTCCCGGTCACGCTGCAGAACACCCAGCTCGGAACGCTCCAGCTCGCGAACGCGCTCGACGAGCGATACGCGCGGGAGCTGTCCGAGTTGTCGGGCGCGCGCACGGTGATCGTCTCGGGCGATCGGGTGACTGCCGCCACGCTGCCCATGGCCGCCGTGATGGCCCTCACGCCTCAGGTGATCCGCTCGCTGGCCTGGCAGGACGTCGTCACGCTCGCAGACTCCGAATATGCAGTCCGGCAGCTCGTGCAGCAGGGGGCGGCGCAGGTTTACGTCCTCGACTCGATCGACGTCTCCGCACGACCCGCCGTCAACGAAGCGCTGCGGACGATGGGGGGGATCGCGCTGGGGGGATTCGCGCTGGCGGGCCTCGCGAGCCTGTGGCTCGCACGGACCATCGCGCGCCCGATCGACAAGCTGTCGACCTCGCTGTCGAAGATGACGGATTCGCGCGCCTTCGACAACCCTGTCGCGCCGGGGGGCGACAGCCTCGAGGTGGACACGCTGACCGTCGCCTTCAACACGATGATGCACTCGGTCAAGGCGGCCGAGGCGGAGACGCTCAGCGCGTATCTCGGCACCATCCGCGCGCTGGCGCTCGCGCTCGACGCGCGTGATCCGTATACCTCGGGTCATTCCGAGCGCGTCAGCGCCGTCTCGCTCGCGATCGGTCGCGGCATGAAGCTCGATGAGACCGAGCTCGAGGTCCTTCGCCTGGGCGCGCTCCTTCACGACATCGGCAAGATTGGCATCAGCGACCACGTCCTCATGAAGCCGGGGCCGCTGACGCCTTCGGAATACGAGATCATCAAACAGCATCCCGGCGTGGGCGCGCGCATCCTGCGCAGCGTGCCCTTCCTGGAGCCGCACATTCCCATCGTCGAGCTGCATCACGAGCGGCCTGACGGGAAGGGGTACCCGCACGGGCTGCAGGGGACCGAGATCCCGATGGTCGCCCGCATCGTGCACGTCGCCGACGCGTTCGACGCGATGACGAGCGCGCGCGCGTATCGGCCGGCGCGCGCGACCTCCGAGGGGCTGCGCGAGCTGTGGAGATGCGCGGGATCGCAGTTCGATGCCGAAGTCGTGCAGGCGCTGGCCAAGGCGTTGCCCGACATCGACATGTCCGCAGCCAAAGGCGAGACGCACCTCCGGGCGGCCGCCATCCCCATTTCGTTGAGAGCTCTCCGGGCATGAGGATCCACAGCCGGCGTCGCATCGCCGTCACCATCGCGGCCGCGATGAGCGTCGTCTCCTGCGGGCTGCCTGTGACCGCCGGTGCGCAGGAGGTGACGGGCCGGGTTGCGCTGGAAGCTGTGGTCTCGGGGAGCGTCGCGTCGGCCACGATGGACGATCCGTTCCTGGTTTTCGACGCAATCGGCACGATCCACGTCGGAGGCGGGTGGGACGCCGTGATCCGCCCGTGGGCGAAACGCCGGGCGGGCGTTTGGGGCGCGGAGATGTACCAGCTGCAACTGCGCTACACATCGTCCACCCGCCTGCCGTTTCGCTTCGACGCCGGCATCATCTCGTCGCCGCTCGGCCTTGCCACGCTGGAGCTCAGCGCGGATCGGAATCCGACCATCGGCAGCCCGTTTTATTACTTCGCGCCGCTGCCCGCGTTTGACGGCCGTTTCGATCGCGTGAACCTGATGTCCGATGGTTATCCGCTCGGCGCCCTCGTCAGCGTGTCCGGAACGCGATGGGATGCGCGTGGCGGCGTGACCGACGGCACGCCCGCACGAGCGCGCAGCCTGATTAGCGAGTCGCGGGCCGCCGCCGAGCCGCAGGTCGTCGCCGGCGGTGGAGTGACCCCGGTGCCGGGCCTTCGCTTCGGCGCCGGCTTCGCTCGTGGCGGCTACCGCACGGGCGAACCCATCTCAGGAAAGCCTGCCCCTGCGGCCAGCGCGACGGTGTTCAACCTCGAGGGAGAGTACGCCATCGGCTACACGCGCGTCGCTGGTGAATGGGTCGTCGGCCGGTTTGAGACCACCATCTCGCCGGCGGTGGCGCGCGGCTTCAACCTGCAGGCCGTCCGCACGCTGAGCCCCCAATGGTTCGCCGCGGGGCGCGCCGTGCGGGCCTCCTCGCCCGTGCTGTCCGGGCCGGCGCCCGGCCGGCGGACTGCCACGAGTGCCGAAGGGACGCTGGGATATCGACTGACGCCGGACTTCACGCTGCGCGGGGGCTACCAGGGCTCCACCGCGTTCAATCGTCCGGACTGGGAACATGCGCTCGTCGTGTCAGCGGTCTGGGCTCGCCGGTGGTGGTGACAGCCGCTTCCTTCTTCTGAAGAAACCTCCCGTCATCTTGACTAGAAAGAGTTTCAAAACCTTTCGCGGACAGGACCCGCGCGGCAGGGGCAGCGTCGTTGGCCGCGCGCAGTACACTGGCGTGAGGTGGAGAACCCTGAACTTTGAACCCCTTGAACCCTGAACCCCTCATCGAAGTCCTCCGCAATGCCTGCGTCATGGCCCCGATGACGAAGGGATCGAACCTCCCCTACCGCCAGCTCTGCGTCGAGCTTGGCGCCAGAATCACGATGAGTGAGATGACCGTGGCGCGCCGCCTCAAACAGCGGCGGCGCGGCGAGTTCGCCCTGATCCGTCGCGCGCCCGAGGAGCCGTTCTTCGGCGTGCAGCTCGCCGGAAACGATCCGGACGAGATGGGATGGGCGGCGGAGCTCGTGGAGGGGCGAGGGGCCGACCTCGTCGACGTCAATCTGGGCTGTCCGATCGACCACTTCACACGCAAAGGGCTGGGCGCCGCGCTCGGCCGCCAGCCAAACCGCGTCCGCCGCATCGTCGAGGCGATGAAGCTCCGCGTGCAACGCATTCCGGTGACGGTGAAGATCCGCCTCGGGTGGAACGACAAGTCCAGGAACCATGTCGAGGTTGCCGCGGCCGCGGTCGATGGCGGCGCGGACGCCATCTTCGTGCACGGCAGGACGCGGCAGGCGCGATACACGATGGCGGCGGACTGGGACGCCATTGGTGAAGTCGCCTCAGCCGTGCGCGTGCCGGTGGTCGGCAACGGCGATTTGCTGTTCCCCCGCGACATCGATGCGGCGCTGAAGCGCTCGGGATGCGCCGGCGTGATGATCGCCCGAGGCGCGCTCATCAAGCCCTGGGTGTTCAGGGAAGCGACCCAGGGGGACGAGGACATCTCGCCGGAAGCGCGACTGCGACTCTATCGGCGCTACGTCACGTTCGCCAGGGCGCACTGGGGAGAGGACGAATACGCGACGGTCCGCATCCGCGAGTTTCTCCTGTGGCACCTGGGCTTCTGGTGCCGCTACGCGCCGCGGCGGGAGGACGGCAGCTACCCGTCCATGCAGGAACGGCAGCCGCTCGAACGCCGCACGCCGCTCGAGACGCTGCTCGCGCGAAACGACGAGATCGCTCACGCGTATCTGGCCGACATGCTGCTGTCAGACGCGCCGGTCGACCCCGAAGCGCCCCCGCCCGCCCCGCCCGGCGCGCGCCCTGTGGACGACGATGCCGTGGAAGCCGGATGACTCAAAACTGACTCAATCACGCCCACTCACGGTTGCCTTCGCGAACAGCTTCCCCACCGCGCCGTGCGGGCGGAGCGCGGGCCGCGAACGGGGCGCCCCGCAAAATGGCGGTGTCCGCTCATTGGGACGTTCGCGAGACGTGGAGCGCGTCCCACATCGCCACGACTGCGTCGCGCAGCTCGGTCGTCTGCGCGATGTAGTCGGGCCGAGCGGCGGGCGGCAGCGGCGGCCCGAACTGCACCCGCACGCGCGTGCGGCTCCACGGCAGGAGCGCGCGCCAGCTGAAGGCCTGGCGGCGCGGCCAGATGGTCCAGGCGCCGTCGATCGCCACCGGCACAATCGGCGCCCCGAGGTAGTGCGACAGGATCGCGGCCCCTTTCCGAAACGTCCGGACGTCGCCGTCAATCGACCGCTCCCCCTCGGGAAACAGCACGAGCACCTTCCCACGCCGAAGCCCTTCGGCTCCCATCTGCATCGCGTTGACCAGCTTCGCATCCGGATCGATCGGCACGACGTTCAGCGTGCGCGCGAGCCAACGCATGAACGGCGTCTCGAAGAAGTCCGCGGCGCCGACGAAGAACAAGTTCCGGAACGCGCTGTACGGCAACGCCGAGACGAGCAGGAAGGCGTCGATGTAGCTCTGATGGTTCGGGCTGATCAGGTACGGCCCGCGCTTCGGCAGGTGCGCCTGGCCGCTGGCTCGAAGGCCGACCGTCAGTCGGCTGACGACATACAGGATCTTCACGAGGACGAAGAGGAGCGCCGCGCGAATCCGCTTCGGCTTCTCGAGCTCCGCGATGAAGGGGTCGCCCCTCATCGGGGTCTGCAGCAAGCGCTCCCATGGAACCGTCGCCTCGCGCTTTTCGGGCAGGACTTCGACCCGCGATCGCACGGCCTCGACGAGGTCGTCCACGGTGTGAAGCGTCTGGGCCTCTTCGTCCGTGATCTCGATCCCGAACGTGGTCGTGAGGTGCACGAACAGCTCGACGCGCTCCATCGAGTCGAGCCCCACATCCAGCTCCAGATGCGCGCCCATCGCCAGCGGCGCATCGGACCGGATCGCCTGGCGCATCTCCGCCAGGACCCGGGCCGCGACAGGGTCGACGCCGGTCTCCTCACCGGACGCACCGCCGGCCACGGATGCCTTCGCCGCGATCGCCGCGTCCGCCGCTTCCCTTTCCCGCAGCAGGCGCTCCACCGCAAACCGCTTCAGCTTCCGCGTCGTCGTCCTTGGCAGCGGGTCGAGCGTGATGTCGTAGCCGAGAATGCGTTTGTGCGGCGGGAGCTGTACGGAAAGCCCTTCGACCTCGAACCTGAGCAGCTCACGAATGTTGACCATCCCGCGCGCCCGCATGGCGTCGACGTCCGGGTGGACGAGTGCGTGCAGGCGTTCGGCCGCCGGCTCGCCGGGCCGCGTAAGGCCGGCGACGCATAGCTCCTTGATGTAGGGAGAGCGCTCGTAATGCGCTTCGATCTCCTCGGGATAGATGTTCTTGCCGGACCCGAGCACGATCACTTCCTTGCTGCGTCCGGTGATGTGGAGCCGGCCGCCATCATCCAGGTAGCCGAGATCGCCTGTGTGCAGCCACCCGTCGGCAAGCGTGATCGCGTTCTGCTCGGGCCGGTTGAAATATCCCTCCATGACGATGGCGCCGCGTATCAGCACCTCGCCATCCTCCCTCCCGGCAGCGTCCCCGTTGCCGTCCTTGCCGAGCGCCACCGGCTGCACACGCAGCTCGACGCCCGGCAGCGGCTGGCCCACTGACTCGAAGTGCAGATCGCCAGCGCGAGTGATCGTCGCCGCGCCCGAGCACTCCGTCAGGCCGTACGCCTGTTGAATCGTGAAGCCGAGGGCGTGCAGCGCCCGGTTCGTGTCCGGATCGAGCCGCGCGCCGCCTGTGACGAGCAGGCGGAGGTCGGGGCCGACCGACCGAAGCACGCGGCGGAAGAGCACGCGCCCTGGATTCAGTCCCACGTGACGCCGCACGCGCAGGTTTACCGCAGCGAGGAGACGAGCGAGCATGCGCGTCGGCGCGGGGAGCGCGCGCATCTCCTCTTCGATCCGCCGGTGCAGCAGGTAGAAGAACTGCGGCACGCAGACGAACGACGTGATCGCGCATTCCTTCAGCGCCCGCGTCAACTCGCCGCTGTTCACCGACTCGAGAAAGACGACGCGGGTCCCGGCCGAGAATGGGAGCAGCAGATTCGCCATCTGCGCCAGCGCGTGAAACAGCGGCAGGACGGAGAGCACCGCGTCCTTCTCCGTCACGCCCACCACCTTGAACGCCGCCGCGCGCTCGGCCAGGAGGTTGCCGTGGGTGAGGACGACCCCCTTCGGATCCGAGGTCGTCCCCGATGTGTACAGGATGACCGCGGGATCGCTCGAGGTCGCGGGGCAGCCGTCGCCTGCCGGGGCATGAGCGAGCACCGAGGCGAACGAGTGATGGACAGACGTTGTGTCGCCGGTGTCCCTCAGCAGGACGATCGCGGGAGGGCTGGGCAGGGTGCGGGCGGCTTCGTTCACAACGCCGACATAATCCGCGCTCGTGAAGATGACGCGCGCGCCGCTGTCGAGCAGGAGCGTCGCGACCTGTGCGGCGCTGTAGGCTGTATCGAACGGCACGGCTGCCGCGCCGGCGCGCAGCACGCCCAGATACGCGGCGCACCAGCTCGCGTCGTTGTCCGCGAGGATCGCCACGCGGTCGCCGCGCGCGACCTTGCGCGACGCCAGCCACGCGGCCGTGCGCTCCGCCATGTCGCGCAGCTCGCGATACCGCACCTGGTCCGACCGACCGGCGCCCTGCATCTCCACCGCGACGCGGTCGCCGAAGCGCTCCGCGGCGGACGCAAAGGCGGCGTAGAAGTTCGGGTTCTGGGCTTGTGACACGGACCGGCGGATTGTATCCGGCCGATCCCGGCCGCGCAAAGGCCGCACGTTCGGCCGCACGTTCGGCCGCACGTTCGGCGTTGACAAGGGACCGATACAGGCGCACGATGGCGCCTTGCTGCAAACAGGAGGTATCGGATGAAAGCTCGGACTCGTGCGGTTTCGTGTGCCCTCGCAGGTATCCTCGTCAGTATCGCGTTCGCGTCGACCGCTCTTGCCCAGGCGCCGAAGGGGATGGCTGGCACCTGGACGCTCAACGTGGCCAAGTCCACGTACAACCCTGGACCGGCGCCGAAGAGCATGACCATTGTCTACACGCCCGCCGGCGATTCGATGACAATCGCCGTCGAGGTCGTCCCGGCCACCGGCGCCGCTCAGAAGTGGGAAATGACCGGCGCGTACGACGGCAAGGAACACTCCGTCATCGGCAACCCCGAGGTCGACACCATCTCGTTCAAGAGCATCGACGACACCACCGGCGAGAGCACGTTCAAGAAGGGTGGAAAGGTGACGGCCGTGAACACGCGCGTCCTCTCCGCCGATGGGAAGACGCTGACCATCACCACCAAAGGCACAACCGCCGACGGGAAGCCGCGCAGCGACGTCGCGGTCTACGAAAAGCAGCCGTAGAGTTCGGAGCGGTCAGGGAGATTAGGGATTACAGCCCCACTTGGTGCTCGGACCGAAAAGCGCTTGTCACGTGAGACGGTCCTGCGCGCCAAGCGGGGCGCCCCGTTCGCGGCCACCCGCGTGCGGCTTTGCCCCTTGCTGCGCTCATCACCACGGCCTGTCCGCCAGAATCTCAGTCATTCTCAGACGAGCAAATAGGGCACGTGGCAGATTCTGCGATCTGGATCTCGAACACCCGTCAGCGTGATTGCGCGCTCTTGTCCGGCCCGCCTCGAAAACGCACACAATCACGGCGCCCTTCGGGAGGCATGCATCGTGCTCGTCACCATCGTCGTCCTGAGGTGATGGACGATGGTAGACTCGCGGAAAGGCGGAGCGATGACCGAGACCGACTTCCCTTCGAGACGTTCGAGCAGAAGGTGGACCGCCGCTTTGCCGAGGTGACCGACGCGCTGGTCGAACTGCGCGAGTACACCGAGCTTGGGTACTCGCGCCTTGACGCCAAACTGGATGGCGTTGACGTAAAAGTCGACCGCCTCGATGCGAAGCTGGCCGGCGTTGACACGAATGTGGAGCGGCTCGCATCGAAGATGACCACGCGTTTCGGGCGGCTTGAGCGGAAACTGGATCAGTTCATCGACACCCAACTTTAGACGAACCGTCTCGTGGAGCGCCGCCTTGGCGCCGCAAGCGCCGCCGTCAGACGCTCAGCTATAGCCTGACGAGCGTCACGCCCGGATTGGCGGGATGCAGGCGGAAGGCGCGTACCGACGGCAGCTGGGCCAGGCGTCCATGCACTGCGGCCTTCACCCTGCCGCCACTGCGCCCGTGAATCACCCGCACCTCGGCGCAGCCATCCAGGAGCGCGTCATTGAGGAATGCGTCAAGCGCATCGACCGCTTCGAGAACCGTTTTGCCGTGCAGGTCGAGTGCGCGCGAGGGGGTCGGGGTGACAGCGGCAGGATCCGGCGCGCTCGTTTTCGCTGCGGGCCGCTTCGTGGCGCGGCGCTCCGGCGCAGGCTCCAGCTGGCTGCCCACTACGACCATCGAGCGGCCTTTCAGCTCGATCAGGTACCGGCCGCCGTTGCGGACTTCCCGCACGATGCCGGTACCGAGCGTCGCTATATGAACGCGATCGCCGGGGACGAACGTCTTCATACTGGAATCTCACGTGAGTCGGGACGTGGAGCTCCAGAAAGATCCTGCCTGATTCAGAGCCTTCACGTCGACGCCGTACAACGCGGCCAGGTCCGAATCGAGCATGACGTTCTGACCGCGGATCCTCAGAACCGCGCGCTGAATCTCGTTGGACAGCGACCAACGCGCGAACCACAACCGCGTCGAGCTGCGCCAGTGCATCAAGCCCGCGGGGAATGGCGCCTGCGCCCCCCTCTCCGCACCCGCTTCGCTCCGTTCGCGCCGCCCCAGTGCGCGAGGAACTGCGTGATGAACGCGTGCTCGTCAGCGGCGCCGACGAGCGCCGCCAGCGCGAGTGCGACGGTCAGCGCGATGTGGTAGCCGGCCGAGCGCGACGCGGTCGCGCGCGCATACGCGGGATGCGCCTCGTTGATCCAGATCGTGCTCTCCACGAGGCGCCCGAGTTCCGGATCGTCGGGACGAGGCTCGAACTGCAGCAGCAGGCCGTAGCGCGCCGGACGCCGGCGGCCGGGGACGGTCGAGAGCGTGCCGATTGGGCTCGGCGACCGATCGCCCGCGCCACCGGTGTCTCCATTCTCGCGAGGCGGCGGCAGCTCCCCAGGGCCCCGCTCACCCGGTGGCGGCTGCGGCTCCGCTGGCAGCACATCTTCGGCTGGCATCGCATCCTCTTCAGGGGTGCTCGGGTCGGGACCATTCGCGCCATCCGGCCTGTCAGCCGCGGGCAGGTTCGCGAACAGCGGCCCGGGCACGTGCTCGGGCCCCTTTCCCGGGAGTGGCAGCCGCTTCTGTCCACCGGCGCGGTGATCGACGAGCGACCGCAGCAGGGGGAAGTCGTCCGCGAGATCTTCGAGCACGCGCTCGAGATCTCGCTCGAGCCGCACGGTGCGCGGGCGCGCGTCGGTGTCGCGCGCATCGCCCCACGCGGTCAACTGCCGCGAGACCACCTCCTGAATGGCCCTGCGATAAGCGAGGTAGGTCGCGCCGCGTGGGCCGGTACGGATGAAATCGTTCTTGCTGAGCGTGAGGCAGGCTGCGAGATCCGGTGCCTCGATCAGCCCGGAGACGCGCGCGGGCATCGCCGGCGTGACACCGAGCCAGTCCCATCCGCGCTTGATCACCTTGCCGAACGTGCTGATCGCGATCCCCTGGCGATCGTCGGGCAGCGGCGCGTCGTGCAGTTCGAGCGACGCGATGGCCGACGGGATGCGCCGGCGGCCCATCCGGATCGGGATCGTCGTCCGGTCACGGACCGGGGTGATCGCGCGCGCCAGGGGTTGGCCGTCCACTTCGAATTCGATGCCCTGCGTGTAGTGCCGCCGCAGCACCTCGTCGAACGCGGGATCGAACAGCGGCTCGAAGTGTCGGCGAATGGCTTCCTCCAGATAACCGGCGTCGAGCAGCGGCGACAGCGGGTTTGTCAGCCGAAGCTGCACGGCGGTGCCGCGAGCCGCGGTGAGGCCGGGCGGCGGAATCCACTTCCACGGCGCACGATAGCGCGAGGCCAGGTGCCAGCGCGTCGCGACATGGGTGGCGCCGCGCCGCGTCTCTGTGACGACCTCGCCTGATACCAGGAGGCCCAGCTTGATGCCGACGCCGGCAAAGCCAATCCCCTCGCCGCGTGACTTCGTGCTGGCCGCGACGTCGTGATATCGCGCAAGGTCCCGCCGCTGCATCCCCCGCCCGTCGTCCACGACGATCAGCGTCGCTTCGGCCGGATTCGTGCGGAGCCGGATGCGCGTGGCCCCCGAATCGAGCGCATTGGCGGCCATCTCGGTCAGGATGGTTTCCTCGAGCGCGCCGGTGTAGGCGTCGCGCAGGTCTTCGAGCAGGTGCTGGAGATCGACTCGTGTTTCGCCCACGGAGAGATTCTACCGGGTGCGTCGCCGAATTAGGCGATGTGCATTCCTGGACGAGCGGGGGCGTGCGGGCCCATCGAGGAAGGGGCTGGCGCTCGCCGCTACTGCGTCTCTGCCACCGATGCCGAGGTGAACGTGGAGTGGGTTTGAAGGGCAGCAGATGGGGATGGCGCTTCGCGCACGCTGGATGGACGTCAGGGCGACGACGTGGGAAGCGGTGACTTCAACGTCTGCGTTGAGACTTCGCGCGCTTCAGGCCCAGGCTGACGGTTTGTAGCGCAGCTCTTTAGGGCTGCTGGGGCTGCTTGACGCCCATCGCCAGTTGCTGCAGTTTGGGTCAGGTCGCGGTACGTCGCGTGCGACGGCGTGTGAGATGATCGCAGGATGGCGGACCGTGATGGCGCGAGGATCGTCTACTCGAGCGATGCAGGCCGCGTGTGCCCGGGGTGTGGCTGGCCGATCCGCGAGTGCCGCTGCAGCAGGAGAAGCGCCGACGAGCCCGTTCCCGCGCGCGTCGTGGCCAAGCTGAGAATCGAGAAGGCCGGGCGTGGCGGAAAGACCGTCAGCGTCGTATATGGCCTCCCGCAGAACGCCGCGTTTCTGACGGAGCTCTGCCAGGACCTCAAGCGGACCTGCGGCACGGGCGGCGCCGTGGTCGACGGGACCGTGCAGCTCCAGGGAGACCTGCGCGAGCGGATTCGCGGTTTCCTGCTCGAGAAAGGGATCGCGGTCAAGGGATGAGCATGCGCTGAGACCCGTCCTTCGGAAGCCTGGGGAACCCCGCTCATCGGTCCCTGGTTGAATGAACCCAAGGCCGTGAAAGCCCGAACCAGCTCGTTCCCTTCGTCGAAGAAGCGACGGTGACGGAGCGACGCTCAGCGGCAGCGCGATGGGCGGCGACGTCATTCTGCGAGACGGCCGTGCAGTGTGATTGGGAGGACGGCGGCAAACCGCGTAAAATCCGCGTCGGTCGTCAGGATCGGCAGATTCCGGCGCTCGGCCACGGCGCAGATCAGGAGATCGGTATTCGAGCCCTGCACGCCTCGCGCTCGGCACGTGTTGAAATGCTCGGCGGCGCGTTCGAAGTCGGCAGTCTCGAGCCGTTCGTCGGAATATGGCCGGAGATGATCCCGCAGCCGCTCGAACGATTCCGTCGTGCGGATCCCGCTCAGCAGCTCCTGGCGAATCGGACCGATCATCGCCACGCGTCCCTCGTCGACGAGCGATCGTAGTTCCTCGACTGCGGGCTCCTCCGACCGGGCCCGACGACGGAGCGCCAGCGACCAGACTGAGGTATCCACGAGCACCTTCATTTGCGGCGCCGCTGTTTCTTGTAGTCGTACTTCGGGTCGTAATCGACGGTCCCGAACAGGCTGATGACCTGCGCCTGGCGTCGGCGGGCGATGTATTCCCGCAGCGCCTCGGTGACGGCTTCTTTCTTCGTGCGCCGCCCCCCGACGGCCACCGCCTCCTCAACCAGAGCCGGGTCGAGGTCGAGGTTCGTCGCCATCCACACAATATACCACACATTGTGGTGTGTGGTCGCCTGTGTGAAGTTGACGTCCGCAATGTGCACGCCTCGCCTGTCTGAGCGCGCTGATTCTGCGTACCCGCCTTCGCCCTTCGGGCTTCGGCGCGGCAGGCTCCGACAGATTTCGAACGTTTTTTCGTGCGTCGCGCTGGCACGATCCGAGCAAGCGACGATGCTAGAATGGAGGCGCGATGATGGCCGACGACCTGCGCAGCGACATGGGAAAGGGATTCTCAAGGGTCAACGACGAGTTGGCGGCCGTGGGTGCCGAGATCAAGCTGTCTGCCGACGACAACCGCCGGTATTTTCAGATGCTGACCGAGCAGATACGAGACTCGGTCAAGGTCGTCGCCGAAGTCACCGTACACAACACCTCCCGCCTGGACAGCTGATCCCAAATCGCTCATCCCGAATCCCGAATCGGAACAATCACTCGAGCGTCATCGCCTGGAGCTCCTCGGCCATGACCATGGCGCTGCGCTTGTGCCAGGCGATGCGCTCGCCGGCCTGCGCGATCAGCGCAGCACCCGGAACGTCCAGATTGATCCCGCGTATCGCCAACACGATGGCGATCGCGTCTGAGCGTGGTGGCGAACATCGTCAGTGAGATTACAGATCTGGCGGCGCGATCGACAGGCCGGGGACTGCGTAGTCACTCGGCCCGCGGGCACGCCGTTTGCGAAGCCCCGGCCGAGACACGATGCACAGTGCGCTGATCATCAACCGGCTCGTCATGCTCGTCATGCTCACGCTCGTCGCGCCCGGCGTCCCGGACACCGCCGCCGCGCAAACGCCGGCGCCCGAGCCGATGCCGGTGGAATCAGCGCGGGAGCCCGTGACGCCGCGTGTGACCCTGCGGTTCCACGCCGGACCAAACCTGAATCTGATGAGGGACTGGCGCGACGGTCTCAGCACGTTGCAGGACCTCGCCGAGCAGCGCGGGCTTAGACCCACCGACAGGTCCTGCATCTGCATGTCCTGGGGGAGCACCGCGCTGGTGCACCTCACGCCGCGACTGGCGGTCGGCGGTGCATTCGAGATGCTGCGCGATACGCGTAGGTTCAGCGTGAACGACTACCTGCGGTTCATCGACAAGAGCGCGAGCTTCGGCTTCAGAAACGAGACCGTCGTGCAGACGAAGCAGGTGGTGGCGGCGCTGTACCCGCGTGAAGGGTCGCGCGCGCATGTTCAGGTCGGCGCCGGAGTAGGGAGCGGCCACACCACGCTGTCCACACCCGGGTCAGATGCGTCGGGGCGCGTGAAGGGGACGCTGCTGTCGGCCTCGGTGGGTACTGAATCGCGGTTCTGGTACGTAGACGCCGGCTGGCGATTCCTTCGGATGCGGTCCACGAACACCGCCTTCAGCGATTACGCGCTGGGCGAAGCGCGCGACGTTTTTACCAACGTCGCCGAGGTCGAGGACTTCGTGCGGGGGCGCGATCCGGACTTCACGGGCGGATGGGCCCGCTTCGGCCTGGTGCTCCACTTCGGCCGGCGATAGGGCGACCGGCATGGCAGCGCGGCGCCGGCGCGAGATCATCGAGCGCGTGGATCCACGGGTGTCCTTGCGAATCGCGCACCGCGGAATGTGAACAGATGTCGTTGCTGGCCTCGCGCCGAGGGGACGGACAGCGACAACGTCAACGTATTGATTCCGTTGCGGACGACGACGGCGGGCAGCGCCACTTCGCACGGACGCCCCGCGTGCGGATCACACTCGCCGACGTGCACGCCGTTGAGAGTCAGGTCTAACGTCAGCGTCTCGGCGGCGGCGAGATCCAGGGATGCGCGATAGGCGCGCCCCTGCTCGAGCGGCAGGAACACCGTCGCCCCATCCTCGCCGTGACGTACCGGCCCCGTGGCCGTGCGTTCCGCGTCCCCCCAGCCTGCACCGAAGTACGGCTCGGATTCGAAGTCGGCGCTGAGCGCGGCCGCAGTCCCGCCTCCCTCGAACAGCGGACGCACGGCCTGGTGCGAACACAGCCTGAGAGACGGCCGCGATCCACCAGGCCGCACGCGCGCGCGCACGTCCGATAAAGGACGGTCGAGCGCGAGCCGGAACACCGGGCGGCGTTCGCCGGATCGCGTCACCTCGGTCGAGAGAATGTCACCGTCGAGATCGCGCGCGATGGTGGTGTGTATGCTGCCGTAGCCCAGCAGCAGACTGGACCTCGCGCGCACGTCGCGCGATTCCGGAAACACGCTTTCCACGACGAGCGATCCGATGTCCGGTATCGTGGCGACCCAGCTCCCACTGGCGAGCACCGCACCGATATCGGTCCACTTCTCCGTCGTCAACTCCGCGCACGGCGATTGACCTGCGAGCTCGTACACCGCCCCGGCGTGCTGCACCAGCTGCGGCGCACCGGATGGAAACTCCAGCGCGCGCAGCAGAGTGCCGTCGGGCGCAAATACGGCGAGCGCAAGACCGGTGTCGGCGCGCGCGATCGTGCGTCCGTTCAAATCGATCCGCGCCAGCCTCGCGTCGGCAAAGGCGAGCAGCGGCCCTGCGAAGACCGGAAGCGGGACTCCTACCGACGCCGCGTCGACGGAAAGGGACGTTGCGTCATCGGCTCTGCTCCACGCGGCGCCTCGCCGGCCCACGACCGCCGCGAACGCTTCGAACGAACGAGGACGGCCCACAGGCCGGGCATTCGGATGTCCGATCGCGGAGAGATCGGGCGGAGCGGGAATATACGCCATCGCACCCGCCACGAGGCTCCCGCGCGGCAGCCGCGCGAGCCACCGATCGAGTGGCGCGCCGTCAACAGGCGATCGCCTGAAGTGCAGGCCCTCGGCGGCGAGAAATGTGGCCGCGGTTGCGAAGGCGAAGACACGACGCCCCTCGCGCGATGCCTGGCGCACCTCGGCGGCGTCGAATCCGACGCGGGAGATCCCGCGGACCGGACCAGCTTCGCGGGTGAAGCGGAAGTAATGCAGCGCCATATCGGACCAGTAGTCCTCGGCGACGAAGGCCGCTCCATCCGGCAGCTGGCTGAACGCGGCGCGCAGGAACCGCGCTGTCTCGGTCTGCCCGCTCTGGTCGGCCTCCTTGTAGTTCGCCACGAGGTTGGCCGCCGGCAGGATCGCCGCCGCGGCGAGCACCAGCCCGGCGGCAATCGCACCGCCGCCACGGATCGATCGGACGTGCTTCGCAATTACGTCGATGCCGATCGCCGCGAAGGGCCACAGGAGCACCATGAGCGGCGTGATGAATCCTTTGAGATCACCGGAGATGTTCAGCATCATCCCGAACATGCCGGCCGCTGCACCGAGGACGAGCGCCCGGTCCGCGCGCCGGAAGCCGGCGGCCACGCCCGCGAGGAACATGACGGTGCCGACCATGCCGAGCTCACGCGCGATGAGGGACGCGAGCGCAGGCAGATGGTCGGTGAGCAGAACCGTCGGCCCGAACGCAAACCGCTTCCCCGCGAATCGCTCCGCCGTCACGATCCCGACCAAATCGACCACACGGCTCGCGCGGGTCTCGAGATATGGCGCTTCCTGGCGGGTGCGGGCCACGATCAGGCCGTACTGCGCGACGCCCAGGAACAGCACGAGGGCGGACGCCGCCATCGTTCGAACCGTCAACACGCGGCGGTCGCGCGCATACACGTAGAGTGCGAACGCCGGCGCCATGCCGACAATCGTCAGGTGATTGCCGAGTCCGAGAGCGAAGGCGCCGATCGCCGCGAGCAGCCGGCCCGCGCCGCCGCGCGCGCCCCAGGCAAGCAGCAGCGCGATGGTCAGCGCCGCCATCACGGCCGCCAGGCTGTACACCTCCGCGAAGACGGCGCTCCGCCAGAAGCTCGCGCCCGTGGCGAGTCCAAGCGCCGCGCAGAGCGAGGTCCATCGGCGCGCACCGAGCTGCCGGCCGATCGCGTAGACGAGCGAGCACGCGACGGCGGCCATCACGGCGGAAAAGAGATTCGCGCGGTACGCGATCGTGCCTATCGGGAGAGCGACGAAGGCGTGCGAGAGCCACACATATAGCGGATACCCGGGCGGATGCGGGACGCCGAGCACGTAGCCGATGAACTGAAACTTCGGCGTGTCCTCGGGACCACCGAAGTCCGGCTGCAGCGTCGCAACGTAGAGGGCAAGACTGGCGGCGGCCGCGGCGACAGCGATCAGGACGTCTCGCGCCCGGGAGCTGACGATCATGCCCGGCTTGAGGATCATCCTCCAAGGTTACAGTTTGTGACCTTACAATCCACTTCGTTTTGGGTCAGCTGGAACATGAACTCGCCAGGGGTCTGGGCTTCGCGTCCTGCGCGAAAGGCGCGAGCCACCGAATGGCCTTTCCCGACTTCTGGCGCACTTCTCGTCGCGCAGCTCCGGAGATGTCCTGAGATCAGGGACGGAACAGCCGGAGCATCATGCCCATGATGCCTGCGATCGCCACGACCTGGCCAGCCCAGAAGAGGAAGCACCATTTGAGGAGCTCCACGCGGCCGGATGCCATGTCCTGACGGATACCTGTCATCTCCTGACGGATGTCAGCGCCCATTCGCGCCATGTCTTGGCGGATGCTGGCGCCCATCTCCACCATGTCTTGGCGGATGCTGGCGCCCATCTCCACCATGTCTCGACGGATGCTGGCGCCCATCTCCGCCATGTCTCGACGAAGCGACGCCTCGACCTGAGCGATCTGCACGCGCACGCCTGAGATTTCCTCAACGAGCCGCCGCTCGAATCGGTCCGTGCAGGCGGCAATCACGTCCGCTCTCCCCTCGCGATGCGCCCTGTCAAACAGCTGGAGAAGCCCTGAGGTCGCTTCGACGCCGAGTCGCTCCTGCAGCGCAGCCGGTACCTGCTCGATGTCCATTGCATGCCCTGTTCCCGACCTCCGACGACGACGATGCCATCGTCCGCATTGGAAAGCAAGTCGGATAAGGCGGAGCACGTTGCCTCGGACATAGCCGGGGCGACCGCAGGTTCAGGGCTGACCAATACCCCGTTCCCACCGGCGATGCAGGTGGCGCGCAGAGGTGAACCGCGCGTCCCTTTACGGCGTGAAGGGCGGCGCAATGCGGAAGGCGCCGTTTGGCTTGACGCGACGGATGAGGATCAGGCTCGTGGCTCCGAGGATCGGCGAGCTCGCGACGTTGGTGGCATCGGTCAGCGTGCGCCAGGTCGAGCCGTTGCCCCGCAGGTAGAAGAGCTCGAATGGCCTCGGCGCACCGAGCAACACCTGGATCTGGTCGGCGAACGCGAACACGTTGTTGCCGGTCCACCGAGTGCCTTGGGGAGCGGCGGGGTCGACGAACGCGCCGATCTGGATCGGTGAGAGGTCCTGGGGAAAACCGGAAGCGAACGACTGGACGCCGCGCACCAGGTTCTTCCGGAATGCGTTCGTGCGCACGTTGCCCGCGTGCCGCCAGACCTGTGCGGCGTACTTGGATTCGAGAACGAAGCTGCCGTCCGGCGGCAGCACCTTGTCGCGAAAGTCTTCAGCGCTTCCGGCCTTCCTCCACGTGACGCGGTCGGCGCGCAGGAAGTAGCGCTCGGCCCGGCCGTTCTCCAGGACCTCAACGGCATCCGCCAGGAAGATGTTGTCCCTTCCAACCAGGCCTGGCGTGAGCATCTGCTGCAGACGCGCCAGGGTCACGTGGGATCTCAGAATGCATCGCGCGCCGGCGAGGATGCTGGTCGTGAGCGCCCTTAACGTACTGACCGATCCCGCACCGAGCGTCAGGATCAGCGTCGAATCATTCGCGGCGATGGTGGCATCGGTGTCGACATCGAAGCGCTCGCCGGCAAGCGAACCCGTCGCGACCTCGACGTAGTACTTGCCGCCGCCGGCGAGCAGGGGGCCCAGGCTGCCGTCGCTCACCGGAAAGGCCAGAGCAGTCGCAGTGTTCGAAGCCACCACACCCACGAAGAGGTCCTCGACGATAAGCGGAACGGCCAACCCGGACAGTCCGCGTTCCACCCTCCTGCTCGTGACGCCGACCGGCGACGACGTGACCGTCGTCTGCGCCTGGAGAATCGGAGGTGTCAGCACACCGACCGTAAACAACACGGCGAGAGTGGACTGCCGGAACGAGAGCGTCATGGTCATCACCTGTCCCCTCCGCCGGCGGGAAGCGTCGCCGCGAGGCGGAAGAACTGATTCGGCCGCTGCGAGAGAGGCACCGCCGAACGGACGACGACATCCTCCGTGCCGTCCCCGAGTGGCGTGGCGGAGACTTGTTCAACAGCGAGCAGGTTCGAGAACGTCAGATCAGAGGAGGCCAGCACCTGCGTCGTCACGCCCCCCAGGTCGAGCCGTCGAACGAAGGCAACGGCCGGGTACGTCTGGCCATCGACGACGACGGTGGAGGCCACGATTCCGGACACGCTCGTGTGGAGCGGATCGCGGCCGAGGACGAACTCGAGGAGGTTGGTGAGGCCGTCGTTGTCCGGGTCTTGCGCGGCCCCCTGCTGGTCTGCGGGCAGGCCCGCAAGATAGGCCCAATGCGAGTAGGCGGCAGTGGGCCCGGCGCCGGTGATCAGGAACTGCAGGCTGGTCGGACCGAGCAGGAAGACGCCGCGATGATCGGGCAGGCCGCTGTAAATGAAGTCGCTCGGCACACAGTCTGTCGCGGCGAACGTCGCCAGAGTGAAAACGCTGCCGGCCGCAAGCGGTGCAGATGCCGCAAGCGCCGCGTGCAACCCGCCCGCGCCACCTTTGTTCAGCGCGCCAGTGAGAGTAAGCCGATTGCCGGCGGCGAGGTCGATTGCGAGAGCGCCGCCACTGTTCCAGGTCAGCGTCGAGGCCGTGAGGGTGGAGCCCGGCGATGCGCTCCCTGGTTGAATGATGCCACCGGCGCCCAGGACCACGGCGCGATCGACGGTGCCCGCGCCGGCCAGGATGCCACCGCCGTTGACGGCCAATAGATCGCCGGTCCCGAGACTGCCGTCCACACGGAGGACACCGGCGTTGACGGCGACCGCGCCGGAGAACGTGTTCGCCGCGCTGAGGACGAGCGTGCCGAGGCCAGCCTTGGTGAAGCCTCCGGGCCCGGACAGGCCGCCGGGGAGCGCGATGTCGTGAGGCCCATCGAACGCATCGGCCGCCTTGATGATGACGTTGCCAGCGGCGGGAAGGGTGATGGGGACGGACGTAGACCAGGTGTCCTTCGCCCCCAGCGTCCCCGCACTGAAGTTGAGGTTTGTGGCGAAGGTTCCCGCGCCGTTCCGGACGATGCCGCCAGACCCCAGGTAAAGCGTGCCGCCGTTGATCGTGACGGTGGCGGATCCCGCCGTCACGGTCGCGTTGAAGCCCAGCGTGATCTTCTCGGCGGTGCTCACGCCTCCGGTGAAGGCCGCGGACGCGACGTTGTTGACGTTGGTTCCGCTGGTGCGGGCGAGCACGATTCCATTCAACGCGTCCGTGGAGGTGAAGATGCCACCGATCACCCGCATGGCCCCACCGCGGCCGGCGGTGGCCTGGTTGCCGATGGTGACCGCGCCCGTCGCGGTGAGCGATCCACCGGCCACCGTCAGCGCGCCGTTGGAGTTGTTGGTGCCCAGGCCCATGGTCCCCACGGTGACGATGCCGCCGTTGACGATGAAGCCGGAGTTGAAGTCGGGAGTCGCCGCGCTGTTGCGCCGGATGTTGACGTCGGTGGCGAAGAAAGTGCCGCCGTTGATGAGGAACGTGCTCCCGAAGTCGGAATTGGTGCGCACGGCGGCGAACGTCGCCGTGCCGGAGTCGAGGGTGAAGAGGCCCCCGACGCCGCCGCCGATCGTGACCAGGCCACCGGCCGACAAGGATCCGCCGTTGACGTGCAGGCGTACGCCACCGGTCACGCCGACATTCACCGTTCCCGCCCCCGTGTTGAGCGATGAACCCGGATCCAGGCGCAGCGTGCCGCCGTTCACATTGACCGAGCCGGTCAGGGTGTTGGCGCGGTCGAGCACCAGCGCGCCCGGACCGATCTTGGTGAGGCCCGCCGTCCCCGCGAGTGACGTCGCCAGCCGCGCCGCGGCGTCGCTGCCGAGCGCGTTGACGGTGAGGGTCGGCGCGCCGCCGGCCACGGCGAGCGTCAGCGTATTGCCAGGGTTGCCGTTGTCGTCAATGATCCAGTTCCCCGTCGAGCTCGGATCGGAATCGCCGAAGACGAGGTTCCCGATAATTTGCGGCGAGTCCAGGTGCACGACGTTGTCGTCCACCAGCTCGATCGTGCTGAACGTCGCCGTGTTGCCGACGCCGCTGCCGACGATACCATCCTGCCAGTTGGCGTTGTCGCTCCAAAGGCCGCCGCTGAGGGCGCGCAGCCACGTCCCGTTCCCCGCCAGAAGACGCGTGAAGACCTGTCCCGCGCTGAAACCTCCGGTCAGGATGTTGCCGGCGGCGTCCGCGATCCCGGTGCCGCCGCCGTTCACGTCCAGCCGCACGGTACCCTCTCCCGACAGGGGACCGATCGTCACGTCGGACGCGCTACCGCTCGAGCCGGTGAGGCCGGAGATCGCTCCAGCCAGGCCGCCGCCGAACGTCAGCGTGAAGTCGGGCGCGTCCACGCCGCTCACCGGCTCGCTGAACGTCACACGAAAGATGATGGTGTCGGTACTGCCCGACGCGGCGGTGGGATTCAAGCGGTTGATGGAAACGACCCGTGGAGCGGCCGTGTCGACGATCACCGGGAACACAGGCGAGGAAGGGCTCGAGCCGCTTGCGGTCGTCGCCGTAGCCCTGAACGCGTAGCTTCCGTCGGCCAGCGCCGTGCCCGTGTGATCGAGGGTCCACACGCCCCCGCCGCCCGCGATGGTAGAGCCGATGATGCCGGAGCCGGCGAGCGTGACCGAGACTGTGTCGCCCGGAGCGGCGCTGCCGGTGAGGACGAGCCTGTTGTCGGCCGTGATGCCGTCGGACGGGGCGCCGGTATCGTCCGAGATGGCGAGGATGGACGGCGTGGTGACCGCCGTGTTGACGGCAACCGGCGCGGATAGGGCGCTCGTGTTGCCTGCGACGTCGGTGACGGTGACGGTGAACGAATGCGAGGCGAGTGGAAGCGGCGACCCCGCGCTCACCGTCCAGCGTCCCGCGGCGTCGGCGATGGCGGTCCCGAACGTACCGGTGCCGGCCAGGGTCGCCTCGATCCTGCCTCCCGCTTCCGCCGTGCCGCGCAGCACCAGTCCAGGCTCGGCGGCCACGCTTTCGATAATCGGAGGAGAAGGCGCGGTCGTGTCGACGGTGATCCCGAATCGCGCGGACAGCGGACCCGTCGTCCCCGTCCCGTCGGTGGCCGTGCCGACGAAGGTGGAGACACCTTCCGGAAGCGCGGTGCCGCTGTAATCGAGCGTCCAGCTGCCCGCGCCGTCGACCGCGGCCGTTCCGATCACCCCTACTCCGAAGCGGGTGACAGTCACGCTGGTCCCTGGTACCGCGGTGCCGCTCAGCGCAAGTCTGGAGTCGCGGGTGACGAAGTCGGCGGCAGACGCGCCCGTGTCCTCTGAGACGGCAGTGAACACGGGGGCTGCCGGCCCGAGCAGCGTGCGCAGCGACGTCACGACGTTCGGCGCAGGCGGCACAGCCATGCCGTCGCCAAGGAAGAAGCTCGGGTGCGGCGGCTGGTTATAGCCCGTCTGCTGCGAGACGATCGCTTCCCGATACTGACGATCGTGCATGAGCGTGTGGAACCGGTACGTCGTTGGAATGGTCGTCGTGTAAATGCGGAGCGCATCGTTGGTGGACTCGCGCCAGATGACCTCTTCACGCCAGTCGCCGAGGATGTCGGCGCTGAGGCTCGGGGTGGCCTTGGTGCCGTTGTTCGACAAGACGCCCGGCGGCGCAAGCAGCGTGCTCGTGTTGCCCGCGAGCCAGTTCCACTTCGAGATGGTTGTCCCGTCGAGGAGCTCCCGCAGCAGGTCGCCGTCCCACCACACGCCGAAGTTGATCGAAGGCTTCGTGGAGGAGATCGCGACGCCGCGCGGACCGAGGACTGAATTTGGTGTCGAGAGCTGGGCCGTGTACATGCCGCCGGTGGGACCCGAGCCCCACATCTCGTAGCCGCGGTAGCGGGGATCGACGTCCAGCGCCAGGCCGCGTCCGATGTCCCCCGCGCCCTGGACGCCGAAGACGAGGGCGCCGGTGCGCGCGTCGCGCAGCTCGAGCGCGTTCGGGCCGTACTGCCCGGGGCTCTCGTGCGGCTGGAAGACTTCCAGGCCGGGCCGGTTGGGGTCCATGTCGGACATGTGGATCGCGTCGCCGTGCCCCAGACCAGTGGTAAAGAGGCCGCTGCCGTCGTGGTCGATCGCACTGGCGCCGTACATGATCTCGTCGCGGCCGTCGCCGTCCACGTCGCCGACGCTCAGGTTGTGATTGCCCATGCCCCGCCAGCCGGCGTACGGGTTTGGCGTGACGGTGTGGCCGGTGTCGAAGGTCCAGACGTTGGCCAGCGCGCCGTCGCGCCAGTTCCAGGCCGCGAGCACGGTTCGCGTGTAGTAGCCGCGGGCCATCACCAGGCTGGGCCGCTTCCCATCGAGATACGCGACCGTGGCCAGGAAGCGGTCCACGCGGTTGCCGTACGTGTCCCCCCAATCGCCGACGGTTCCGCGCGGGACGACGTAAGGCGTGGTGGCGAGGGCGCTGCCGGTCCGGCCGTCGAAGATGGTGAGGAACTCGGGGCCCGAGAGGATATAGCCCGCGGTGTTGCGCCAGTCGGCGGTGGGATCGCCGATCGCGTGGCCGGTGCCGTCGACGGCTCCATCGGCCGTCTTGCAGGCGATCTCGGCTCTGCCGTCGCCGTCGAGATCGTAGACGATCAACTGCGTGTAGTGGGCGCCGGCGCGGATGTTGCGCCCGAGATCGATGCGCCACAGCCGCGTGCCGGTCAACGTGTAGGCGTCGATGTATACGTTGCCGGTGTAGCCGCTTTGCGAGTTGTCTTTCGCGTTCGACGGGTCCCACTTGACGACCAGCTCGTATTCCCCGTCACCGTCGAGGTCGCCGGCGCCGGTGTCGTTCGGGCTGTACGTGTACGGCTCCCCCGCTGGTGTTGTGCCGCCGGATGGAACCTGAAGGGGCACGCGCAGGTACGGCTGCACGGGCGCGCCCGCCGGCACGGTGAAGCCGGCGCTCGGCGGCTGCTCGAGGCCGAACAGGATCGGCCGCACGAAGTAGGCGTTGGGCTGCGTCAGGTCTGCGGTGCCGTCCACGTAATGCGTCGGGCCGGTCATGGGAGCGGCGTTGAGGCGGACCGGATCGGCGCCAGCAGTGGAGCGATACAGGTTGAACGCAATGTCCGGCGGGTCGGTACCGAGCACGCGCCAGCCCACGAAGACGTCGGTGGCTGTCGAGCGGACGGCGACCACGCCGCGCCCGAGGTCTTCCATGAGCGAGGGCATCAGCGAGGGCTGCGCGTCCAGTCGTCCTGTCGTGAGCACGAGGAAGGCGCCGACAAGGAGGACCGTGTATCTCTTCATGATGTGTATGTCGGTGATCGCTCAGCGGATCCCGGCTTGACCTGACGACTCGCGATGGCGCGCTGGACGAGCGCCGGGACGTCTCGCATTTGCTAGTGTCCCGTCACTACCCGGGCTTCGCTTTCAGCTTCGGCTCGTTCTCTTTGATGAAGGTGCGAATCTCGTCCGCCATGGACAGGAGCTTCGTCCACTGTTCCTTATATAAGGTGACGGGGAACCGGCCGAGCCCGTACACCGAGACTCCGCCCTTCTCGCTGACCTTGAGGCTGACGCTGCGTCCGCGCTGGCTCTTGAGCTGCTCGTTCTCCGCCTTCAGTCGCTCGAGCTCGGCTTTGAGATCTTCATCTGACACTGGTAGATCCTACCGTTCTCCAGCCGGCGGTGCCGGCTGGGTGAAAGCAA
>CAYZBZ010000002.1:0-56057 GCA_964476725.1 uncultured Vicinamibacterales bacterium
CACCGCCGCGGCGCCACGGCCGCGCGTCTCCGGAATCAACTCGTAGCCGCCGCGACATGGGATAGCCGACGTGCCGCGCACCGCCACCGATCCGCATTTCTTCGAGCTCACCGAGCTCTGTCGCGAAGGCTTCCGCCGGTACGTGTCGCATTACGTCGACGCGCTGCACGCCCATCGTCCGGCCTTTCAGGTGACGAGCAACTGGTCGTACAGCCACTTCATGCCGGAGCCCGTCACGATAAATGTGGACTGGTTGTCGGGGGACTACTCGCAGACCGACAGCGTGAACTCCGCCCGTCTCGCCGCGCGGTATCTGTCGCAACAGGGCAAGCCGTGCGAGCTTCGTATCGCGGGCGCGATAGACCTCGCCCATTCCCCCGGCGCCGAGCGCGGTCGCGATCTCGTAGACGCCCAGCGTGGTTCCCGAGGCAATGGGCATGGCGGAATAGGTGCAGAATCTACCACTTTGCGGACCCGGGCGCCATTGCGGGTGGGCACCGTCCAGCGCGGGTTCATGAGCCGCTGCCTGTACCGATTCCTACTGGGGTGTCAGCGAAATCCTGATGCTCTTCACGCCCGCGCCGTCCTTCATGAAGCGGGCGGAGCCCTGCCAGTTGTTCTTCTCGTTGATGACCTTGAAAACCAGGACGTTCTGGCCTTTCGCGAGCGTGACCTCGCCGCTGTCCGTGTCCTTCTCGAGGGTGCGCGTCTCGGCGAACCTGAGGATCTGCTTGCCGTTGACCCACGCCTTGCACTGATCGTTCGAGCCGACGGAAAGGTTCACCTTCATCTCATCGTCGGCGATGACATACGCCACGGCGTAGCCGGCCACGTCCTCGCCCCGCTCTTTGCCGAACGCCAGGAGGAAATCGATGAGGAAATCAGAGGTGGTGTGCGCCTTCCAGGTCAGTTCCTTGCCGTCGACCGTCACCTTGTCGTCGGCCTTCGGCTTGATTGTCGCCTCGCCCTTGAGGAAATCCTTGTCGATTTCGGACGCGCCCGAGTCCACTTCGACGGCGATGGGGGCCAGGACCAGCCAGTTGCGGATGAATCCTTCCGCGTCGGGGCTGAATGTCGCCTGGGCGGGGAGGAGGATAGCGCTGAGGAAGGCAACGATCAGGGAAGCTTTCATGGGATCTCCTTTAGGATTACCTTGGGCTCGACTATTAGTAACCAGAGGACGGCGCAAAGCAACGGAATCGTGTCGGGGCGCTTGCCCACGCGGCTGCGATGCATGTTCGCCGAAGCTGTTCCATCGTCTTGGATCCGAATGTCGTTGGCTGGAAAGCGGATCGCCTATTTCACGCGCTCGACGACCAGCATGTGGCCGTCGTGCGGAAGTCGGATATTGCGAGCGGCGGTGCGTTTGAATCGCTGAATCGAACGAGCTACGGGTATCCAGGGGTGGTTGGCGGCAGTCCAGTCAACCAGCCGCCCCTGAACCCCGCGCGGGCGCAGGCCCACAGCGACGTGGACAGCTCCGCATGAGCCGCCAGATCAACCCTGAACGATAGTCCTCGATCATCAGAATGACCGGCCCCTGATCGAGCGCGAAGTGGTCGTGCGAGATCCAGCCGGAACCTCCGGAGCCGCGATTCGGAAACGTCGGATTGACGCTGCAGACGAGCCCGTACTCGCTTTCCATCTTCGGGTACGCCACGGAACAGTGCTGCAGGGTGGGAAGCACGATCTCAGGAGCGAACGGCAGCGATGCGACGACGGCCCACGGAGCCAGCGTGCCATCGTCGGGACCATACGGCACGCCTCGCGCGACATACCCCAGGAAGCGCCGTGTGACTCCTCTCACTCGGCGCGTCGTCGGACCCGGGCCGTTACTCGCGGTGATGCCCCAGGCGTGCTGGCCATAATCGCGAAAGCCCTTGGGATTGCGGATGCCGTACTGTTGGTTCACGTAGGTTGCGCGACGGCTGTTCTCGAAGTAGTCAATCGCCTGCCGGCGCATGAAGGCATCCTGGATGCCGCGGAAGTCAATCCACAGGTGGGAGAGCTGATGCATGAACAGCGGGGCGCCGTAAAGAAATTCGTGGCCGTACAGCCTCTTCCAGCGATAGGTCGACGTCCAGGCGAGATAGCTCTTCTCGGGCAAGGGGTGCGTCGGCGAGCCAAGGCCGAGCACGTACAGAATCAACGCCTCGCTATATCCCTGCCAGCGATGTCGCAAGAAGCCGGTTTCCGGCTTCCATCCGTGTGAGACGGTCGCTTGACCGTTTCGCGCCCATCGCCAATCCACGCGCCGGTACAACGAGTCGGCGAGCCTCCGCACCTCACGCTCGTCGTGCGTTTCCTGATCGAAATAGGCAGCAGCGGTTAACGCGCCGGCGATCAGGATGGTCGTGTCTATGGTCGACAGCTCAGAACGCCACGCGCGCCGGCCACGAACGAGCGCTCGACCGCGACGGGATAGCTGGAGAGAGCCAATCCCACACCGGCGATGCTGGCAGGAATGCATCGAAGAGCGGAACAGCCATCCAGGACATCACCGACGGATTCAGCAGCCGCGCGACCTGCGGGCGCCTGTCACTCAAGCGGCCGTTTCGAGGTTGGCCGGCATTGCGGGAGACGGGTTGTCACGTTCCAGCAATCCGGTTACAGCGCTCGCACCGCGGCCACGATGGCGTCGGCATTCCCGCTGACCACGTAGGCGATGCGGCCATCGCCGCCGATCACGTAGACGATGGACGGGTGCGAGATGTCGCCGGTCTTCTCGTTGCGCACGCGCGGCACGCGCCAGCCGTTCAGCGTGCGCTCGACCTCCTCGGGCGCGCCCGAGAGAACGTGCGCATCTCCATCCAGGCCCCACTGCTTCGCGATCGACGCGAGGCGGCTTGGCGTGTCGCGCCACGGGTCCAGGGTCACGATGAGCACGCGGGGAGGATCGCTGCCGAGCCGGCGTCGAGCTGCCAGCACGTCAGCGACGATGAGCGGGCACACGGTCTGACAATGCGCGAATGCGAACGCGACAAGCACCGGCCGCCCGCGGGACGACTCCAGCGTGACCTCCCGTCCAGTCTGATCGGTGAGCGCCAGGGGAGGCGCCACGTCATTCACGCGCGTCAGCTGCGCTGCTGCGATCTCTCCCGGACTGGTTGGGAACGGCTCCAGGCCGGCGGTGCGCACGCGGGCAACAACGCTCCCGAGGCCGGCGAGGAGCAGGGCCGAGACGACGCCGACTGCCAGCTGGCCAGCGACCCGCGCCGTGGCCAGCGCCATCCCCTCTCGCAGGTCGGTTCCCCACACCCCGGCCAACAGCGCGATCATGCCGGCGGGTTGACCGACGAGCAGCACCCAGCCGCCCGCGTTCGGCAGGCGATCGGCCGTCGACCCGAAGCACACCTCACGCGTCCGCAGGAGCCACTCCGGCGCGGCACTGCCGACCGGCCAGAGCGCGAGCGCCCACCACGACGCGGTGATCACGACGATCGCCCCGAGCGCGGTTACGGCGGCCCACGCGCGCCCGGCCGCCATCACCCGATCCTCCAGAGGACCGACAGGATCTTCCAGTTCACGAAGAAGTAGACGACGAACGCCGCGAGGAACACGAACGCCAGTACGATCGTACCGGGGGCGGGTCCCATGGCGCCGGGCGCGTCACGGTGCAGTGCGGCGTTGCGGGCGTCGACATCCGGCGCGTGCACGGGCGGATGCGTGAGGCCGGCCGGCACGCCTGCCATCGCCACGCCCTTGAGGATTTCGCCGAGGGGCTCGCCGAAGAAGACGGACTTGACCGCGATCGCGACGAACAGGAAGGCGCCCGTGGCGGCGATCAGCCCGCCAAACGCCATGACCGCCAGGATGAGATCGACGATCGGATTGAATTGCACATCGAACGGCGCCTGGCTGAAGGTGATGTCCCAGTGGCGCCGGGGCACGCCGAAGCTGCCCGCGAAGGTCATCGACAGCGTGAAGATCAGCATGCCGCCGGCGAAGAGATACGGCTGGATCCTGGCGCCCTTCCAGAACGCCACCTTCTTCTGGAAGATCAGGGGAATGAGGTAGTACGTGACGCCCATGAACGCCATGGCGGTGCCGCTCACCACCGTTGCATGGAAGTGTCCTGGAACACGCAACGTGTTGTGCACCATGATATTGATCTGCTCGGTGCCGATCGTCACCCCGGTGATCCCGCCGACGAAGCCGAAGACGACGAGCGAGAACACGAGAGAGCTGAACCCCGGGTCGCCCCATGGCGCGCGGCGCAGCCAGTCGAACATGCCGTTGGTGAACCCGCGCAGGCGCATCCCGAGCTCCATCCCCGCCGGCACGGTGAAGCCGTGAATCATGGAGGCGAGCACGGCCATGTACATGAAGTAGCTCGTGTTCACGACCTTCCAGGCGGGCCCCATGCCGGGGTCGACCAGCAGGTGGTGCGCCGACGCCATCGAGATGAACAGGATGTACAGCACGAACGCCGATCGGCTGATCTTCTCGTTGAGCACGACCGATCCGATGGTGAGCGCGCCGAGCATGTACCAGATGGACACCATGGCGGCGACATTGATCTGCTGCGACGAGTGGCCAAGCCCCCACCAGATCATCCGGTAGATCTGCGGATCCACCTCCATCAACCCAAGCGACCAGAGGTAGGTCGGAATGTAGATGGCTGCACCGTGGACGAGGGTGATGACGGCGATGATCGCGGCCGTCATCGCGCCGTAGACCACCAGGGGCAGAGATCCCTCGTAAGTCCTCTCCCGCTTGGCCACGACGAGGTTCGCGAAGAAGACGCCGACCGTCACCAGGGCGCCGACCGCGAAGAAGATCACGCCCAGGTAGAAGTTCGGATCGGCCCGCAGGGGAACGTACGACGTGAAGAGGACATCGGCCCGGCCGGACCACATCATCGCCTCGACCATCAGCGCGCCGGCGAGCATCAGCGCGAAGGCGGCCCAGGAGGTCTTCGGCGCGCTGTTGCGCGCGTTGAGGAGCACCGTGCCGGCGAAGAACAGCACTGCCATCTCGAAGAAGAGGATGAAGAAGATCAGCATGCTCATGCCGTGCACGCCGAGGATGCGGTAGAACCAGACAGCCGGGAGCAGGTGCACGGCCTGCCAGCGCGTCAGCACCAGCAGCACCGCGGCGATGGCGCCGACGAGCAGCGACACCACCGAGGCCACGGCGTGCACCTTGATCAGGCGCTCGGCGCCGAGGTCGATGCGATACCCGGTGGCCGGGCAGGTCCGGAAACCGGCGCCGGCGCGCGCCGGTGCGACATCGGAGTCGCCGACTGGAGTAGTCATTGGGTGGCTCCTGACTTCGCAGCGGAGAGCGGCGCGTCCTCGACGATGACGCGCCCGACCATCATGTGGTGGCCGATGCCGCAGAACTCGTTGCAGATGATGCGGAAATCACCCGAGGCGTTCGGGGTCACCCGCAGGCCGTAGTCGTACCCGGGTACGACCTGGAAATTGACGTTGATCGGGTAGAGCGAGAATCCGTGGTTGACGTCGAGCGACGAGAGGTGGAGCGTGTACTGCGCGTTCTTCTGCAGCCTGACGATCGGGAACCACTGGAACGAGACCGCCGCCAGATAGACGTCGGAGCCCGGCGGCGGCGTCACGATTGGCATGCCCCGGTCGTCTCCTGTCTGGTACTGCTTGATGAACTCGCTGACCCGTGCCCCGAACGCCTGCGGGGTCGTGCGGCTCCGGATGCCGGACGGATTCTGCCCGCCCTTCCAGTGCCAGAGCGGCATCATGGCGAACAGCACCATGCACCACGCAAAGGCGATCCCGACCCAGACCTTCTCCGACTTGTGCGCGGGTTTCCACCAGGTGCCCTTGGGAGCGTCGAGCCCGGTATGCGTTTCAGTGTGCATGGGGGAACCTCACGGCAGTGGACCAGCCGGGAGGCTCGTGATCTCCCAGAGGCCCCAACCGGTGTAAAGGACGAGCATGATCAGGAGACCAGCTCCGAGCAGGAGGAACACGTTGTCGAACAGGCGCTGGCCGAGCGGCACGAGCTCGTCGGGAACGGGTGCCTGAAGGCGCGTTTTCATGTGACTCCCTGCGCGGCAAAAGGGACCGGATCGCGCGACGGCCGCCAGTTTATGCCGCGGCCCGCTGGCGCGGGTATGATGGCCGTCATATCCGCAGCCGATGGGGTCGGCAAGAATTCACTCAGTTCATGGCTGCCGTCCCACGCCCCTCCGAGCGACTGGCGCTCCGGCTGCTGACAACGGCGGATGCGCTATGTAACCGCCTGTACGAGCAGCGGTTCAATCCCCTGTACCAGAGCGGCACGATCGTCGTCGCCCTCAATCTCGTGCTGCTCGTCACGGGCCTCTGGCTCATCCTCTTCTACCGCGTCGGCGCGCCGTGGGAATCGGTGGCGCGCCTGACCGCCAATCCGTGGCTGGGCAATTGGGTGCGCGGGCTGCACCGCTACGCCAGCGATCTCGCCGTCATCGCGACGGCCGCCCACGCCTTCCGCATGTTCGCGCAGGGACGAAGCTGGGGCGCACGCGCGATGGCGTGGATGACCGGGTGCCTTCTCCTGTTGCTGCTCTTCATCTGCGGGTGGACGGGGTATGTGATGGTGTGGGACACCTTCGGCGAGCACCTCGCCCGCGAAGGGGCACGGATGCTCGACACCCTGCCGGTCCTCTCCGAGCCGACGAGCCGGGCCTTTACCGGCGAGCAGCCCGTGCCGACGGTGTTCTTCTTCCTGAACCTGTTCGCTCACATCGGCATCCCGCTCGCCATGGGCGTGGTGTTCTGGCTCCACGTCAAGCGGCTCGCGCGGCCCGCCCTGCTGCCGCCGCGCCCGGTGATGTGGCTGGTCGTCTCCGCCCTGACCGCAACCGCCATCGTCTGGCCACTGGAGATGGCGCCGCAGGCAGACCCGTTCGTGCTGCCCGCGAACGTCCCGGCCGATCTCTTCTTCGCGTTCTGGATCCCGCTCGTACAGGCCCTGAGCGGTGGGCAGGCGCTGCTCGTCGCGACGGGCCTCGGGGTGGCGCTCGTCGCCGTGCCCTGGTTCACCGCGCGTCGCGGCGCGGCCGCGCCGCCTCCATCGGTGGTCGAGGAAGACATCTGCGTGGGGTGCGTCCAGTGCTCGATCGATTGCCCGTATGGGGCGATCACCATGTTCGAGCGCACCAGCCGCCGCTCGGATCTCGTGGCCCGTGTCGACCCTGACCTCTGCGTGAGCTGCGGTATCTGTGCCGGATCGTGTCCCCCGATGGGCGTCGGCCCGCCCGGCCGGGCCGCACGCGATCAGATGGCTGCGGTGCGCGAGTTCCTCGCCGCACCTGGACGGGGCGCCGGCGAGATCGTCGTCATCTGCTGCGATCACGGCGCCGGGGGGTTTGCCTCCGATGTGGCGGCGGCCGGTGGCGTGCCGTATCCGATCGACTGTGCCGGCAACCTGCACACCTCGGTCGTCGAGACCCTCCTGCGCGCGGGTGCCGGCGGCGTGCTGATTCTGGCCTGTCCGCAGCGCGACTGCTGGAATCGCGAGGGGCCGCGCTGGCTCGGCGAGCGCCTGTATGGCGGGCGCGAAGCCGAGCTGCAGCCCAGGGTCGAGCGCGCGCGGTTTCGGATTGTGAACGTCAACGCGCGCGAACGAGGACGCGCGATCGAGGCCCTGCGCGCGTTTGCCGCCGAGATCGCCGCCTTGGGCCCGCCGGCCGAAGCTGAGGCGCCGGAGGCAGAGGTCCAGTGCGAACCGGCGCTCGCCGAGAGGGACTCATGACGCCACGCGATCGCGCCGCCGGCATCGCGCTCGCCGCCGCCGTCATGGCTGGCCTCGTCTGGGCGTCGAACGCCCCGATGACTGCGAATCGCTCCCCGGACGCCATGCTGCGGCTGGCGTGGAGTGCCCGCCCGGAGCGCATCGAGAAGTGCCGGCAGCAGAGCGAGGAGGAGCTGGCGCGGCTGTCGCCGCACATGCGCCAGCCGGTCGCCTGCGAGGGCACGACCGCGGAGTATCGACTGCAGGTGCGGCGCGAGGGCGCGCTCGTCGCGGAACGGGTCGTACGCGGGGGCGGCCTGCGGCGGGACCGCCGGCTCTACGTGTTCGAGGAGCTCCTGCTGCCGCCTGGCGAGGCTACAGTGGAGGTCAGGTTCGATCGCGTGGATTCCAGTGACCCGGGCTTGGCCGCCGATCGGGGCGATCACGAGAGAGCCGAACGCGGGGCGACGTTCAACCCGGCGCAACGCGGCGAGGTCCCGCCGCACCTGTCGCTCGCGCGGCGCCTCCGCTTCTCGTCACGCGAGGTGATTCTCGTGACCTATGATTCGGATCGGCAGGAGCTCGTCGCGGTGCAAGGCTCTCCACGCGCGACTCGATGAGGCCGATTGTCCGCGCGAGGAAGCACGGTCGGAATGAGGTCGCTACGATGCCGCACCGAGGCCGAGAAGCAGCTCCAGGACCTGAATAACGCGAAGACCCGGCGGCGTCGAAAGACGGCACCGCGTGCTGTCGTCAGGCCCGCGCGTGCTACGATACCGCCGCTCTCGGAAAGGAGACCGCCGTGATGAACCGTCGTGTTTTTCTTTCGAAGACCGCGGCCGCGACCGCTGGACTGGCTGCAGCGTTCCCGGCGCGAAGTCACGCACAGACGAGCCCGAACGAGACGATCAACGTTGCGATCATCGGGATTCGAGGCGACAACAAGGGCCATCCAACCTGGACCGCCCGGGGCCGCGGACAGGATCACTACGAACATCTGGCCGGTATCAAGAACGTCCGCGTCACCCACGTCGTGGACGTGGACGAACGCCATTTCAAGACCTCGCTGTCTTTCATGAAGGAGAGATGGGGGGGAGATCCGAAGACGGAAACGGATTTCCGGCGCGTGCTCGACAATCGTGACGTCGATGCGGTGACCATCGCGGCTCCCGATCACTGGCACGCGCTCATGACGATCTGGGCGTGCCAGGCCGGAAAAGACGTCTACGTCGAGAAGCCCGTCAGCCACAACATCGTCGAGGGCCGACGGATGATCGAAGCCGCGCGACGACACAACCGGGTTGTCGCCGTCGGGACTCAGAGGCGCAGTGGCGCCGTTCTCGCCAAGGCCGTCCAGTTCCTGCGCGATGGTGGACTGGGCAAGGTCTACGCCGGAAAGACCGTGATCTATCGTCAAAGAGATCCCATCGGCGTGGTGGCGGACAGCCCGGTGCCGCCGGGGGTTCACTACGATCTGTGGCTGGGGCCTGCGCCGGCGCGTGCGTTCAACGAAAACCATTTCCACTATCACTGGCACTGCTTCTGGGAATACGGCACGACCGACCTTGGCAACACGGGAGTCCACTCCCTGGATGCGGTGCGCTGGCTGCTTGGACAGCAGGAACATCCTCGCCAGGCGCACTGCATTGGCGGCCTTCATGAGGCGGGCGCCCGTACCGACCAGACGACGCCGAACACGCAATACGCCACCTATCAATATGCGGACGGAACAGAGCTCCACTGCGACCTGCGGAACTGGTTCGGTGGCCCGGACGAGGCGCAGGGCGTCTACATCTTCGGCTCCAAAGGCTGGATGAAGGTGGGCGACGACAAGAGCCAGGTGTACTTCGGACCGAAGAACGAACCTGGCCCCACTCTGACCGCCGACGAGAAGCGCGACGCCGGGCAGGCGCACTTCGAGAACTTCATCGAGTGCGTACGCTCGCGCAAATCGGAGAATCTCAGGGCCGCCATCGAGGAGGGCCATCTGTCGACGACGCTCTGCCACCTCGGGAACATTTCCTACCGGGTCGGCCGATCGGTGAAGTTCGATGGAGCGACCGAACGGTTCGTCGGCGACGAGGAGGCCGACAAGCTTCTCAGCCGCGCGTATCGCGCGCCGTACGTACTGCCCGAAAAGACGTAGCGTTGCGTTGACGATCCAGGAAAGGCCGATCTTCCGAACGATTTCCTATGACTCGAGCCCTCCTTTCCATCCCGGCCGGCTTCCTGCTTGCGCTCAGCGCGTCAGCGACACTCACGCCAACCGCTCCGACCGCCACCCGAGTGGAGAAGCGAGTGATCGCTCCCCCAGGGCCGAAGCCCGTGGGGCCCTACAGCCCTGGAATCCTCGCCGGCGACTTTCTCTATGTATCGGGACAGGGCGCACGCGACCGCGAGGGAACGCTCCCGGCGACCGTCGACGGGCAGGTGCGGCAGACCCTGGAGAACGTCAAGGTGATCGTGGAAGCCGCCGGACTCACAATGGCGCATGTGGTCTACAGCCAGGTGTACCTGGACAACATCGCGAATTACGCAGCGATGGACAGCCTTTGGAGGGAGTATTTTGGCAAGGCACCGCCCGCGCGATCGGTCCTCGGTGTTTACAGAATGCCGACGGACACTCCGGTGGAGATCAACGCGGTCGCCTACCGCGACCTGTCCCGCAGGAAGCTCGTAGTCCCGGCCGGGTACCCGCGGCGCCTCTCCTGGACCCCGGGCGTGATGGCCGGCGACCGGCTCTATTTGTCAGGATCCTTCGGTGCTGATGTTGCCACGGGCAAGGTCCCCGACGATCCCGCCGCGCAGGTGCAGCTGGCGCTCGACAACATGAGACAGACTCTGACCGCGGCGGGCATGGATTTCCGCCACGTGGTGTTCGTCAACCCGTACCTGACGGACAAGGCCTCGAGCCGGATGAACGACATCTACGCGAAGCATGTCGAATTCGGGAACACGCCCGCGCGCGCGACCATTCGCGTCACGAGCCTGCCGGGCGGCAACACGATTGAGTTCACCGGCGTGGCAATCGCCGATCTGTCGAAGCGGCTGGCAGTCCGGCCCGGGAACATGAGACCGAGCGCGACGGCCAGCCCGTGCGTCTTTGCTGACGACACGTACTTTTGTTCCGCGAAGGGGCCGTTCACTCCCGGACCGGGGAGCACGCAAGGGATCTATGCGGCAACCGTCGAGGCGCAGGTCCGGCAGACGATGCGGAACCTGCTCGACGGCCTCGAAGAAGCCGGATTGAGTTTTTCCCACGTGGTCGCCACCAACGTCTACCTGGACGACATCAACGACTTCCCGAGAATGAACCGGGTGTACGCGCAGTACTTTCCCGAAATGTTCCCCACGCGCACGACAGTCGCGCCGTCGGCCCCCATCGACCGCGAGCCGGCGAACGAGGACACGTACCCGGGCCTCGAGCAGATTTCCCTGGTTGCCGTGAAGTAAGCCGTACCGGCCGCCACGACAGAGTGGACGAGGACCGCGGCTCGCGATACATTGTCCCCGCGCCCTGCGAGCGCCGTCGTGCCGGATCCCCGCGATCGGGAGGGCACACAGGAGGCGTCCATGTGGAAACGAGATAAGGCGGTCACGTCCTCGAACGCAGTTCCCGACGCTTCCGCCGATCGACCGCCGTCCGACCGCAGACCCCCGGACAATCTCGTCATGGATCTGGGCAAGTCCGTCATGATCAAAGGCGAGATCAGCGCCTCGGAGGATATGACAATCTACGGGCAGATGGAGGGACGTGTCACCCTGCCGGGCCACACGCTGACCATCGGGCCGCATGCCGACATCAAGGCGGCCATCGTGGCAAAGACCGTGGTGATCCACGGCGCGGTGACGGGGAACGTGACGGCCGGCGAGAAGGTCGACATCCGGACCACCGGCGCGGTCGTCGGCGACGTGATGTCGCCGCGCCTGACGATTGCGGAAGGCGGGTGCCTGTGCGGCAACGTCGAGATGCCGCACGCGCGCTCGGGCCAGCGTCCAACGTCCGCCGCGTGAGAAAGGCCATGCAGCTTCCAAACACCGCTCCCGAGCAGGTCGATGTGATCGTGGTGGGCTCCGGCGCATCCGGCGGCTGGGCGGCGAAACGTCTGTGCGAAGCGGGCGTCAAGGTCGCGCTGCTCGATGCCGGACGGGCGCACGGCGGCAGCGACTACCGCGAGCACACACGGCCGTTCGATCTGAAGTACCGCGACTACGCCCCGGAGATCATCCGCCGCACGAGGCCGAAGCAGAAGGACTGCTACGCCTGCACGGAATACAACTACGACTGGTTCGCCAACGATCTCGAGGAGCCGTACACCACGCCCGACGACAAGCCGTTCAGCTGGCAGGGGCGCATGCGGATAGTCGGCGGGCGCACGAACGTCTGGGGACGACAGAGCTATCGGCTCAGCGAGCTGGATTTCAAGGCCGCGCAGGTCGACGGCTACGGCGACGACTGGCCCATCGGCTACGCCGACGTCGCGCCCTACTACGACATCGTCGAAGACTACGTCGGGATCACCGGGATGGCGGAAGGATCGTACGAGCTGCCCGATGGCCGGTTTCATCCGCCAATGGGCCTGCGCTGCGCCGAGGTGCGGCTGCGCACCCGGGCGAAGGAGAAGTTCGGCCGGATCGTGACGCTCGGCCGTGCGGCGCATCTGACGAAAGCGATCAACGGGCGCGCGCCGTGCCACTACTGCGGAACGTGCGAGCGCGGGTGCGCGACGAAATCGTATTTCAACTCGGCGTTCACCACCGTCGCCGACGCGGTCGCGACAGGCCGCTGCACGCTCGTCACCAATGCGATGGCCTACAAGGTCCTGACGGACCCCGGACGGAACCGCGCGCGTGGCATCCTCTATATCGATCGGACGACGAGAGAGGCAAAGGAGATCACCGCGCGCGTCGTCGTGCTCTGCGCGCAGGCGCTGGAGTCGGCGAGGATTCTCTTCAATTCCGCGACGCGCGAGTCTCCGAATGGACTGGCGAACTCGAGCGGCGTGCTCGGGCACTATCTCCAGGATCACCTGTGGGTGGCCGGAGGCGCGATGGGCGAGTTCCCGGATCTGCCGGAGAAGCCGAGCCTCGACGGCCCGAACCGGCCGAACGGCCTGTACGTGATCAGGTTCAGGAATACGAAGAAGGAGCCCGGCTACAAGAAGTTCCTGCGCGGATACGGCTTTCAGGGGGGCGCCGGCGTCGCGTTCAACATGAAGGCGCCTGGATTCGGCGAGGCGTTCAAGCGCGGGCTGCTCGATCCGGTGACGACCCTTGGGCTGTCAGGATTCGGCGAGTGTCTGGCGCGCCGGGAGAACTACGTCGGGCTGGATCCCAACGTCGTCGACGTCTTCGGCATTCCCGTGCTGCGGATCACCATGGGTTGGAGCGACAACGAGCGGGCGATGATTCCCGACATGGCGGAATCCGCGGCCGAGATGCTCGATGCCGCCGGCGCCAGAGACATCCGCCCGTGGATGGTGCCCAATCGTATTCCGGGCATGGGCATCCACGAGGTCGGTGTTGCGCGGATGGGAAGCGATCCGAAGAAGTCGGTGCTGAACCAGTTCCAGCAGACGCACGACGTCAGGAACCTGTTCGTCATGGACGGCTCCTGTTTCGTGTCGAGCGGCTGCCAGAACCCGACCTTGACGATCATGGCGCTCGCCGTGCGATCGACCGATTACCTGCTCGGCGAGATGAAGAAGGGGAATCTCGCGTAGGAAGGACGAAGAGATGCCGGAAGCGAAGAAGATACCTGTGCACGCGCAGCCTGCGCAGCCGGCGTCCGGCATGGGGCGGCGGGATGCGATGCAGATCCTCGCCGGCGCGATCGGGGCTGGCATCGCGATCCCAGGTTTCGCGGAGGGCCACCCGCTGCAATCGCATCTCGCAGACCACGCGAAGGTCGCCCAGGCGGACGCAAAGGCGACTGCCGCCGACTGGAAGCCCGAGTTCCTCGACGCCCATCAGTTCGAGACGTTGAAGTCGCTGGCCGAGCGCATCGTGCCCGGCGCGTCGAAGGCGAAGACAGCCGAGTTCATCGATCAACTGCTCGCCGTCGACACGCAAGGCAACCAGCGCAGCTTCCTCAACGCGGTTGGCGCGTTCGAGGGGCGCGCTCTCGATCGGACGAGGCGCCCCTGGACCGCGCTGAGCGCCGCCGGACAGGACGAGATCCTCCGCGACGCGTCCACGATGTCCTCCGGCGTGCCGCTCGAGCAGCCATGGACGACGGGCAAGCCGATCGCAGCGCCAAGACCTGCGGGACCGGTTCGCCTCACGCTGCGCGATCACTTGGATCTGCTGAAGGGCTGGATTGCCGGCGCGTACTACTCGTCGGAGATCGGCATGCGCGAGCTGGGCTGGACGGGGAACGTGTTTCACGTCGAGTTCCCTGGCTGCCGGCATCCCGGCGGACACCCGTAGGAAAGAGAACGGCTGACAGGATCCGGAATCGTGACGACGCTCGCAAGGAGCCAGGTGCCGCCCTTCCGCACGATCGTGTTCACATAGCGCCCCTTCACCGCACGTCGTCGCCATGTTCGCAGAAGTCCAACGGACTTGCTTCGTGTTCTACCGTCGCGCCAAGACAAGAGCTGCGGCAGCCGTCACAATCATCAGGACCAGGGTTCCTCCGACGACGGCTCTAAACCGCCCGCTGCCGAAGAACAGCGCCACTCCCAGCTTCACTGCGGTGTTCGCCAACACGCCAATGGCGATGGCCATGGCCGCAGCCTCCAACGAGACGGTCTTGGCAACCCCTCTCGCCATCGAGACCGTGAGCGCGTCCACGTCGGTCAGTCCAAGTATGGCCGCCGACGTCAACACACCGGATTGCCCCCACATCTCACGCGCGAGGTATACGACCATGAGCACCGCTTGAAACAGGACGGCCATCTGAATCGCCGCACGCAGCTGCAGAGGATTGTCCAGCGGCAAATCCGGCGCGCCAACGACCGCGGGCCTGCGCATGCCCGCCGCGGCGGTCAGCGCCGCGACCAAGGCAGGCATAACCAGGTACGGGATCAGCGGAGGTACAAGTGCCGGGTTGAGCACCGCCGTTGCGATCAGGACACGCGGATACAGCACCGCGTTGGCCCCCACAGCGCCGAATGCGAGCGCGTGCGCCATCGCAGGGTCACTCCGGCTCAATCGGGCGAATGTGAATGTGACGTTCGTGGACGACACCAGGCCACCAAGCAACCCGGTCGCCAGGTAGCCGCGACGCGGCCCCACGATACGGCGCGCCACGTGCCCGAGGAAGCTCAGGGCGGAAAAGAATAGGACCAGCGCCCACAGCTCGCGAGCTCGGATGCCGCCGAGCGGGCCGTACGGTCCCTCCGGGAGCAATGGCAGGACGACACAGGCCATGACCGCGAAGCGCACACCGGCTCGAAGTTCCACGTCATCGACCCGCTGCACAAGCGCGTGCAGCCGAGACTTTTCAACGAGCAGCAGGGTCTCGAGGGCGATGATCGCGCTCGCAAGTCGAAAGGCCCCAGTCCCGGCAAGCAGCCCCGCGGTGAGGACAACGAGGGCAGCGACCTCGGTCGTGGCGTCGACATCCTGACGGCTGGCTGCGACGTACGCAGCCGCGGTGATCGTTACCGCTCCCGCGAAGAGAATGGCCGCCGGCGCCGTCAGACCGGTTTTCCACATCCATCCGCAGAGCCCGGCGATTGCCCCGAGCATCGTGAAGGTGCGGATACCGGCGAAACGGGCGCCCGGCCCTTCGGCATGCCCGGACCACTGACGCTCGAGACCGACGGCGGTGCCGCCCAGCGCCGCTATCAAGAGAGCCAGGATGTCGGAGGCAATCATGGGCATCGGAAATGGAAGCACACGCGCCGAAACGTAGCACGAATGGTCTGCATTCGACGTCGGCGTCCCATAGCACAGACACGAGGGCCTGGTTTCTCGGCTAGACCGTGAGGTGAGCCTCTCCTCGCGCGCGCCCGTCTCCGATCAGGCGCTGAAAAAGCGACATCACGCATGCGGATCACGGCTGCGTCCGCGTCGGACGCGTCACGGTTCAACGATTTACCGAGTTCGCCCGCGTGGACTCCCGAGCTGCGGTGTTGGCGCGCCTCAGGGACAATCGTGGGGACAGCATTTCGCCCTCGTCAGATCGTAGCGAAGGTCAAGGAGCACTACGGACTCGATACCGAGATCCGCGATCTGCTGAAGAACAAGAGGTAGAATCGCCTCCCAGCGGGCCGGGTCTTCAGACCCCGGCCCAACGGTGGCGACCAGATGAACATTCACCGCGGCCTGATCGTACTCACCCTGCTGTGTGTGCTGTCGATCGCCGCTCCTCCAGCCCAGCGGCTGCCCAACTTCATCATCGTGTACGCCGACGACATGGGCTACGCCGACATCGGCACGTTCAGCACGATCAAGAGCGCGTCCCGTCCTCACACGCCCAACCTCGATCGGATGGCCGCCGAAGGCATCCGACTGACCAACTTCTACGTGGCGCAGGCCGTGTGCTCGGCTTCGCGTGCCGCCCTTCTGACCGGCGCCTACTCGAACCGCGTGAGCATTCTAGGCGCGCTGAACCACACGGCGCAGTACGGCATCAACCCGAACGAGATGACGATCGCCGAAGTCCTGAAGCCGCGCGGTTATGCCACGGCGATCTATGGCAAGTGGCATCTCGGACATCAGAAGCCGTTCCTGCCCGTGCACCACGGCTTCGACGAATACTTCGGTCTCCCCTATTCGAACGACATGTGGCCGCGCCACCCGCAGCAGAAGAACTTCTATCCCGACCTGCCGCTCATCGAAGGCGACGAAGTCGTCACGCTGGATCCCGATCAGTCGCGGTTGACGACGTGGTACACCGCGCATGCGGTCAGCTTCATCGAGCGTCACCGGGACACCCCATTCTTTCTCTATGTCCCGCACGCCATGCCGCACGTGCCGCTGTTCGTGTCGGACACGTTCAAAGGCACGACGAAAGGCGGGCTCTACGGCGATGTCGTTGCGGAGATCGACTGGTCGGTGGGCCAGATACTCGACGCCGTCAAGCGAGCGAAGCTCGACAACGACACGCTCGTGATCTTCACCTCGGACAATGGCCCCTGGATGTCGTACGGGAATCACGCCGGGTCGCCGGGGCCGTTTCGCGAAAGCAAGGGCACGTCGTTCGAAGGAGGCGTGCGCGTGCCGTTCGTGGCGCGCTGGCCCGGGCGAATCACCAAGGGCGCGGTCGGACGACTGCCCGCGATGACGATCGATCTGCTGCCGACGCTGGCGAAGCTCGCGGGCGCGCCCGTCTCGACCGAACGCATCATCGACGGACGCGACATGTGGCCGCTCATGGCCGGTCAGCCGAACGCGCGGGCGCCACACGACGCGCTCTACTTCTATTGGGGCAGCGAACTGCACGCCGTTCGCAGCGGCAGGTGGAAGCTGCACCTGCCGCATCCGTATCAGTCGCTCGACGGGGCTGGCAACGACGGCAGCCCGGGCAGGTACGTCCGCAAAGAGATTCCGCTGTCGCTGTTCGACCTCGAGAAGGACGCGGGTGAAACGACGAATGTCGCCGATCGGAATCCGGCCGTCGTCAAGCGGCTGCTGGAACATGCGGAGCGCGCCCGCGACGATCTGGGCGACTCGCTGACCAAACGCGCGGGCAGGAACGTGCGTCCAGCCGGCCGGATGTGAGTCGGCGACAGCATCACGTTTCCCGCGTTCCTGACCTGAAGACGCTTCCCGCTGACACCGCTCGATCGGCCCCGAGTCAAGCCTCCGGATACAGGAGGACTTTCAATGCCTTTCGTTCGAGGCAGAGATCGAATGCGTCACGCCACTGTGAGATCGGCAGCGTGTGGGAGATCAGGTCCTGCAACCCGATCCTGCCCTGCGCGAAGATCTCGAACATGCGATGCCACGTGCGCGCGGTGTAACACACGGATCCGGCGACGGTGAGCTGCTTGTAAAAAACGCGGTCCATTGGGAAGGAAATGTCCTGCCCGCAGATTGCCACCTGCGTGTGGCGGCCCATGGGTCGCAACGAATCGAGGCAGCTTCGAACCGAGTGCGGATGTCCGGCACACTCGAACGTGACGTCCACCCCCGCGCCACCGGTTTCGTCCCGGACCGCGTCGGCGAGACTCTGTTTCTCGACGTTGACCACCGTCGATGCACCGAATCTCCGCGCCGCCTCGAGACGCTCTCCGTCAGCCGACGTTCCCGCGACGATGGGTTTCACTCCTTCGGCGACCAGAAGCTTCACGCACAACAGACCCATCGGTCCCGGCCCGGAGACCAGTGCCGTTTCCCCCCTTTGAACGCGCGCGATTTCAAGCACAGCCTGCACGATCGCGGCAAACGGCTCGCTGAGTGCCGCCTCCTCCAGCGTCATCCCATCAGGAACGGAGTACAACTGGTCCGGCCGCGCGACGACGTACTTCGTGAAGGCGCCGTTGACGCCGTGTCCCATGCCCCGCCGCCGCGGGCAGAAAATGAAATACCCGGATCGGCAGTAGGAGCATTCGCCGCACGTGACCGCGGTCGCGCCGAGAACCGCGACCCGCTGGCCGACGGTCACGCCGGCCGCAAGGCGGCCCACCTCGACGACGGTACCGGCGAACTCGTGACCGAGGATCACCGGCGGGTAGTTGCGAAACGTGTCGCGCAGCACATGGATGTCCGTACCGCAGACGCCACAAAAGGCAATCTCGATCTTGGCCTGATCGGCGCGGCACACCGGCTCCTCGACGTCTCTGACGTCGACGTTCCCATCGCCGGGCGCGTATTTCACGACAGCTCTCATTGACCCACCGCCGTCATCGCGTGCTCCCGGTCTCAGCCGGCGAGGTCGACCAGCACTTTCATGACCGGCCCACCGCCGAGCGCCTCCTCCATCCCTTTTTGCAGATCCTCCAGCGGGATGACGCGGCTCACCAGCGGTCCGGCGACGACACCTCCCGTCGACGCCAGACGAATCGCTTCTTCCCATGCCGCTCGGGTATAGAGACGACTGCCGTGCATCCTGAGCTCGCGGGCGAACATGGCGTAAAGATTCACGGGCACCGGACTGGCGTGGATCGCGATCACGCTGACCGTGCCCCAGACTCGCACCACGTCGGTCACGAGCCGGGCCGCCGCCGCGTCGCCGGTGACTTCGAATGCCACATCGGCTCCGTCGCCGTCGGTCCACTCATTGACGATGCGGACGGCGTCCTGTCCCGGCCCGATCGTTTCCAGCCCGAAGCGGTTCAGCATCTGGACGCGATGCGCGTTTATCTCCACGACCTTGACGCGCGCGCCGCGGTGGCGACAGACGAGCGCAATCAGGCAGCCGATGGGACCACCGCCAAACACGACGACGGTGTCGCCGGCCTTGACGTCCGCGCGCGCCACGTCGTGGGTGGCGACGGCAAGCGGTTCGATGAGCGGCGCATCGTCGTCGCTGATCGAATCCGGCACCTTCAATAGTCGATCTGCGGGGACCGTCCAGTATTCCTGCATGCCCCCGGGCACGTCCACACCGAGCACTTTCAGGTTGTGGCACAGGTATGTCGCGCCCATTCGGCAGGCCCTGCAGGTCCCGCAGAACAGCACGGGCTCCACGACGACGCGATCGCCCTCGGCGAAGCCGCTGCCGGTCGGTGCTGTCATGACTTCGGCGAAGACCTCGTGGCCGATGATCCCGCCTTTCGGGACGCGATGATCGAGATGTCCCTGGTAAATGTGCAGGTCGGTGCCGCAGATCCCCACGCGTCGCACGCGCAGGAGCGCCTCGGCCGGTCCAGGCGCCGGCATGGGGGCGGAGCCGGTGCGAAAGGTGCGATCCCCACGGTAGTACGACGCTCGCATCAGGCCAGTCTCCGTTGTTCACCGACGTTGCGGCCGCTGGATCAGCGGGACCCTGGGGTCCGGTGGGGGCCAGCTGGCGCGCAGGTGAGCGTACCGCGGATCGTCGGTTGCCGCCATCGCTCGAAAGCTGCCGGCCAGCGTGTTGAGGTAATAGGCGTCGTAGCCTGGCGCCGCGACAAACGGGTGATAGCCGTCGCGCACGATCACGAGATCGCCATCAGTGACTCTGAGTGTCTGATCCGAACGTCCATCCGCCGTGTAGAGACGCTGTATTCCGTAACCGTCCGGACCGCTGAAGCGATAGTAGTACGTCTCCTCCAGATCCGCTTCGACCGGCGGCGCATGCCGGTCGTGCTTGTGCGGCGGATAGCTGGACCAGTTGCCGGCGGGCGTGAGGACCTCGCAGACCAGCAGGCGGTCGGCAGGCGCGGCGGGTGGGAGGATATCGATGATCTGGCGAGTGGCGTTGCCACCGCCGCGGACCTCCAGCCCGCAGTCCTCGGGCCTGATCAGCCGCGCCGGAAATCGTTTCGCCGAAGGTGACTGGCAGACGGCCATCTCGGTGCCACGGCGGGCGCGCACCTCGAATGCGGTTCCCGGCGGCAGATAGATCGCATGCGGGTAATCCGTGAAGACGTCGCGGCGTGGCCCGAGGGGCACGGTCCTGCGCTGGCCGGGCGACCACGTCACCGACGCCAGCCCGGAGAGTAGAACCATGCACACTTCATGACGGCTGGTACGTCCGCTCCACGTGTCTCCACCGGCGATCTGCCGGACCGAAAACCCGACCAACTCCCATCCGGCCCGACGCGGCGTCAGAGACACCTGCGTTCCGGATTGTCCCTTTGGCACCGGCCGTGTGCGCAGCAAAGATGTCGCGTTCTTCATCGGCTCAGTCCCTCAGGCCTGTGCGGTATCGGCGATTGACGAGACGGTCACCGGGTGGCCCGTCTGATAGGCCCGCGTCGCGGCCACCGCAATCCGCAGCGCTTCCACGCCATCGTCCACGGTGATCGGCGGCTTCCGACCCTGGAGCACATTCTGTGCAAAGCTCTCGAGCTGCGCCGTGTAGGCGTCGCGGAACCGCTCCATGAAGTACGGGACCGTATCATGGGTCACCCCGCTCCTGGTCATCACCATCAACGGCGTCTCGCGCAGGTACCCGATGCGCAACGTTCCCTGCGTGCCGAGCAACTCCGTCGTGATGTCGTATCCGTAGATACCGTTCCGGGTCAGATCGACGACACCGAGACGGCCGCTGGCGAACACGAGACTGACCACGGCGTTGTCGATGTCGCCGACCGCCCCCAGCTCTGGATACGCGAGCACGCCCCCGATGGTCTGGACCGTCGCGACCTCGCCCATGAACCATCGCGCGAGATCGAAATCGTGGATGCCCATGTCGATGAGCAGCCCGCCGCTGCTTTTCGGGTTCGCGTACTCCACCGAGGGAGGAAACGGATCCCGGGAGGTGGACTTGAAGACCACGGCGTCGCCGATCTCGCCCGCGCCCAGGCGCTCTTTCGCCGCCACGTAACCGCGATCGAACCGTCGCATGAACCCAAGCTGGAAAAAGACGCCAGACTGCTGAACAGCCCGCCGCATCGCGAGCGCCTCGTCCATCGTGATTGCCAGCGGCTTCTCGCAGAAGATCGCCTTCCCTGCGGCAGCCGCGGCCTTCGTCAGCTCGCCGTGCGTCGCCGTCGGCGTGACGATCACGACCGCATCCACCGAGGGATCGGCAATGAGGTCGCGGGGGTCCGTATACCCGCGGGGCACCTCGAACGCGCGCGTGACGTCATCGACCGCGGCTTTGTCCACGTCGGCCACGGCAACCAGCCGCATGCACGCGATTCGCGTCGCCAGATCGCGCGCGTACACGCGTCCGAGACGGCCCAACCCCATCAAGCCGACGTTCAGCTTTGTCGCGCTCTTCGCCACGTGCCTCTCCTGATTCGTGATCCCCGGTTACTGTCCCGTTGCCGTCCCGGTTTTTGTGACGAGCTCGATAGGTACGGTTTGCTCACGCGGAACCGGCTCCGAGCGCAGCAGACGTGCCGCAGCCTCGACCGCCAACCGTCCCATGTCGCGAGGCGACTGCGCCATGGATGCTTCCATGCGACCCGCCTCGATTGCCTTGCGCGCATCGTCGAGCGCATCGAAGCCGACGACGCGGATGCGGCCGGCGCGTCCGGCAGCGGCGACGGCCTCGACCGCGCCCAGCGCCATGAGGTCGCTGCAGGCAAACAACGCGTCGATGTCGGCGTGCGCCTGGAGCATGTTCTGGAACACGGTAAATCCCTGGTCGCGTTCCCAGTTCGCGGGCTGGCTCGCGACGATTGTCATCCCCGGGTACTTCTTGACCGCGTCGCGAAATCCGCGCAGCCGGGAGTCGCCGGTCTCGTGTCCGGGAATCCCCTCGAGGACGGCGATACGAGCCTTGCCGCCGGTGGACCTGGCGAGATACTCGCCGGCCAGCCTGCCGCCCTCGTAGTTGTCCGAGCCGACGAAGGATTCGATCTTCAGGTTGTTCTCCGCTGCCGCTTTGGGGTCCACACGCGTGTCGACGACAATCACCGGGACATTGGCCCGATTCGCCTTGGCGATGGCCGACACGATTTCGCGTGAACCGCTGGGGGTCACGATCAGCACACGCACGCCGGTCTGCAGCAGGTTCTCGATAATCTGCATCTGCTTCTCGACGTCGATCTCGCGCTCGGCGGCTTGCACGACGAGCTGGATGCCGGCGCGGTCGGCGGCCTCCTGCGCCCCACGCTGCATGTCGAGAAAGAAGGGATGGTTGAGCGTCTTCATGACGAACGCCACACGCGGCGCGGCACTCGTCGCCGTCGAGCCGTGGCGATTACACCCCACGGCGACCCACACGATGAGCAGTCCAAGCAACACTTTGTGCGCAAGTCTTATCATTGCCACCATCGCACCTCTCCGGTTACCGGCGACGCCGCTTCAGCGACATGTCTACGAGAACAGCTCCGATAATCACGGCACCGATGACCACCTGCTGAAAGAACGACGACACGTTGAGCAGGTTCAGCCCGTTCCTCAGCACACCCATGATGAGCGCGCCGATCAGCGCGCCCATGAGCGACCCTTCGCCTCCCATCAGGCTCGTGCCGCCGATCACCGTCGCGGCAATCGCGTCGAGCTCGTACATCGTGCCGGCCGTCGGCTGCGCCGAGTTGAGGCGCGCCGTCAGGATGACAGCCGCAGCGGCGCTCATCAGGCCCGCGACTCCGTAGATCATCGTCTTGTGAAAGCGCACCTGTACTCCTGACAGCCGCGCCGCCTCTTCGTTGCCGCCAATTGCATAGGTCGCCCTTCCAAAGACCGTGCGGGCGAGCACGAAGTGCGCCACAGCGTAGATCAGAACGGTGATGATGACCGGGGCGGGCACCATCAACACGCGGCCGGTGGCCAGGGTGCGAAACCCTTCGCTGAACCCTGAGATCGGGCGTCCCTCTGCCAGCATCAGCGCGGCGCCGCGTGCCACGCTCATCATTCCAAGCGTCGCGATGAACGGCGGCAGGCGCCCGAACGTCACGAGAAGGCCGTTTGCCTGACCGCACGACAGCCCCACGACGAGCGCGATGACAATCGCCGCCGGCGCCGGGAGACCGGCCCCGAGGGCCTGCCCGAGAGCGATGCCCGAAAGTGCCACCACGGAGCCGACGGACAGGTCGATGCCGCCTGAAATAATCACGAACGTCATCCCGACTGCGACGATGGCGTTGATCGCGGTCTGCTCGAGCACGTTGAGCAGATTCGACACGGTCAGGAAGTGTGGCGTCGCCGCCCAGAGAACCAGACACAACGCCAGCAGGCCGGCGAACGTGCCGAGTTGCCGCGCCGAGCGCTCGTGCAGCCCGAAGGCGGACCACATTACGACGCGACCCCCAAGGCCGCGTGCAGCACCCGCGTGTCGGTCGCCTCCTGCGCCGAGAGCTCCAGCTGCACGGCGCCGGCGCGCATGACCAGGATTCGATCGCTCATGCCCAGCACTTCGGGAAGATCCGACGAGATCATGATCATGCCCGCGCCGTTCTCGACGAGGCGATTCATCAGCACATAGATATCCTGTCGCGCCGCTACGTCGATGCCGCGCGTCGGCTCGTCGAAGATGAGAATCTGGGCCTGCGCGGCGAGCCATTTCGCGAGCACGACTTTCTGCTGGTTGCCGCCGCTCAGATGCAGGACGGCCTGCTCGGCCCCCGTGGTGCGTATCCGCAGGCTGGCAATCGCGTCGTCCGCCTCGCGCCGTTCGCGCCGGCGATCCATGACGCCGAAGCGCGACAACCAGGAAAGATGTGACATGGAGACGTTGCGCTCGACCGACAGGGGGAGCACGAGTCCCTGCTGCTTGCGATCCTCCGGCAGGAAGCCGATGCGCGCGCGCGCGGCGTCGGCCGGCGAGCTGATGTTGACGGCCGTGCCTCTGACGGCAATCCGGCCGCGATCGACGCGATCGGCGCCCACGATCGCGCGTGCGAGGCGCGTGCGGCCGGCGCCGACCAGGCCTGCAATACCGAGGATCTCTCCGCGGTGAAGCACGAACGACACGTCCTGCAATGCGCCGCCTCCGAGTCCGTCGACGCGCAGGAGCTCCTCGCCGAGCGCGTGCGCGCGCCGCGGATAGTGGTCGGCCACTTCCCGATCCGCCATCAGGCGGACAAGCTCCGAGACGGTCACGCCGGCAATGTCGCGCGTCGCCACGTGACGGCCGTCGCGGAGAACCGTCACACGCTGGCCGATGCGAAAGACCTCGTCCATGCGGTGCGAGATGTACACGACCGCCACGCCGTTCGATGTCAGGCGGCTAATCGTCGTGAAGAGTTGCCCGACCTCGCGCTCGCTCAATGCCGAGGTGGGCTCGTCCATGACCAGAATCCGGGCGTCGTCGGCCAGGGCACGCGCGACCTCGACCATCTGCTGCTGTGCGAGGCGGAGGCCGCGCACCGGTCGGTCGGGATCGATGGAGAGGCCGATCCCGCTGAGTATCCGGTCCGCCTCGCGGCGCATCTGCGGCCAGTCCACGATTCCGGGCCACCGGGTCGGCGCCTTCCCGAGGAAGATGTTTTCGGCGACGGTCAGATGCGGGACGAGGCTCAACTCCTGATAGATCGTGCTGATGCCGAGCTTCCGTCCCTCGAGCGGGTTGCCGATGTGGACGGCCGTCCCGCCGACGAGGATTTCCCCGGCGTCGGCAGGCACGGCTCCGCTCAGAATCTTCATCAGCGTCGACTTGCCGGCGCCGTTCTCGCCGAGGAGCACGTGCACTTCTCCCGCGCGCACCTCCAGGACGGCGTGGCTCAACGCCTGGACACCGGGATACGCCTTGCAGATTCCGCGCATCTGCAGCGCGAGAGGCGGGTCGGTCATGGCTTTGGCGAAGCGCTTCGCTGACGCTCGTGGCGCCCCCGCCGGCGGGCCGCGGAGCGGCCCTGGCGCGTGCAGCACAGGCCGTGGCGTTCCGGCATATTTGGCGCGGTCCGGCGGCAGTATACGTCTTCGATCAGCCGGGCGCATCTTTCCTGCTAGACTGACCCGCGTCCCATGAGCGCCTGAGCGCGAAGTTGTCAAAACGCCCAGATGGCCAACATCTACGATGTCGCCAAACGCGCGCGCGTGTCGGCCGCGACCGTTTCCGCCGTCGCGAACGACAGCGCGTATGTCAGCCCCTCGCTGAAATCACGCGTCGAACAGGCGATCCGGCAGCTCAGCTACCGTCCCAATCTCGTCGCGCGCAGCCTGGCGCAGCAGCGGACGCGGACGCTGGGGATGGTGGCGCTGAACATTCAGTGGGAGAACGACGGACATGTCAAATACCAGACGCCTGACGATGGGCCAGGCGCTCGTCGAGTTCCTGACGCAGCAGTACACCAGCCTCGACAGCGTCGAACAGCAGTTCTTTGGCGGCGTGTTCGCCATCTTCGGCCACGGGAACGTGGCGGGCCTCGGCCAGGCGCTGCTCCAGGTGAAGGATCGCCTGCGCTGTTATTTCCCGCGCAACGAGCAGGCCATGGTGCACACCGCGGTCGGCTTTGCAAAGATGGCCAACCGGCGACGGGCACTCGCCTGCGCCAGTTCGATTGGGCCCGGCGCCACGAACATGCTGACGGGCGCGGCTCTGGCCACGATCAACCGCCTTCCGGTCCTGCTCCTGCCGGGCGACATCTTCGCGACACGCGGCCCCGCACCCGTTCTCCAGCAGCTGGAGTCAGCCGCGTCGCAGGACATTTCCGTGAACGACTGCTTCAAACCCGTGTCGCGGTACTGGGATCGCATCAACCGCCCCGAACAACTCATCACCGCACTGCCTGAGGCGCTGCGCATCCTGACGTCGCCAGCCGAAACAGGCGCCGTCACGCTCTGTCTGCCGCAGGACGTTCAGCCCGAGGCGTTCGAGTATCCCGAGGCGCTGTTCCGCAAGCGCGTCTGGACGATCGCGCGCCCGCGTCCGGACAGGACGCTGGTGGCGGCGGCGGCGGCGTGGCTGCGTTCGGCGAAGACCCCTCTCATCATCGCGGGGGGCGGAGCGATTTACAGCGAAGCGACCGACACACTCGCGCGGTTCGCCAGTGCCACCGGCGTGGCCGTCGTCGAAACGATGGCAGGCAAGGGGGCGATGGCGTTCGATCATCCGCAGGCTCTTGGGGCCGTCGGGGTCACTGGAGCGGCGGGCGCGAATCGACTCGCGCGCGACGCAGACCTGGTGATCGTTGTCGGATCCCGATTGAGCGACTTCACCACGGCGTCCAAGACCGCCTTTCAGCACCCGGACGTGCGGTTCATCAACGTGAACGTCACGGAGTTCGATGCGGCCAAGCACCAGGCGCTTCCGCTCGTGGGCGACGCGAAGGCAACACTGGAGGAATGGCTGCCCCTGATGGAGGGGTGGCGGACGTCCGCCAGGTACCAGGAGCGCGTGTCGCGCGAGAAGGCCGAGTGGGAACAGGAAGTGGACCGCATCTACGCGGGCACCGACGGTCCGGTCATCAGTCAGGGCGCGGCGATCGGACTTTTGAACGAGTTCACCGGTCCGCGAGACGTCATCGTGAATGCGGCCGGAACCCTGCCGGGAGACCTGCACAAATTGTGGCGGGCGCGCGACCCGAAGCAATACCACCTGGAGTACGGGTATTCGTGCATGGGCTACGAGATTGCGGCGGGGCTGGGCATCAAGATGGCCGCGCCCGACCGGGAGGTATACGTGCTCGTTGGAGACGGATCGTACCTGATGCTGGCGCAGGAGATCGTGACGTCGATTCAGGAAGGCGTGCGCCTCACGATTCTGATTTTCGACAACCACGGCTTCGCGAGCATCGGGGGACTCTCCCAGTCGGTCGGGTGCGCCGGGTTCGCAACACAGCACCGGCGCCGGGACGGCAAGACCGGGCTGTTGGATGGCGACGTGCTGCCGATCGACTTCGCGGCAAACGCCGAGTCACTCGGCGCACGCGCAATCCGAGCCTGTACTCCTGCAGCGATCCGCGCCGCCCTCGAAGAAGCTCGCAGCGCCGACCGCACGACTGCCATCGTGATCCCCGTCGATCCCGAACAGCGGGTCCCAGGTTACGAGTCGTGGTGGGACGTACCGATTGCGGAGGTCTCGACCATGGAAGCCGTGCGCGCCGCGAGAGCCGAGTATGTTCGGGCTCGCGCTGCAGGACGTCGATTTTTGTGAGTCTCAGCTATCAGCCGGAAGCCGGAAGCCGGAAGCCGGAAGCTGGGAGCTGGGAGCTGGAAGCTGACATGATCAGAGTAGCCAACGCGCCCTGCTCGTGGGGCGTGTTGGAGTTCGAGTCGAAGAGCGCCAGCCCTGGATACACGCAGGTGCTCGATGAGATCGCCGCGTCGGGATACGCCGGCACCGAGCTGGGCGATTGGGGATTCATGCCGACAGACCCCAACCTCTTACGCGACGAGCTGCAACGGCGTGATCTCGCGATGCTCGGCGCGTTTGTGACCACGCGGGTGGCGGATCCCCGCACGTACGAGGCGAGCCTGGGCACAGCCGTGACCACGGCGACGCTCCTCTCCGCTGTCAGCGACGGCGCGCGGCCGCTGATCGTGCTGTCGGACGAACCGACCGCGGATCCCGCCCGCGCTCGCGCGGCCGGACGTGTGCACGCCGGCCTGGGCCTCACCGATCGGCAGTGGGACGAGGCTGCCAAAGGGATCGACCGGATCGCCCGTGCCGTGCGCGACGAAACGGGCCTGCGTACCGTTTTCCACCATCATTGCGCAGGCTACGTCGAAACACCCGAGGAGATCGACGCACTTCTGCTGCGTACTGATCCGGCGCTGGTCGGGTTGTGTCTCGACTCAGGCCATGCGAGCTACGGCGGTGCCTCACCCGTCGAGTTGCTGTCGCGCCACCGCGCGCGCACGTGGCACGTCCACTTCAAGGACTGCGAGCCGCGGATCGCGGAACACGCACGTAAAGAGGAGTGGGATTACCAGACGGCACTCCGTCATGGCGTGTTTTGTGAGCTGGGGCACGGAAGCGTCGACTTCCCGGCGCTGCTGCGGGAGCTCGAGTCGTCTGGGTATAACGGATGGATCGTCGTCGAGCAGGATGTGCTCCCGGCCATGGGCGCACCGCTTGCGAGTGCAACGCGGAATCGCCAATACCTGCGGCAAATCGGCCTGTGAATCATCGGCCGTATGGCTTCACCGGCGATGCGGTGACTGGATGACATGGAGCATGGAGCTGGCGCCGTCTACTCCAGACGTCACATGATGGATACGGAGGACAGTATGACCAGGTCCGCAACGGAGTACAAGAGTCCTCTGCATCGGATGACGCAGACCACGTGCACGTGTCTGTGGAACGACTCGTCGTCTCTGCAGGAGCTCGGTTACGCCATCGAGCACGGCGCGGTCGGCGCGACGTGCAATCCCGTCATCGTGGTGGACGTGCTCAAAAAGGAGATGCATCTCTGGAAGGATCGCATCCAGGAGCTCATTCGCCTGATGCCGACCGCCACCGAACACGACATCGCGTGGAAGGTCGTGGACGAGATGACCACAAAAAGCGCGGAGCTGCTGAAACCGGTCTTCGATGCCCACAACGGCAGGAACGGGAGGCTCTCGGTGCAGACCGACCCCCGGTTCTATCGCGATACCGACGCCATCGTCCGGCAGGCGGAGCACTTCGCGCAGCTCGCGCCGAACATCATCGTCAAGATTCCGGTCACCGCAGCCGGGATCCCCGCCATCGAGGAAGCGACGTATCGCGGGATCAGCATCAATGCGACGGTCTGTTTTTCGCTGCCGCAATGTGTCGAGGTGGGTGAGGCGGTCGAACGTGGACTGAAGCGGCGGGAGCGTGACGGCAAGGATGTCACGACCATGGGCCCGGTCTGCACGATTATGGTGGGCCGGCTGGACGATTGGCTGAAGGTCGCCGCCGACAAGCAGAACATCAGCGTCGATCCTGGAGTGCTCGAGTGGGCCGGGCTCGCGGTGTTCAAGAAGACCTACCGGCTGTTTCAGGAACGGCGCTATCGCATTCGCCTCCTCTCGGCGGCGTTTCGAAACCACATGCACTGGAGCGAGCTCGTCGGCGGTGACGTCGTCATTTCGCCGCCGCACGCATGGCAGAAGCGCTTCAACGCCAGCGATGTCGCCGTTGAGCCGCGCATCGACAACGCGATCGCGCCGGCCATCCTCTCCGCCCTCGACAAATTCGCTGACTTCCGCAGAGCCTCGATGGAGGGGGGGCTCTCACGCGAGGAGTTCGACATGTTTCCCCCGACCCGCCGCACGCTGCGCCAGTTCATTGCCGCGTGCCACGACCTGGACGGCCAGATTCGAGAGCTGATGCTCCCGAACCCGGACGTCACAGGCGGTTAACGGCCCGAAAGCTTTCCGCCGCATGGCCGAAACCGGACGGGGAACGTTTGTCGGCCCGGATCCTGCTGGAACTGCAGCGCCAGGAACTTCCGCTCCTCGCCCGTCAGCGCTCGCTCCGCCCATGGGAGCGGCCATGGGACCTCACGCCCTGAAGCGCGCTGCCACCCCGGGACACGGCTCGGTGCCTCGGGTACCGGACTCAGGGGTTCACAATGTTTTGCCTTCTCCCAAGACTCTTCACAGCTGAGACATCTCGCCTGCGGCTAAATTACTCGCATCATGCGGCACAGGGGCAAGGGAGAAGGGGAGAAGGGGAGCCCGCTCGGTTTTCAGCCAGTCGCAGGAGCGAGCGCGTGGTTGCCGGACCGAACCGCTTTCCACCGCAACGGAGAATCTGACAAAGTAGGGTCAATTCATGTCACTTGCCAGCGGCGAACTTCAGCAAAAGAAAGGATGGGGATATGCAAGATCCTGCGACTCCGGTACTTACCAGCACTTTCGAAGACAGGAAGACCACCAGGCGTGCGTTTCTGGGTGCAGCAGGCGTGGCAGCAATGACGGCGGCATCCTACAAGCGTGTGCTGGGCGCCAATGAGCGTATCGGTATCGGACTCGTTGGATTTGGCTTGATTGGCAGGCAACACATTACGGACCTCAAGAAATTCAAGGACGTTGATCTGCTGGGCATATGCGACGCCTACAAGCCGCGACTGGATGAGGGCCTTGCTTATGTGGGAAATCCGAATGCCAGGGGCTACGCCGATTTCCGGAAGATGTACGAGAACAAGGATATTCAGGGAGTTCTCGTCGCCACGCCGGACCACTGGCATGCACTGCTTACCATTATGGCGTGTGCAGCCGGAAAGGACGTCTATGTCGAAAAGCCGATGACCCTCTTCATCGACGAAGGCAAGTGGATGGTGCAAGCTGCCCGCAAGTACAACCGAATCGTTGTCGTGGGAACTCAGCGGCGCCACGGCAGGGGCGTTATGGAGGCCAAGAAAGTGGTGGAGGGCGGCACGCTCGGAAAGATCCATTCGATCCGGATTGCCTCATACCGCAACATCTATCCGGGATTCGGCAAGACCTCTGTTTCCGCCCCCCCCGCCGGGTTCGACTATGACATGTGGCTTGGCCCGGCAGAGAAGAAGCCCTACACGGCTCATCGGGGGCTTTACCATTTCCGCTGGTTTTGGGACTATTCCGGCGGCCAGATGACGAACCTCGGCGCCCACCTGATAGACCAGATTCTCTGGGTCATGAATGCGAAGGGCCCAACTCAAGTGTCCTCCATGGGAGGGCGTTATGCGCTGGAAGACGACGGGGAGACGCCGGATTTGCAGGACACGACGTGGGTGTTCCCCGGTTTCACCCTGAACTTTGCAGTCCGCGAAGCCAACGCCATGCGCACTGATGCCGCCGCCCGCGGGCAGCTCTATTCAGGGACCAAGGGCACCATGATCCTGGCCGGCAACTACGAGGTGCAGCCGGAGAACAAGATCGACGCGGTCAATGACATCCCGCGGTTCTCGGGTCATCCCGTTGGCGGTCCGGTCTATACGGATACGAAGCCGACACCATGGATCCCGGCTGCCAAAGGAGGCGTCGAATCCGATGCCCGCTACGGAACTGGCGGCGAAGACACGCTCGCAATGAACAAGCAGGATTGGCTGAATTCAATGCGCAGCCGAAAGCGCCCGTTCTGCGAGGTGGAAGATGGGCATCGGGTAGCGGTGGTCTGCAACCTTGCCAACATGTCTCTCCGGCTCGGCCGAACAATTCGATGGGACCCCGAGAAGGAACAGGTGATCGGCGATAAGGAAGCCGCGGCAATGTGCGTCAAGCAGTACCGTGCGCCGTGGGATAGCGCCCTGAAAAGCGTCGTCAAGGTTTAGCGGCGTACTGCTCAACGCTCGCGCTCGGGGCGCTGGCGTTAAGTGTTGTCCCATTCAGCGGGGCCGGATTTGGACGGAAAGGGCGTCCTCAATCGCTCGACTGTGCCCATTGCTGTGCCCAAGGTCTGCACCGGACCGAGCAGACGAAACTGTTGCCTGTCTGGGACTTAGCCCGAAATTTCGGCCCGTTTTTCGTTGGGAACTTGGTTGCCGTTGGGTATCTCGCGTTCAGGGCGCGACCCCGTGCGTCCGGGAACCGAAAGGGAGGGCGGCATGACACGTACGCGGGTGGTCGTCCTGGCAGCCGCTTGTGTGCTGGCGGCGGGAGCATTCGTGGCCGCACCCGTCGAGCAGGCGGCCGTGCGCATCACGAAGGACCCGCAGGGCTACTGGTTCACCGAGGGCGATACCAAGGTTCTGTTCTATCAGGCCGAGCGCAAGGCGCTGCCCGATGGTCAGGCCGCGCGGTCGAACTACTTCCATCCGCTCTACGATCTGGACGGCAACGTCTTGACCGAGGATTTCCCCAAGGATCATATCCATCACCGCGGCATCTTCTGGGCCTGGCACCAGGTGCGGATTAACGGCACGACCGTGCAGGACCAGTGGGTCAACCGCGACTCGTTCTGGACGGTGCAGAACGCCCGGGTTGGTTCCGATGCCCACTCCGCCTCGCTCGCGCTTCGCGTCGTCTGGGAATCGCCGCTGTTCACGGATGCCCAGGGCCAGCGCCGGCCGTTCGTCGAGGAGCGGAGCGTCACGCGCGTTCACCGGGCCGAGGGGACGATTCGCAAAGTCGACTTCCACCAGCGGCTGACGGCGCTCGTCGATGGCGTCGAGATCGGCGGATCGGAAGACGCCAAGGGCTACGGCGGCTTCTCGTACCGCGTCGTGATGCCGCCCGACATCCGCTTCACGGGCGCGCAGGGCGTCGTCACGCCGATTGAGAATGCTGTCAGTTCGAGCCCGTGGATGGATGTGTCGGGGAGTTATGGGGCGTCGGGGAAGAGCGGCCTGACGGTCCTGACACACCCGAGTACGACGGGGTTCCCGCAGCCCTGGATCCTTCGCGCGCGGGGCAGCATGCAGAACGCCGTCTACCCCGGTCGGCAGCCCGTCGCCATTCCGCGCGACCGGCCGGTGATCCTGCGCTATCGCATCGTGCTGCATCGCGGCGAGCTCGCGCCGGCCGACATCGGACGCCTGCAGGCGGAATACGCCGGGGAGAGGATCGCGCAGTGAGCAGCCGTCAGCGGTGAGCGGTGGGTGCTGAGCGATGACGTTTAGGAGAGAAGTGCGCCGACGCCTACCGCTTGAGCGCCTCGGCGACGAACGCGAACAACTCCGTCGTCACGGGATCGTTTGCCGCGCCGATGTTGTCGTTGATGCTCGCGTGCGTTGTCTCGCGCCCGGCGACGACCTTTGCGGAAATCCCTGCTGTCTCGAGCACGGCGGCCAGGCGTCGTGCCTGCGCGCCGGTGTCGGGGTGGCCGGCGATGTGCAGGATGAGGAACGGAGGAATGCCCTTGTTCCTCGCGACGTGCGTCACGGCGGAGAAGTCGCGGTGCTTCGCGGGGTCATCGCCGAACTTCTGGCGATGACCATAGGTCGGCAGCGCCAGGTGGTGCACCCTGGCGCGCGTTTCGGCCATCTCGATAATCGCGGGAATGTCGAAGGTGTCAGCATCCACGGGCACGCAGCCCTTGATGATCGTCAGTGAGAAGCCTTCCGCTTTCGCATGGCGATCGTCCGTGCACATCAGCGCGGCGAGCTGCCCGCCTGACGAGTGGCCCATGACCAGCAGTCTGGTCGGGTCACCGCCGTGCGTCGCGATGTTCTTGTGTACCCAGCCCAGCGCGCTCGCGACGTCGCGGGTGATGGCGCCCATGTCGACGGTTGGCAGCAGGCGGTGGTTGATGGACACGAAGACGAAGCCCGCGTCCATGAAGGCCTTCGGCTTGAGGGCCACCATGCTCTTGTCGCCCGTCTGCCAGCCGCCGCCGTGAATCCAGAACACCACGGGCAGGTTCTTCGCGCCGGCGGGCGCATGCACATCGAGCACCTGCCGTTCGTGCGCCGTGGCGTAGGGGATATCGCGTGTCACACGCTGGGCGTGCGCTTCGGAGACACACGCGACGGCGACGAGGAGGAGGCAGGTGAAGTGTCTCATCGAGTCATCCTATTTCAGTCGGGCGGGAGGAGTTCACCGTCGCCGAGACTCGAAGACGATAGACCGACGACGGGTTTCACATGACGTTTGCGTGTGCCCAAGAGTGTGCCCGTCCGATCGTCGCGATCGGCATGCTGCGGATTGTGGAACTCATTGCGTCTCAGAGCATTAGCGGCGAGGCGGCGGTTTTTCAAACCGGCGTGATCGGCAATCCGCCCCCCGGAGAAAATCGCAGGATCCGCAAGTGCTTGCGGATCGTATACTTGCAGACGCGCTGGTGGGCACACGGCAGCCAATGCCATGTGTGCCTTCCGCGCACACGTCGTCAATATCTGCGACCAGAAGTACTTCGCCTGGGATGACGCGAAGAACGTCGAAGCTCAGGAAGGAGCGCGGCATCGGTGCTGCGCGTCATGGGACCCGCAGCGCCTTCGCCTTGGCACTACTTCCTCTTCTCGAACAGGAGATCGAGCCACCAGGGGCTTTCGCCGGGGCGCTCCTTCTTACGCTCCGCCAGGCGCCCGGTCAGGCTCTCGATCCGGATGCGATAGACCATCGCCATCCGCACCTCCCGGCGCGGATTGGACGCTGCCGGTTCCCACCATTCGGGGGCGCTCTGAAACAATTCCTGCGCCCGCTGCCCCTCGGCTTCCTGGCTGGGCATGTGCAGCAATTCCTCGTATGTTCCGAACGCGATGACCGTCGCCCACTGTGTTCGGTCGACGATCTCGTCCACCTGGACGCAGACGCGGGGGTTTTCGCGCATCCACGCGATCTTCTGACCGAGCGTCGCAAAGGAGTACAGCCAATCCCCGTCGAAATAGACGTGGACGGGCACGACGTAGGGCTGGTTGTCGCGGGCGCAGGCGAGCCTGGCAATCGACGCTCGCTTCAGAACGTCGTGACACTCGGGCGTGGTCAGTTCGCGGATGAGCATGGGGTCAAGTCCTGTGGACGTTGGGCTCCGGACTTCCCTCTCACTATGGCACAATGACCGGAGACGGTCGGCGTGGTCCGGCAGGATCGCGCTGCGACGGGCTCTGCCAGCATGATCCCCAAGCCGCCGTTCGCCTCTGACCTCTCCCTCGAAGACGAGCTTGCCGCCTTCGAGCGGCTCAAGCCCCGCCTTGCTGAAATTTGGAGCGCCCTGACGGCCAGCGACGACCGGAGCTATACCTCCGTGGTCGTGCCGTCGATGACGCTGGACCAGAGCGAGCTGCGGAAACTCGTCGGCGCCCCGTTCTACGAAGAGCGATTGCTGCTGCTGTTGATCCGGCTGCGCAATCCGAAGGCGCACGTGGTCTACGTCACCTCTTATCCCGTGCACCCGTTGATCCTCGACTACTACCTCACGCTGCTGATGGGCGTCCCCGCGAGCCACGCGCGGAGACGTCTGACGATGCTGTGCGCGCATGATTCGTCGCCGCGTCCACTCACGCAGAAGATCCTCGAACGGCCCCGCCTGGTGGAGCGCATCCGGAGCGCGATCGTCGATCCCGCGCAGGCCTACATGACGGTCTTCAACTCGACTCCGCTCGAGCGGAAACTCTCGGTGCTCCTGGGCATCCCGTTGAATGGCCTGGATCCGAGGCTGCAGCACCTCGGCACGAAGTCGGGTAGCCGCAAGATCTTCCGCGAAGCGGGTGTCGAGATGGCATCTGGATTCGAGGACCTGACCTCCGAAGCCGACGTGATCGAGGCGCTTCTCGAGCTGCGGCGTCGCAAGCCGGGTCTGCGCCAGGCAATCGTCAAGCTGAACGAGAGTTTCTCAGGTGAAGGTAATGCCGTCTGCACGCTCCCCGCGGAGTCGAGCAGGGAGTCGGTGCAGCGGACGTTGCAGTCACTGGAATTTGCGATCCCGAGCGAGACGCACGAGAGCTATTTCTCGAAGTTCAGCGGCATGGGCGGCATCGTCGAGGAGTTCATCGAAGGGGCGCAGAAAGCCTCGCCGAGCGCGCAGTTGCGCACCAGCCCCGATGGCCGCGTTTTGCTCATTTCAACTCACGACCAGATCCTCGGCGGGCCCTCCAGCCAGGTCTATGTCGGCTGCAGCTTCCCGGCCCAGGACGCTTACCGGCCGGTCGTCCAGGAGCTTGCGTTGCGGATCGGTCGTGTCCTCGCCGATCACGGCGTCGTCAGCCGCTTCGGGATCGATTTCGTGGCGACCCGTCAGAACAGCCGTGCGCCGTGGCGTGTGAGTGCGCTGGAGATCAATTTGCGAGTCGTCGGCACGACGCATCCATTCCTGGCGCTCAGATTTCTGACCGGCGGAGAGTTGAACCAGTCGTCCGGGCTATTCCATTCCTTGAGCCGCCGCGCCAAGTACTACAAGGCTACAGACAACCTGCAGTCGGAGGCGTATTGCGGATTGCTTCCTGAAGACCTGATGGACATAGTCAGCGTCCATCAGCTCCACTACAACCATCGCACGGAATCAGGCGTGCTGTTTCACCTGATCGGCGCGCTCTCCGAATACGGCAAGCTCGGGGTGACCGCGATTGCCAACAGTCCCGCGGAGGCGCGGGAGCTTTACGATCGGACCCTGGCCGCGCTCGACATCGAGACGCGCTTCGGACGCACGCGGGCTGCGAACGAGCAGCCCATATAATCCCTCTTGGACATCCTCCTCGGCGGTCGTCACGCTGTTTCTCATCATGGATCCGCTGGGGAACATCCCGCTGTTCCTCTCGACGCTGAAAACCGTCGATCCCGCCCGGCGCCGGCTGGTGCTCCTTCGCGAGATCGGCTTCGCGTATGTCGTGCTGCTCGCCTGCCTGTTCGTCGGGAGCAAAGCACTGCAGCTGCTCGGCCTCGAAGACGTTCGCGTTCGATACGGGTTGGCGCATCAACAGCGAGGTCCTGCCGCTGCAATGGCGGCAGGTCGACGTGAAGGCCGGTGAGGTCCGTCTGGACCCAGGGACGACGAAGAATCTCGAAGGTCGCGTCTTCTACCTGACGTCGGAGCTGAAGGATCTGCTGAAGCCGCAACGCAAAACTGCTGATCGGATTCAGCGTCGGAAGGGCATTATCGTCCAGCACGTCTTCTTCCACGACGTGCCCACCAAGAACGGCGACGTCGGCTTCTGCTCGGGCCATGCGATCGCGCCCAGCGGCTTCTACCACGCGTGGTGCCGCGCCCGGCTCGCCGCCGGTTGCCCGAGCAGTATTCCGCACGACTTCCGCCGCACCGCCATCCGGAACATGGTCCGCGCCGGCATTTCCGAACGCGTGGTGATGAAATTGAGCGGCCACAAGACGCGCAGCGTGTTCGATCGCTATAATGTCGTCAGCGATGGAGACCTGCGGGAGGCTGCGCGTCGGCTTGGGCACACTGGCGGGCACACTAGCTCGACCGTAGTCGGCTCCGGTCAGAAGACTCAACAAAATCCTTAGCAATTTCGATACGGTGAGGTGGCCGAGTGGCCGAAGGCGGCGGTTTGCTAAACGGAAAGCCGCCTCTCCGCAACCCTCGATTATCCTCGTAAATCCTTCCGTTTCATTCACTTCTCCGATCAGTCGCTTGGGCTGGTGTTGGCTCTGGAGGCGCTGTTTTGGCGCGACACAGGGACAATCCTAGGGACAGCGTGGCCGCTTCCTAGCTGTGACCTGACGACGCGGCGGAAGCTACACCATCGCGTACGTTGATCGCGCCATCGCTTCAGTGCTGATGGGTTTGTCGGGTAGTCTCATCGCATCAAGGCGTTAGTGATCGCTCGAGGGTTGTGACGACACTCCGACACTGGCCGTCTCTCCGCGAATGTCAGGTGTCCGCGGCGCCGTGACCGGAAGCTCGAACATTTGGTAGGCGAGGGTACCCATGCCCACGTACGACGACTTCGAGAAAGCACCGCACGCGAGCCTGATGGGTTCCCTGAAAGGACACGAGGCGGAGGGGACGGCGATGGCGTGGTCTCCTGATGGGGAGAGGCTCGCTTCCACGTCCGTCGACGGTGTGCTCAACATCTGGACGAAATCGACTCCATTACCCGCCCGCGCTTCAGGGTGCCCAGGCGGATGCGCCACGGCGAGCTGACCAGTCTCGCCTGGAGCCCTGATGGCGGCTTCGTCGCCTGTGGTTCGCCCACAGGACCACTAGAGGTCTGGGAGGCGGAAGGGTTCACGAAAGCCTGGGACGAGGATTCTGGCGCAAGGTCGGCCATCCAGTGCGTCGCCTGGGGAACCGGACCAACCCAGGCCGATCTCCCGCTGGTATTCGCTGGCGACGACCACGTGGTGCACTTTCGGAACTATCGAAACGCTTTCACGCCGGATGTCGAGCGCGGCATCGGACATCAATCACCAGTCCTGGCCGCGGCGCGGTCGCTCGACGGGAAGGCGGTGGTGTCCGGCACCCTCGACGAGACGATCGGCGTGCGGAAGCCAACCGAGCTGACGAACGAGCTTTCGATCGATCGTTCTGTGCTGGCAGGGCATTTTCGCGCATAAGGGCGCGGTCAGGACGCTGGCGTTCTGCGGCGGGACCGGCACGCTGGCGTCCGGCGGACGCGACGGCCGCGTGCATCTATGGGACGTCGCGGACGAAGTCCTCGTCGACCAACTCGCGGTGGAACGCAACGAGCAAGTCGTCGAGCTCGCGTTCGGCAAGGACGCGAAACTCCGGATGCCGCACGCGTGTCCCGAAGATCTGGACCACAGTTCCCGGCGCGGCCTGGACCGCGCGCTCATCCGGCAACTGGCGACGTGTCGGTGGATCGCCGAGCATCAGAACGTCCTGGTGACCCAGGGTACAGCATCCCCTGAATTCCGGTCTCGCCCAGGTGAACGGCCAAGACGACTGTGGAAATGACGCCCTAAACCCACAAACGGTTTCCACAGGGAATGTGGAAATCTCGCACAGAACGCGAGATTCCCACATTCCCACAAGCCGATCATCCTTAAATGGAAAATGATGAAGAACCGACTCGGTTGTGTGGGAAGGTCCGAACTCGTAAACTGCCAGCGCCCATCGTGCCTTCGCTCCCGATCACCACGCGTGGTCCGACTGATCACGATGACGTGGACGCGCCGATCACGATGCCCAGGACCAACTGATCACGATGCGTGGAATGCGCACGGCCAGCGCATCTTCGTCGTCCGGCGCGAGGACTACATTTACCTGGTGCCGTTCCCGCCTTCGCCCGCAGATGTGCAGCGCGGGCGTCGGCGAGGTCTCGCCGTAGCGCTTCGCGCGGAGGCGGACGTCGAAGATGAGCACACGGTCTTCCTGAAGACGATCATCCCGAGCCGGAAGGCCAACGCAGCAGTACCTCGGTGAGGAGTCCGATGATGAAGATGGACGCTGACGAGAGAGGTTGCTCGAGCGTGCTGCACAAATACGCGTCCGGTCGTCTCAAGGAGGTCTGAGTCGCGACGATTGTTCCGCTTTAGGGGGCCTCAGAGACGAACAAATTGCGGAGTGCTCGCGTTGTAATCGTGCGCCGCCGCAGAAGAAGGCGTCGGGTTCGGCGTCCAAAGTCGTCGTCAGGGACGACTTCGGCGCCGCCGCGATCGTCACCTATTTTCCGCACCAGGATTGTCATTCTTTGTGTGGATCCGACGAGATCCGTACTGTATAGTCCGGCTCATCACCCCACACAGCGTGCAGCGTGTCGAACGCGCCGCGTCTCACGCGCATTGCGGAGGACTAGAACGATGAAGCGGTTGTGCTCGGCTCTCGCGATCGTGTTCGCTGGCGCGGCGATGACTGCGCGGCCGGTTGACGCAGGCCCCATCCTCGCCATTTCGAACGTGACGAACAGCTCGTTTACCGTGAACACGACGCTCGGGTATTCGTTCGCGGCACTCGACGATCTGATCGCGACCGATTTGGGAATGTTCGATCTCGACCTCGGCACCAATGTGGTCGGCGACGGCCTGACGGAACCGCACACCGTCGGGCTGTGGGAAGCCGACGGCACGCTGTTGTCGTCCGCCGTCGTGCCCGCCGGAACGGCAGGGACGCTGGTCGGTGGCTTCCGCTACACGCCGATTGCGCCGGTATTGCTCGAATCGGGCGCGACCTTCGTTGTCGGCGTGCATTACGGGTTTCTCATCGGCGACGCGTACACGTATCCGAGCGCGGCGACATTCACGTGGGATTCCCTGATCGCGCCCGGCACCGGTGTCCGCTTCGACGGAGGCTTCGGATTCCCGACCACCGGTCTCGGGTTCATCCCGGGCGGCCCGAACCTGATCGTCTCGGCCGCGCCCGATCCGACACCCGTCCCGGAACCCGGCACGCTGGCCTTGCTGGGCGCCGGTCTGATGGGCGCGGCGGCGGCGCGCCGCCGGACCCGCCTGTAAATGGTGGCGCGTCATCCGATGGTCCGGAACGATCCCAGCGTGTGTTCATCCAGCTGACGGTCGAAGAGGCATGACGTCGTCGGAAGCGCCGCCGCCGTCGGTGCTTTCGAAGGGCAAGGCTGCCCGCGAGTTGGATCTGGCGGCCTCGGCGCTGCGCAGGCGGATCGCTCGAAGGGCGCACGGGCCTGACGACCGCGGAGCGCGAGGAGCTGGTGCGGTTCCGCCGAGCGCTCCGGATCGCGGAAGAAGAGCGGGACATATTAAGAAAAGCCACGGCAGGTTCAAGGCGTCGATGGAACGCAGGTCGCCAGTCTATCAGCGGGTGTGTCGTAACCCAGGATCTTGCGCGGGCGCATGTTGAGGCGACGCGCGACCCCGTTGAGACTCGCCTGCGTGTAGGTCGAGAGGTCGGTGCCCTCTGGGAAATACTGCCGCAGGAGGCCGTTCGTATTTTCGTTCGAGCCGCGCTGCCAGGGACTTTGCGGATCGCAGAAGTACACGCGGACGTCGGTGGCCACGGAGAAGGACTTGTGTGCGGCCAATTCCATTCCGCGATCCCAGGTAAGTGATGACATCAGACCGGTGGGAAGGGCGCGTACCCGGCGCGTTAGCGCCTGCACGACACTCTGCGTGTCCTTGCCGGGGAGACGCACCAGCATCACAAAACGTGACTGCCGCTCGACAAGGGTTGCAATGTGAGAGTTGGACTTCCCCGCGAGGAGATCGCCCTCCCAGTGACCGGGTACCGCGCGATCTTCGATACTCGGTGGCCGCTCGCGGATCGATACGGCATCGATGATCTGCCCACGGGGTTGGCCGGCCGTCGTCGCATGCTGGGAGCAACGCATCGTCTTACGACGCCGGAGGTGCCGTATCAGCGCTTTCTTCAGTACGCCTCGGCTCTGCACGAACAAGCTCAGGTAGATCGTCTCGTGCGACACCTGCATGTCCGGATCCTTGGGATAGGTCCGCTTGAGCCAGCCCGCGATCTGCTGCGGTGACCAATCGGCCTCGAGCTTCTCCGTGACACGCGTGCACAAGGCTGGAAGCTGAGCGAGTCGACAGGGCTGAGGCCGCAGCGCCAGGTTCCATGCGTTCGCGTCCGCCACCGCAGCGCGATACCACCGACGACCACCGTGCCGGCCCACTTCTCGGCTGACTGTGGACGTCGCACGACCGAGCCGCACGCCGATCTGCCGGAATGATACGCCCGTAGCCAGGCCCCGCGAGATCTCCTCGCGCTCGCTAACCGTCAGGGCCCGAGACGAACGACATCGAGGCGCCGGCGGGATCCCGCCGCGAGCCCGCACGACGTGGAAAACCGCGCCAGGAATACGGTCAATGGCTCGGCCGATCTCACTGAGCGACTGTCCTTGCTTCCACCGCTGCCAAATCTCTGTCTTGTCGCTGACGGTCATCCGCGATCGTCGCACGCACTGCATGATCCCTCCGATCATTCATCGCGTTGCATCGACCGCCTGAATTCACCACCGCGTTCTTCGCGAAGCAGAGCCGATGACGTTTGCCTTCATCGCGGCGAAGAAGGCTGAGCATTGGGTCACGATTCTCTGCCGCTGCATGCGCGTTGACCCGCAGTGGGTTTACGCGTGGCTGCGACGCGGGCTTTCGGCCCGGGCGCGATCTCGTCTTGCGCACGAAGCTGCGCGCGTTTCACGCCGCCAGTGGCGATCGCTACGGGCGGCCCCGCTTGTGGAAGGATCTCAAAGAGGACGGCGAAGCCGTCAGCGAAAAGCGCGTGCGGCGCCTGATGCGGGCCGAGCAGATCCAGGGCTGCGTCCCGAAGCGGTTCAAGCAGACGACCAACAGCGATCATCAGGATCTCATCGCGGCCAATGTCCTGGCCCGGGACTTCACGGCGGCGGCGCCCAATCAACGGTGGGTCAGCGACACGACGGAGTTCGCGATCGGAGACAGTGCCAAGCTCTATCTGGCGGCGGTGCTCGATCTGTTTTCGGGCTTCGTCGTAGGCTGGGCGATCAGCGCCGTCAATGGTCGGCGCCTCACGCTGAAGGCGCTCGAGATGGCGGTGGCGCGTCGCTGCCCCGATCCTGGGCTCCTGCACCATTCGGATCGTGGCTGCACCTACACCTGCGAAGACTACCAAACGTATCTCGCCTGGCAAGGCATCACCTGCAGCATGAGTCGCCGCGGCGACTGTTACGACAATGCGGTGATGGAGAGCTTCTTCGCCACCGTGAAGAAGGAGGAGGCCGAGCGGTTTCCCAGCTACAGTGACGCCAAGATGGCGTTGTTTCGATTACATCGAGGTGTTCTATAACCAGCGACGGCGCCATTCGACACTCGGCCAGATCGGTCCGACGGCATATGAGCGTCGCACCGCCGCAGCCTAGCTCACGCCGGGGCGCTCGGCGGCACCCCACGCGATCGACAGACGCTGATGCGACCGCCGCCGACCGCCTGTAAACTCTCTACGACCGACAATGAGCGCGACCTGAACTCGACGTAGTTAACCCGTCCACCGAATCGGATCAGGTCCACCTCGAATTGCACGCCTCGGAGTTGTGTAACGGTCTGATGAACCGTTACCTTCCGACGGAAGCCGGCGCCCTCTGTGTGCCGCCCGATTCTTGGCGCCGCGAGTGTGGGCGGTGGAGTGGGCCGATCCAGCTCAGGCCGGCAATCACTGATGCGTCAGCAACTTGCGGCGATGTCGGATTCAGAAAAAAATCGCTGCGTTCTGTTTCGCGGTCGCAAGCCGAGGTCGCGACAGTTCTCAAAGCGTTCCGAACGCTCGGAGGGGACACTTTCAGGGACAATCGCGGGGACAACGCCGGCCTCGTAAACCGAGATGTCGTATATACTTAGCGATCTCATTGCGGTGAGGTGGCCGAGTGGCCGAAGGCGGCGGTTTGCTAAACCGTTATAGGGCCTAAAAGCTCTATCCAGGGTTCGAATCCCTGCCTCACCGCCAGTTAAGTTGTTCTAGCCATTGATCTTTCCCTCGAGCCCAGGCCCCGTCTCCACGATATCTCCAAAGTTTTTACGGGACGGCGGCTGATCCAGCAGCCGAATCGCACTGTCCAGGTGCGGCCGGACTCAGGCTCGAGGAGGGGGCGGCCGTTTGACACCGTCTTCGGTCGCTGCCAGCGTGAGGCCGATGGTGAAGATGGAATCGATTGCTCTACACTCGCGCGAGGCAAAGCGAGGTCGAGAAGAGCTCCATCCTCCTCTGAAACGAGTTGCTGCATGCCACAAATCGCACCGAGCAATTCAGACCGCCACAGCGTGTCTGGTGCTTCGAGGATGGCTTTGGTTGGACTGGCATGTCTGGCCTATGCGACCGTGGGCTTCGGTCAGGCGACCACAGCACCTGCCGTCAAGACGTTTATCGACTATTTTCTTCCGATGCCCATCGCGGGTTCGCTCACATCGGATGTCTGGGGCGCGCCTGGCGTGTTTCCCCGTGATCCGAAGAATGGCCTTGAAGATGAGACCATGAAGCAGTGGTGTTATTGGGATGGCCAGATCATCAAGGGACCGGACGGCAAGTATCACATGTTCGCCAGTCGTTGGGATCAAGCGCGGGGCCATAACGGATGGTTTGGATCGCTGGCCGTGCATGCGGTCGCCGACAGGGTCACCGGTCCTTACGTCGACAACGGTCTTGCCTGGCCGGACGATCAGGGCGGCAAAGGGCACAACGTGACGGCGCTGGTGATGCCCGACGGCCGTTATGCCATCGTCGTCAGCGAGACCAGGCCCGGCGATGTGTTCGTTTCCAAATCTCTCGATGGGCCATGGGAACTCCTCGGCTCGATCAAGGTCGACCCCAACGGGTTCGGCGCGGCACGCATGTCAAACCTGAGCATCATGGTTCGCCCAGACGGCAACTACATGATCGTGCCCCGGTCCGGTGCCATTTGGCTCAGCAAGGATGGCATCCTCGGGCCGTACAAGGTTCAGGGGCCTCCCGTGTATCCGCAGGTTGCCGGCCTGCCGCTGCATAACCTGGAAGATCCGGTGGTCTGGTACAGCGGCGGCTTGTATCACATCGTGGTCAACGGCTGGAGTGATCGGAAAGCGTACCATCTGACGTCACCCGATGGAATTGCGGGCTGGACGCTCAGGGGATTGGCGTACGATCCGCGTACGAACTTCGTGCGCTATACGGACGGCACGGTCAACCATTGGGACAAGATGGAACGCCCCGGCGTGCTCATTGAGAATGGGCATGTGACCGCCGTCACATTTGCGGTGCTTGATGTTGAAAAAAATCAAGAGAGAGGAAACGATACCCACGGCAGCAAGGTCATCGTCATTCCATTCGACGGGGCATCCCTCGATCGCGATCTGTGCCTGGCACGAGGGTGTTGACGCGGCACTATTTTCCGCGAATGCTCCTTCGCACCGCGCGCATCCTCTCTAGTGACTGCGGCGGGACCGAGCCGTCCTCGAATTCGAATCCCTGCCTCACCGGCCGTGCAGCTCGCCAGCCGTTGAGCCACCAGCCGCTACAATAGAGGGATGGTTCGCGTCCGCTTCGCTCCGTCGCCGACCGGGTACTTGCACATCGGCGGCGCCCGGACGGCGTTGTTCAACTGGCTGTACGCCCGGCGGCAGGGTGGTGTGTTCGTGCTGCGCATCGAAGACACCGACACCGAGCGGTCGTCGTGGGAGATGGTCGCCGGGATCGTCGATGGGCTGCGCTGGCTCGGGCTCGACTGGGACGAAGGGCCGGACATCGGCGGCCCGCATGCCCCGTACTTCCAGTCGCAGCGCACAGAGAAGCACCGGGCGATGGCGGAACGGCTCGTGGCGGAACAGCGCGCCTACTACTGCTACTGCACGCCCGAGATCCTTCAGGCAAAACGACAGACGGCGGAGGCCGCCGGCGGCGGCTGGATCTACGACCGGACCTGCTGCGCTCTTGCGGCCGAAGACATCGCATCGCGCGAAGCCGGCGGAGTCCCACGCGCGATTCGATTCGAAGTCCCGCCAGGGCAGACGGGGTTTTCCGATCTCGTCCACGGACCGATCGCGTTCGAGAACGCGAACATCGAGGACTTCGTGATCCTCCGATCGGATCGTCAGCCCACGTATCACCTGTCTGTCGTGGCCGACGACATGGACATGGCGATCAGCCACGTCGTGCGCGGCGACGATCACATCTCGAACACCCCGAAGCAAGTGCTGTTGTATCGGGCGTTCGGAGCGGAGCCGCCGAGCTTCGCGCACGTGCCGCTGATTCTCGGGCCCGATCGAAAGCGCCTCAGCAAACGGCATGGGGCGACCTCGGTGATGGAGTACCAACGGCTCGGCTTCCTGCCTGAGGCGATGGCGAACTTCCTGGCGCTGCTGGGCTGGTCGCCAGGCGACGATCGCGAACTCTTTACGCGGGATGAATTGATCGCCGCATTTGCGCTCGAAGGGATCAGCGGCGGGAACGCGATTTTCAACCCCGCGAAGCTGGACTGGTTCAACCAGCAGCACATCACGCGCCTTCCCATCGACGAGCTTGCGTCACGGGTCGAGCCCGTCCTCCGCGAGGCGGGCTTGTGGAAGCCTGAATTGGCCGGCGAGCAGCGAGAGTGGCTCTTTCGAGTGCTCGAGCTGGTCAGGCCGCGAGTGAAGAAGCTCGGCCAGTTCGTCGAGGAAGCTCGGCCGTTTCTGCAGGACGAGGTCCAGTACGACGCTGGGGCTGTCGCGAAACACTTCGCCAAGCCGGAGGTTCGCGGGGCGATCGATGCGCTGGTGCCCGCGCTTGGTGGCGTCCAGCCGTTCACGGCAGCAGCGCTCGAAGCCACAGTTCGAGCTCTGGCCGATGCCCAAGGCATCAAGGCCGCGGCTTTGATCCACGCCTCCCGAGTTGCGGTCACGGGCCGTGCCGTGAGTCCCGGATTGTTCGAAGTCCTCGAGCTTCTCGGGCGTGCTCGCGCGGTTGCCCGCGTCCGGGACGCCCTCGCACTTCTTCCGTAGTTATACACGGACTGCCCATCTGGCGACGCCTCGTGACTCAGCTGGCGTGAGCAACCTTTTTCCCAGAAGAGGCCAACCCGAGGTGTTCCCCTCTCGCGAGCCCCGGCCTCAAGCACCTCATCACGGCAGAAGTCTACCGGGATCCGGCAATCCCCTTCGTTATTCCCGGCCGAGCTTGATGCCCTGTAACGCGCAGGCAGTCAACAATTTCAGGCATTCTGTTGCTGTGGCACCTCGGTTGCACTGGCGTGCTCGCCGGCGAGCACGACAGCGGAAGCACGACAGCGGAACTACGGGAACCTGGGAGGAGGACAACGTGGCCAAGGAAGATCGCGGGTTTGCGTCGATGGATCGCGCCAAGCAGCGAGAGATCGCAAGCAAGGGGGGCAAGGCAGCCCATCAGAAGGGTACCGCGCACGAATGGACGAGCGAAGAAGCGAGGGACGCAGGGCGCAAAGGGGGCATCGCGAGCCACCAGCGGCGCCGGGAGCAGACGGGCGACAGCGCAGCGTCCTCGGACGACTTGCGCGGCTCGATGTCATCAGAGTCGATGATGTCTTCGTCGTGGATGCCCTCTTCTGAAGAGACCCAGTAGACCGAAGAGAACGAGTAGACCGAAGAGCGCGAATAGAGGTCGCGGAGACGATTCAGAAGGAGGAACGAAGGCGGAGGGCTGGGGCTCGCATCACCACTTCAGCACCCGCTCGCCCCGCCATTCAGGACCTTCCACGACGTAACGCCACTCTGGATTCTGCTGCTCGCCGCGGAGCGTGCTGCAGATCTCGTTGAATGTGGCGAGGTGCTCGTCCGCGCACTCGAAGTACGGTGACGAAGAGGAACTTCGTGAACGCGAGGTTCGCGCCGAGACTCGTGCCGTTTCCGTTCATAGCCAGACGGTCGTATCGGTCAGGATTGAGATCGGCTATAAGCGGTACGCCCATCCCGAAGTAGCCGGCTGAGTCGCTCGGCTGCATGATCGACAGCTCGTGACCCCCGACGATTACGCCCGCGCCCGCCGCCTGCTGATGCGCCGAGACCCGGTGCTGGCTGAGCTCATCAGGAAACACGGTCCCTGCGGCTTGGCGGCCGCGCAGCGCGCGGATCACTTCACCGCGCTCGTCCGCGCGATCACCGGCCAGCAGCTCTCGACCAAGGCGGCATCGACCATCTTCAGCCGTCTGGTTGCCCTGATGCCGGAGGGTGTGACGCCCGAGGCTCTCGCGGGACTGTCGGACGAGCAGTTCCGCGCGGTGGGAATGAGCCGGCAGAAAGTGGCGTACTTCCGTGACCTGTCCGAGAAGGTGGTGAGCGGAGCGCTGCCCCTTCGGAGTGCGGCGACCCCCGGCGGCGCCGCCGATCCGCTCGACGCGATGACCGACGACGAGGTGATCGCCGCGCTGACCCAGGTGAAAGGGATCGGCCGCTGGACGGCGGAGATGTTCCTGATGTTCCGGCTGCACAGGCCGGACGTCCTGCCGTCCGGCGACCTCGGCATCGTGAACGCGGTGAAGAGCGTCTACCGCCTCCGCAAGAAGCCCACGCCCGACCGCATCCGCAAAATCGGCGAGGCGTGGCGTCCATACCGCTCTGTCGCCTCGTGGTATCTCTGGCGCAGCCTGGACAATCAATGACGAAAACTAATCAGTGATGAAACGCCGTCTTCTGCCGCTCCTCGTCTTTGCCACCCTCACGATGTCTTCGCCGGCTGCGCAGCAGCGCCCGGCCGAGGGCAAGTGGGATGTCGCCGCCGACCTTGGACCCACGACGAAGCTCGCCTTCGAGACCTCCGAAGGGACGTGGATGAACGTGGACGTCAGCCCTGACGGCCGTCGCGTGGTCTTCGACCTGCTCGGCGACATCTACGTGATGCCGATAGCCGGCAGCGGCGCATCGGCGGCAGAGCGGCTGACGAGCGGGCCTGCCTTCGACATGCAGCCGCGCTTCAGTCCGGACGGATCGCGCATCGCGTTCTCGTCGGATCGTGACGGCCTCTGGAACATCTGGGTCATGGACGCGGACGGCAAGAGCGCGAAGCAGGTGTCGAAGGAGAAGCGCTGGTTCGTGAACAGTCCGGCCTGGGGGCCGGACGGCGCCTATATCTTCGCGCGGCGGCACTTCGTCAAGGAGCGGTCGCTCGGCGCCGGCGAAATCTGGATGTATCACGCCAACGGCTCGGACGGGCTGCAGGTGACGGAGCGGAATGGTTTCCAGAAGGACGCCGGCGAGCCGGCGATTTCCCCCGACGGCAGATACCTCTATTACAGCAAGGACGTCACGCCCGGCCAGACCTTCGAATACAACAAGGATCCGAATGGCTCGATCTACGCGATCATCCAGCGCGATCTGACTACCGGGCGGGAGCGTCGGATCGTCAGCGTGCAGGGGGGCTCCGTGACCCCGCGGCCGTCGCCCGACGGCAAGTCCCTCGCGTACATCCGGCGCGTGCGCCTGCAGAGCAGGCTCTACGTCCGCGATCTCGAGAGCGGCCGCGATCGCCCGGTGTTCGATCACCTCGACAAGGACCTGCAGGAGGCGTGGGCGATCCACGGGTTGTATCCGCAGTACGCATGGACGCCGGACGGCAAGTCGATCGTGATCTGGGGCGAGGGCAGGATCTGGCGCGCCGACGTCGCCAGCGGGCAGGGAGCGGTGGTGCCGTTCACCGCGCGCGTCGAACAGACCATCAACGAGGCGCTTCGCTTCCCGCAGAAGGTCTACACGCCCGAGTTTCCGGTGAAGATACTGCGCGACGTCGCGACCTCGCCTGACGGGAAGCAGGCCGCATACAGCGCGCTCGGGCATGTCTACGTGCGGCCGCTGCCCACCGGCGAGCCCAGGCGGCTGACGAGCAGCGACGGCTTCGAGTTCGATCCGTCGTGGTCTCCCGACGGCCGGCGCATCGTGTACACCACGTGGAGCGACGCCAGCTACGGGCGCGTGCGCGTGATCGCGGCGGACGGATCGGGTGGCCGCGATGTGGTGTCGAAGCCGGGTCACTACACCGGGGCGTCGTTTTCGCCGGACGGCAGCCTGGTCGTCTTCCGCGTCGCCGGCGGGGACTCGATCCGCGGTCAGCTTTACGCCAACGAGCCGGGCATCTTCGTGGCGCCGGCCGACGGCTCCTCGCCGCCGCGGCTGGTGCGCGACGGAGGCGTCGAGCCGCAGTTCGATCACACGGGGAAGCGCGTGTATGTGCGCGAGCAGCGGGGGGACAAGTTCGTTCTGCTGAGCGTTGGCCTGGGCGATCCGTCGACGCCGCTCGGAGCGAAGGACGAGATCGTGCACTTTCAGGCGGACAACGCCTCGCAGATCGTGCCGTCGCCGGATGGCAAGTGGGTGGCGTTCGCCGAGCGTTGGCACGCGTACGTCGCGGCGTTCCCGCAGACCGGACGCACCATCGACCTCGGGCCATCCGTCAGCGCGTATCCGAGCGCCCGCATCTCGCGCGACGCCGGGCTCTACTTGCACTGGTCGGGCGACAGTCGCCGGGTGTTCTGGTCGCTCGGGCCGGAGCTCTTCTCGCGCGACCTGACCCGCACGTTCACTTTCCTCGATCGGAATCTCGAGAAGGCGGATGAGCCGGAGACCAAGGGCATCCCGATCGGGTTCACCGCGAAGTCGGACGTCCCCGATGGTGTGATTGCGTTGGTAGGCGCGCGAATCATTACGGCGAGCGACAGCCCAGAGCCCGCCCGTAGCGCGAGCGTAGCGAGTCGCGAAGAGCGAGCGAGCGGGGGTGGGGCCCCGCGAGCAGTGAATAGCGCAGACGCCGGCGCTGGAAACTCACGGGTCTCGCAACGGGCATCTCGCGACCCTGGCGTCATCGAGAACGGCACGATCGTCATCGAGGGGAACCGCATCACGGCCGTTGGCCCGTCGGGATCGGTCACCGTCCCAGCGGGCGCGAAGCGCATCGATGCCTCGGGCAAGACGATCATGCCCGGCATCATCGACGTACACGGGCACATCGGCGGGGAAGGGGACGGCATCCTGGGGCAGGCGAGCTGGCCCTTGATGGCCAACCTCGCGTTCGGCGTCACGACGTCGCACGATCCGTCGAACAGCACCGAGACCGTGTTCACGAATGCCGAGCTGATCCGCTCGGGCGGCAAGATGGGGCCGCGGCTCTACTCCACCGGCACGATCCTCTACGGCGCCGAGACCCCGTTCAAAGCGGTTGTCGAGTCCTATGACGACGCGCTTTCGCACCTTCGGCGTCAGAAGGCCGCGGGCGCGTTCTCGGTCAAGAGCTACAACCAGCAGCGGCGCGACGCCCGCCAGATGATCATCAAGGCCGCCCGCGAGCTGCAGATGCTCGTCGTGCCTGAGGGCGGTTCGCTGCTCTACATGAACGAGACGATGGTGCTCGACGGGCATACGGGCGTGGAGCACTCGCTGCCGGTGCCGAAGGTGTACAAGGACGTCGTCACGCTCTTTGCGAAGAGCGGGACCGGCTACACGCCGACGCTGATCGTCGGCTACGGCGGCCTGTCAGGAGAGTATTACTGGTATCAGCACACGAACGTGTGGGAGAACGAGCGGCTGCTGCGCTTCGTTCCGCGTGACGTCGTCGATGCGCGATCGCGCCGGCGGCTGATGGCGCCGGAAGACGACTTCAACCACGTGTTGATCGGCCGGGGCGCGAAGCAGGTGCTCGATGCTGGTGGATCGGTCCAGCTCGGCGCGCACGGTCAGCTCCAGGGTCTGGGCGCGCACTGGGAGTTGTGGATGCTGCAGCAGGGGGGCATGACGAACCTCGAAGCCATCCGCTCGGCCACCATCAACGGCGCGAAGTATCTCGGCCTCGATGCCGAGCTGGGGTCCCTCGAGAAGGGGAAGCTGGCGGACTTGATCGTGCTCGATCGGAACCCGCTCGAGAACATCCGCAATTCCGAGTCGATCGCCATGGTGATGTTGAACGGGCGCTTGTACGACGGCAGGACGCTCAACGAGATCGGCAACCACCCTCGTCCGCGGTTGCCGCTGTGGTTCGAGAAGCAGTAGTACGGCAGCCCCGCGGGGCCTGGATCGGATCGCGCTGCCTGGGTCGCTGTCGCCGAGCCGGAAACGGCCGGTTGCGCGGCCTGTTACCGCGCCGGTATAATCAGGGTTTCCGGCCTGCAGGGTTTCGACGTTCTTGAGGGTCAATTCCAGCCCGCTGCCCGGCACTTTCGCGCGACTCGCACCGGCCATTGGGAGGTCGTTCAACGGTAGGACACGTGGCTCTGGACCACGTTATCGGGGTTCGAATCCCTGCCTCCCAGCCAATCTGCTAAGGTCAAGTCATTCAACTCGTTAGGCTCGATCGCGGACACCTCGCGGACGACCCCCATCGTGCTGTCCGGCGCCATTGGCGGTGCCCTCGCTACGGTGCAGTTCATCGTCAGGCAGCCAGTTTCCCGATCTGGAGCCGGCTGTCAGCCGTTCTGACGTGTGAATGGGATGTCGTCGAAGTCGACGAACTGAACCAGAACGTCAAGGTGTCTCGACTGACGGCCGGGGCCGAGCTGCCGCTCTTCGGAAGGCTCGCCGGCGGCGGCCTGTTCGTCCGATGATTCGCCGGTGGCCTCACCTGCCCGCTAAAAGCGAAACGAATACTGAAACTTCGCGGAGACCTTGCTGTCCTGCGTCCGGAAGCGCAAGTCGCCGCCGTCTTCCCGGATCCACCCCTGGTTGAATGCGAAGAACAGATCGTTGCCGGGTTGCAGCGTCCAGCGGACGCGACTCTGCCAGCCCATGTTCCGGGACCGGTTGTCATACTGGATCAGGTTAGACAGCGACAGCCTCGGCGTCGCCGCGTAGCTGACATTGGACGTGAAAATGCGGGCGATGAAGTGGCCTTCCGGCAGGCGCGCAAACGTCTGGTTGGTGCTGACGGTAACAGTGAACCGTGGCGGAACTTTGTAGGTGAGGCTCGTCGTCACCTGCTCCGCTTTCCCGGACCAGTAGCCGCCGTACGTCAGGTTGACGCTGCCCGACAACCGCCGCTTCGAGGCCGTCGACAGCAGATTGCTCCTGAAGCGTGTGAAGCGGTACTCGCCTGGCAGGAGGTGAACGCCGGGCGAAACCTCGAACGGCTCGAAGAGACGCTCGTAGGTGGGATTGAAGTCGAACATCCCGTGAAGATTGTCCCCGGAGCTCAGGTGCCAGTCGAGGAGCGTCACGTACAGGTCCCAGCTCTCGACCTCGCCGTTGTCCAGCCGCGTGAAGCGCGTGTAGTAGACGTCGTGGAACATCTGCTGGACGTTCAGGAAGTTCTTCGGTCGCGGGTTGTAGCTGCCGGCGACCCTGAACAGGCGAACGTTGTCGCGCTGGACGAAGCCCAGCGCCGGCTTGAAGTTCTCCTGTATTTCCCGGTACGCGACCTGCGCGTTGAACTTGTCGTTCGGATAGTGCGCCGAGAAGCCGTACGACCAGTCGCGCCCCGAGACGCCCTCGTTCACGCTCTTCACGGCGTAGCCGTTCACGACGAAGTTGTTCGGCCGGCCCAGGAAGCGTGAGGTCGCCAGGCGCATGTCGGCGCCGTAGGTCTGGCCCGACTGTCCCTCGGCGGGATGGCCGCCCGTGAAAATCGCGCCGACGTACGACTGCTGGAGCAGGTTCCGCTTGACGCGGCCGACCAGGAAGTTCTTTTCGCTGACGATCGGGAGATCGCCCGTGCGGACGCCCAGTAGACCAACGTCGGTGCGGCCGACGGTGCCGGTCAGCTTGACGCCGGCATCGATGGGCACCTCTTGCTCGCCGAGTAGGCCGATCTGCCGGCTGAAGAACGGATACACGTCGGCGCCGGCCGGAGGGATGCCACCCGCCGGCTCTGGCCCGGTGCTGGCGAAGTTGAAGACACCCGCACCCTGCAGGAAGAAGGACCGCTTCTCCGGAAAGAGCACCGAGAAGCGCGAGAGATTGATCTGGCGCGCGTCGACTTCCGTCTCCCCGAAGTCGGTGTTGAAGGTCGTGGTCAGCTTCAGGCTGGGCGTGATGTTGTAGAACACGTCGAGGCCCGGCTTTCCGCTGGTGTCGTCCTCACCAACGACGCGCAGCCAGCGCCCCGCGAGAAACGGTCGGACGTCGAGGCCAATTCCCTGCGTCAGGCCCACGAGGTTCGTGATCTCGCCCGCCTCGGACAGCTGATAGAGCTGCGTGTCCAGGCGGGCGCCGCACCAGCGGTCCTCCTCCAGCTTTCGATAGATGTGCCGGGCGATATTGAAGCCCCACACCGTGCGGCCGGACGGGAAGCTCAGGCTCTTGAAAGGAATCGCGAACTCCGCAGTCCATCCCTGGTCGGTGCGTCTGGTGCGCACGTCCCAGATGGCGTCCCAGTCGGCATTCAACTGTCCACTGGCGACCAGGCCGTCCACGAGCGCGCCCGATGGATTCGTCGCGAAATAGAAGGCGCTACGCTGATCCCGGAACGTGTCGAGCAGAATCTCGACGCGGTCGTCGGAGGACAGGCTGGCATCGCGCGCCATCTGCGTGCCGATCACCCGCTGCGGCTCCGAGTCGTACGAGACGACCCCGATGTAGAGGTACTCACGATCGTACAGGAGCGTGACGTCGGTTCGGTCCGTGGGAGGCAGGCCCTGTTCGGGCTGTCGCTGCGTCAGATCACCAATCGTCGGGGCCGCGCGCCAGATCGGCTCGTCCAGCACCCCGTCGATCGTGATGGCTTCCGTCGTCGACGTCACGACGGCGGACTTCGTGGCGGGCTCAGGGAACGTCGGTTGCTGGCGTGAGGCGGCGCTCGCCGCTGGCACGGCCAGCCACCCAGACAAACAGGCCGCGGCAAGCGGCACGAAGCGCGTCATCGTGTGTGGCAGTCTATCAGCCCCGCCGCTCAGAGGACGCGGGCGAGCACGCCGTCTGCCTGCGCCACTTGACAGCGGCGGCCGCTGCTGCAATCGTCATCGCTGCACATTGAGAATCACGCGTTGATGATGTCGACGCGGAACTGCCGTGCGCCGTCCGCCCAGCGAGAACGTCCGCATGACGTTCAAGCTGAGCATCTTGAGATCCGGTCCGCGGACGCCTTCGATGCGGAAGGGAAACTGGCGCTTCTGGAAGTTGGCCGGTGCCTTGGCGGGATCCTTCTCGAAGCCCGCGTCCGTGTTGAACCAGCGACCGTGGCATCGGTTTGCCCCGTGGCTCATTGGTTGGCGCGGCTTCAGAGCGAGCTCCGTCCCGGCCCGAGCTGTGCAGTGCCGCGACATGCTTGGGACAGGAAAGCGATTCGCGTACGTCCTCCGGGGCCCATGCGGCTACACCATCGCGGCATTTTTCAGCATGAGCTGCCGGGATTCCGGCAACGCTCGGCAATCCAGGTTTTTCCATCAAACCGTGCGACCATGGCGTTAGACTGCAAAGTGGGAGAAAGACCATGTCTCACCGATGCTCGCGCAGGACCTTGTTTGAACTCGCCGGAGCAGCGGCGGCCTCCATGCTCGGCAATCGGATGGCAGCGGCACAGCAGGGCCAGGCGCCCACTGCATTCCGATCGCAGCACTCTCATCCGGATCCCTTTCCGGCGGTGACGACTCGCTCCGCCGTTGCGCTGGTGCACGGAGAAGACCGGCGCAGAAACACCTACGAAGCGCTGAAGACGATTGATGACCAGATCAGGCTAAAACTGAAGGGAAAGAAGTACATCCTCATCAAGCCGAACGTTGTATCGACCACGCGCCAGCTGGCGGCCATACATGCCGACGCGTTGCGCGGCGTCCTCGATTATCTCTCCGAGCGATTCAAGGGTCCGGTTGTGATTGCGGAGGGTTCGGCGGGCAACACGCGAGAAGGCTTTGAGAACTTCAAGTACACCGCGGTCGCCGCTGAGTACAGGTCGCAGAAGGTCAGCCTCGTGGACTTTCACGAAGAGGGAAGATACATCCTGCTGCCTCTGATCGACTACGACCTCCATGTCGTTCCGGTGCGCCTGGCTGCGCGCTTGTTCGACCCGGAGGCCTTCGTGCTCGGAGCCGCCGTCCTCAAGACACACAACCTCGCCGTGGTGACGTTGTCCGTGAAGAACATGGTGCTCGGCGCGCCGCTTCACCAGGCGCCGAAGGAAACCACGAGATGGAACGACAAGCGTCGATATCACGTTGGGGTCCGTCAGAGCATGTACAACATGTTCCTGACGGCTCAGAAGATGCAGCCCAACTGGGGCGCGACCATCATCGACGGATACGAGGGCATGGAGGGTAACGGTCCGTCGGCTGGCACTCCAGTCCCGTCTCGAATCGCGATCGCCTCAACCGATTTCCTCGCTGCGGACCGTGTCGGCGCCGAGACGATGGGTGTCGACCCCAACTGGCTCGGCTGGATGAAATACAGCGGTGAAGTAGGGCTTGGACAGACGGATCTTTCGAGGATTGATATCCGGGGTCCTCAAATCGCCGCGGTTCAGAAGAAGTACCGCTTGCACGACGACATCCAGCGCATGCTGGACTGGATGGGACCGATGCAGGAACTGCCGCGGAACCTCGGATGGCATAGAGCCATTGGCGAGGAGTATCTGGCGTAATCGGTGGATCTCGGCGTGGTGTGGCGCGGGCTCGTATGTCGATCGGTCTCTTCGAGTTCCACCGCCGGTCCCGTCGGTCGAGCGAGACAGCACTTCTTGAACTTCTTCCCGCTTCCACAGGACACGGATCGTTCCGGCCCACCTCGCGATTGATTGTGCTGTGTCAGGACATAAGTCACAGGGCAGATGAGCCGAAGTAACTGTCCCGACGTTGTACTGGCGTCATCCCGTTGAGGCTGGGCGCATTCATGGGGTGGTCAGCAACGGTAGGCAGCTCATCGAGGCGCGGCCTCCGGTGATCGACATGCACGTGCACAGCGCGCAGATGACACCGCAGGCATTGCGAGTTCTAAGATTTGCGGCTGGTTTCCCGCAGAGCCGCCCTATTCTCGTTGCGCCCTTCGGCAAGCATCTGAGTATCAGAAGGTTGGCGTCCTTGCCCGGCTCGAATCCCGGGCAGATCTCAGGGCCGCTCGCTCGTCTAGCTCACGCACGATGAGGTCGAGATCCGGGATTGATCGCCCATCGCGCGATCAGCCCTCGGCGATGGGGTTCCTGTTCGAGATGAAGCCGAACGACCCTCGCGCGCTTGCGCTTGCTACGGCCATTCTGCTGAGCGCGACGCTCCTGGCCGGCTACGGCCCGGCGCGGAGAGCGTCGCGAGTCGATCCGATGATCGCCCTTCGCCACGAATGAACGTCATCACTTCCGCTGAGTGCGCGACGTGTGGTCGTGGTCCGCATACTGGGCATAGATGACCGCCTCAGTTCGACATTCTGTCCGAAACTTGTATACAAATTTTGGACAGCCTCGATAG
>CAYZBZ010000002.1:56157-59764 GCA_964476725.1 uncultured Vicinamibacterales bacterium
CTCAGTTCGACATTCTGTCCGAAACTTGTATACAAATTTTGGACAGCCTCGATAGAACCGGCCTCTCAGCGAGCTCGATACGGAGAACATCTCAGATTCGCGAACGACCTCGACGGCGGGTCTCAAGCCGCCGTCAGCAGCCAGTTGCGAATTCCCCCCCAACTCCCAGCCAGCTCATCCATGAAGCTCGGAAACCCTTCGTTCTGCGCATACAGTTGTAGCCGCTCCGAGGAGGATCGATGACATCCCGACGTTTCCCGTTCGCGTTCGCCGCCACGGTCGTGGCCATTCTCGGCGTCGCCGCCTCGCCGAACTCGCTGGGGGCCTCGGCGCAGACGCCGCCTGTGAAGCCCGCGTCACCGGCCGCCGGCAGCAAGACGACAGCAGCCGGCCCGGAGAAGCCGGTGATCATCGCCTACGTGTTTCCGCGCAACGAGGTGATCGTGCCGTCCGAGATCGCCGCCGATAAGCTGACGCATATCAACTACGCCTTCGCCGACGTCAAGGACGGCCGCATTGTCGAAGGGTTCGCCCGCGACGCGGAGAATTTCAAGCTGCTCGCGGATCTGCGGCGCCAGCATCCACACCTGCAGATCCTGATCTCCGTCGGCGGCTGGACCTGGTCCAACAACTTCTCCGACGCCGCTCTCACGGCCGAGAGCCGCCGCCGCTTCACCGGCAGCGCGATAGAGTTCGTGCGGCGGCACGATATCGACGGCGTCGACATCGACTGGGAGTATCCTGGCCTGCGCGGCAACAACAACGTGCATCGTCCGGAGGACAAGGAGAACTTCACCGCGATGATGATGGGCCTGCGGCAGGCGCTCGATGCCGAAGGCCGCACCCGAAACCGCCGCTACCTCCTGACCTTCGCCGCCGGCGCGTTCCCCGACTTCATCGCCAAGACCGAGATGGACAAGGTCCAGGCCGTCGTCGACTTCGTCAACCTGATGACCTACGACTTCCGCACCTCGGATCCGATCGCCGGGCATCACGCGAATCTCTATCTGCATCCCGCAGATGCGAAGAAGCGCTCCGTCGACAGCGCCGTCCGCGACTTCATCGCCGCCGGCGTTCCGCCGGCCAAGGTCGTCGTCGGCGTTCCGTTCTACGGCCGCGCGTGGGCCGACATCAAGGGTGAAGGTACTGGCCTCTATCAGCCTGGCAGCCGTCCGACCGAACGGATCGAGACGAAGTACGGACCGATGTCGACGACGCTGATCGATCGCGGCGGCTTCGTACGGATATGGGACAGCCAGGCGCAGGCCCCGTATCTTTGGAACAAGGACACGCGCACGTTCATCTCGTACGAAGATCCGGAATCGCTGCGCCTGAAGAGTGCCTATATCCGCGAAAAGGGGTTGGGCGGCGCGATGTTCTGGGAGTACTACGGCGACAAGACCGGCGTGTTGCTCGACACGCTGTTCACGACCTTGCACGGTCCGTCGTCGGCCACACCGCGCACGTCTGGCTCGAAGTAGCGAGCACTCAGTCGGGAATGTGGACGCGGCCGTAGTTCTGGTCCGAGCGTAACCCGCAGGCGGACATCTGACCGAAATCTGTATACAAACTTCGGACGCTCGCTGGCCAACCACGGAGCGCGCAGTGGTAAAAGGGCCTCACGAAACCGAGATGTTCGGCAGAGACGCGAGCGTTTCCGTTCCGAACCCCACGTTCCTCGGCCACCGTCGAAGCCGGTGACAACCCTTCACGTTCAAGCAGTTGCCGTCCGAGCGAACCATGCACTGCTGTTGGCGTGAGACACGCCTGAGACAAGTTGGCGGGATTCACTCATCGGTCTATCGCAATCCAAGCTTTGCGCGCAGAGCGGGAAGGTCCGGCGACATCGCGTTCGGCGCTCGTTCCGCGTTCCACTCGACGGGCAGTACACCGAACCGCGAGTCGCCTCGACCGTCAGGCCCGCGTCTTCCACTTGACGTCGTACTGGCGGTACGGCATTATTCAAATATACATTTGATTATTTGATTCATGCCCATCAAGACACGTCTCCCGTCGTTGAAAACCGCGATCTACGAGCAGATCGCGCGCATCGGCCAGGCCACGGCGAGCCCGAACCGTCTCGAGCTCCTCGATCTCCTCTCCCAGGGAGCACGGACGGTCGAAGCGCTCGCCCACCAGACCGGCCAGAGTGTCGCGACGACCTCGCACCATTTGCAGGTGCTCCGACGCGCGCGTCTGGTCGAGGCCCACAAGGCGGGCCTGTACGTGACGTACCGGCTCGCGGACCCGCAGGTCGGCGAGTTCTTTCTCCAACTACGACGCCTGGCGGAGTCTCGGCTGGCGGAAGTCCAGCACGTCACGCGCGAGTACCTGGAGGAACGCGGCGCGCTGGAGCCGGTTGGCAATGACGAACTCGTGCGGCGTGTCCGCGCCGGCGAAGTCACGCTTATCGACGTCCGGCCGCGTGAGGAGTACGTGGCGGCCCACCTACCGGGCGCGATCTCCGTGCCTCTCGCAGACCTCGGCAAGCGCTTGGGCACGCTGCAAAAACGCCGCGATATCGTGGCGTATTGCCGCGGCCCGTACTGTGTCATGGCGCTCGATGCCGTCGATCTCCTGCGCCGGAAGGGCTTCCGCGCTCACCGCATGGAACATGGCGTGCCCGAATGGCGGGCGCAGGGATGGCGCGTCGAAACGGGTGATGACCCTCACGCGGGTGGACGACCATGACGTCACCCACACTGCAACCAGCCGGTGCCGCCGTGCGTTTGGGTCTGCGCGAGAACCTCGCGCAGTTTGCACTGCTGGTGGTCGTCAACGCGTTCGTCGGCGCCATGGTCGGCTTGGAGCGCAGCATCCTGCCGGCGATTGCGGAGCAGGAGTTCCAACTCGCCGCACGCACCGCCGTACTGTCGTTCATCGTGGTGTTCGGTGTCGCGAAGGCGCTCACCAATTACGGCGCCGGTCGTCTGTCGGATCGTCTCGGTCGCAAGCACGTGCTGGTCGCCGGGTGGCTGGTCGCAATCCCGGTGCCCTTCCTCCTCATGTGGGCGCCGACATGGAACTGGGTCTTGTTTGCAAACCTCTTGCTCGGTATCAGCCAAGGTCTGACCTGGTCGACGACCGTCATCATGAAGATCGATCTCGTCGGCTCAAAGCAGCGCGGGCTGGCGATGGGGTTGAACGAGTTCGCCGGATATGTGGCGGTTGCCCTCAGCGCGCTGGCCACGGGCTGGATTGCCGCACGGTACGGCTTGCGCCCGCAGCCGTTCTATCTCGGCGTCGGATTCGTCATCATCGGCCTCGCGTTGTCCGCATTCCTCGTGCGCGAAACGCGTCATCACGTCTCGCACGAATCCACTCTCCTTGGAACGTTACCGCCCGACGGCATCCTTACGGCCAGGCAGGTCTTCTGGCGCACCACATTGCTTGACGCGAATCTGTCGAGCGTCAGCCAGGCGGGACTCGTCAACAACCTGAACGACGGGATGGCCTGGGGGCTTTTCCCTCTGGTGTTCGCTGCAGCCGGGATGAACCTGGCGCAAGTGGGACTGCTCGCGGCCATCTATCCAGCCACGTGGGGTTTCACCCAACTGGCGACCGGCGCGCTCTCGGACCGCACCGGTCGGAAGCCGCTCATTGTCTG
>CAYZBZ010000003.1:0-1748 GCA_964476725.1 uncultured Vicinamibacterales bacterium
TTGCTGGGGTGCCACATGGGTGTTGGAGCGACAGCTGGATGACGCGCTCGTGGCGGGGGGGGAGCGATCGATCGATCTCCTCGCGCTCGACCAGGCGCTCGAGCGACTGACCGCGCTCGATCCCGAGCAGGGACGGCTCGTCGAGCTGCGCTTCTTCGGCGGGCTGACCGTCGAGGAAACCGCAGAGGCGATGGACATCTCTCCAGCGACGGTCAAGCGCCACTGGACCGTCGCCTGTGCCTGGCTGGCGCGCGAGCTGGAGGGGAACTCGCAGGCGTGAATCCCGCGCGCTGGCGGCAAATCACCGACCTCTTTCATGCCGCGCTCGAGCGCGACCGGGCGACACGCGCCGCGTTCCTCCAGGAAGCCGCCGCGAACGACCCCGAGCTCCTTCGCGAGGTCGTGACCCTTCTCAACAGCCACGAACGCAGCGGGCGGCTGCTCGACGAGCCGGCCTGGGGCATCGCCGCCGATCTGATTCTCGGCGACGATCGCGGATCGCTGGCGGGCAGGCAGATCGGGACGTACCGGGTGCTCGAGGAGATCGGCCGCGGCGGCATGGGCATCGTCTACGCCGCGGAGGACGAGCGGCTCCGGCGCACGGTGGCGCTCAAGGCCCTGACGCCCGAATTCACGAGCGACCCGCTGCGCCGCGAGCGGCTGACCCGGGAGGCGCGCGCAGCCGCGGCGCTGTCGCACCGCGCCATCGCGACCATTTTCGCCCTGGAAGAGATCGACGGCGATCTCTACATCGTCTCCGAGCTCGTGCGAGGCCGCACGCTGCGCGAGGAACTGCGCGACGGACCGCTGCCGCCGGAACGGCTGATGCCGACCCTCCTCGAGATCACCGCGGCGCTCGCCGCGGCCCACGAAGCGGGCATCGTCCACCGCGATCTGAAGCCGGAGAACATCATCAGGAGCGTCGAGGGGCAGATCAAGGTCCTGGACTTCGGGCTCGCGCGCACGGCGTGGCCGCGCAGCGCGCCGACGTCCACCCGGCTCACCGAAGCAGGTCTCGCGCTCGGCACGCCAGGCTACATGGCGCCGGAACAGCTCAGCGGCGGAGAGGTCGACGCGCGATCCGACGTGTTCGCATTCGGCGTGCTCGCGTGGGAGCTCGCCACCGGCGAACATCCGTTCGGCACGGACGCCGCGTCACTGCTGGCACGCATGACGGAGCTCATGGAAGGACGATCCGCCGGGCTGTCGCGCCCGCTCCCGCTGCCGGGTCTCGACCGCATCGCGCGGCGGTGCATGCGCGCGCTGCCGGCCGAGCGCTATCCCTCGAGCGCCGCGCTGCTCGCGGACCTGCGGGCGCTCCATGACACCTATACGGCACCTCCGGCGGCGACGCCGGACGACCGGCTCTGGTGGTGGCAGTTCCATCAGATCGCGATCTCGGTGCTGAACGGCGTGATGCCGGCCGCGGTATGGGCAGTGAAGCCCTGGATCGACCGTCCCTACGGCTCCGCGATGTTCTTCGTCGCGCTGGCGCTCGCGACGATCTCGATCACGCTCCGACTCAATCTGTGGTTCACGGCGCGCGTCCACCCCGACACGCTCGTCGACCATCGCGCTCGTCTGTATCCGGCCATCGTGTGCGCCGATGCGCTGCTCGGGGTCGCGCTGCTGGTGGTCGCGGCCTTCATCGTGGGGGCGCACGACGAGGTGGCGGCGCTCCTGCTCTCCGTGGCGGTCGTCACGCTCGCATCGCTCGCGCTCATCGAGCCCGCCACGACAAAGGGGGC
>CAYZBZ010000003.1:1848-58112 GCA_964476725.1 uncultured Vicinamibacterales bacterium
CGGTCGTCACGCTCGCATCGCTCGCGCTCATCGAGCCCGCCACGACAAAGGGGGCGGGGCTGGGGCGATAGGGGTTCCGGGTTCCGCGTTCCACGTTCCGGGTTCGGTTCCAGGTTCCGGGTTCAAGGGTTCAGCGGAGCCGGTCCGCCAGCAGCCCGACGCTGAGCGCGTAGGTGTGGGCGCAGTTGTAGCCGAGCAGCGCGTCGTAGTTGGGATGGAGGAGGAAGCTCCGCTTCCCGACCTGCACAAGCGACGCGCGAGTCGTGCCGGCCGGCAGTGCGGCGCTGCTCATCGTCCGCAGCCCCGTCCGCCGCCAGGCGTTGATTGGCTTGGGGTCGGTCATGATCCGTTCGGCGCGGCACCCCGCGTCCCTGTGCGGCAGGGCGGCGACCTTCGCGCGCGCCGCGGCGGGGATTTTCACTTCCCGTCCCCACGTTCCGCCCGCGGTCCACCCGTGACGCTGCAGGTAATACGCAACCGAAGCGAAGACGTCTGCCTCAGACAACCAGATGTCCCGGCGTCCGTCTCCGTCGAAGTCCTGTGCGTACTCGAGATAGCTGGAAGGCATGAACTGCGGCTGGCCGAGCGCACCGGCCCACGACCCTTTGAGCCGATCGAGCTCGATGTCGCCTCGATTGAGGATCTCGAGCGCGCTGAGCAGCTCGTTGCGGAACATGGTGCCGCGCCGCTGATCGTACGCGAGCGTGATCAGCGTGGGAATCGTCGGACGCACGCCCGCAAAGCGGCCGAAGTTCGACTCGAGCCCCCAGACCGCGACGAGAATGCGGGGATTGACGCCGTACTGCTTCGCAATGCGCTGCAACAGCGTACGATGCCGCGAATACATTTCCTGCGCGGTCCGCACCGTCTCGCGGGTCAGGCGGCGCTTGAGGTACGCCTCGAGGTCGAGCGTGAACTCCGCTTGCGAGCGGTCGCGCTCGAGAATCTGTTCAACCGGCTGCACGCCCGCCAGTGCCTGGTCGAGGATCTCCGCGCGGATCCCGCGGCCGGCCGCCTCGGTGCGAAACGCCGCGAGCCACTCGTCGAACGGAGGAGGAAGCGGCGCGACCGGCGCGATCGGCGGCAGCTCCTGCGCGGCGTAGGAGGCTGCCCCCCAGACAGTTCCAATGACTACGGCAAGCAGCGTGACGGCAACGCGCAGCATCACTCATTGTAACAGCCGGCAGGTGCGGATCGTGTCGTTCCCGCGTTGGAGGTATGGTAGCCCTGGCGCGACATTTAACAGCGGAGACATCTCATGAAGCGAACGCTTGCCTGCGTGATGGTCGGAGTCGCCGGAGTGTGGACGAACGTCCTCCCGCAGGGTCAGCAACAGCAGCCGCCAAACCCTGACAGCCACTATCAGCTGGGGCCTGACTCTTTGCCGCGCGAGGGCGTCCCCAGAGGAGAAGTCCGGGGGCCGTTCACGCTGCCAAGCGAGGCGTATCCCGGCACGCAGCACACGTATTGGGTCTACGTGCCCGCGCAGTACGACTCGTCCGTGCCGGCGAGCCTGATGATCTTCAACGACGGGCAGGCGTTCAAGAACATGGAGGGAGACGCCCGGGCGCCCAACGTGCTGGACAACCTGATCTATCGGCGGGAAATCCCGGTGATGATCGCCGCGTTCATCAACCCCGGCCGCCGGCCCGATCAGCCGGAGCCAACGCCGCAGGATTGGGGCGACCGCAGCACGAACCGTCCGACCGAGTACAACACGCTGGATGACAAGTACGCGCGCGTCATCGTCAACGAGCTGATGCCGGTGCTCTACAAGGCATACAACGTCTCGAGAGACCCGGAACGCCATGGCGTCGGCGGCGCGAGCTCGGGCGCCATCGCCGCGTTCACCGTGGCGTGGGAGCGCCCGGACGACTTCCGGAAGGTCCTCAGCATCGTCGGCAGTTTCGTCAACCTTCGCGGCGGACATGCCTATGCCGACATCGTCCGCAAGAGCGGCAGGAAGCCGATCCGGATCTTTCTGCAGGACGGGCGCAACGACAACCGGGGCACGGGACGCGGGGGGACCTACGACGAAACCCGTGACTGGTTTCTGCAGAACGTACGGCTGATGCAGGCGCTCACGGAGAAGGGTTACGACGTGAATTACTCGTGGGGGATCGGCCGCCACGGCCAGAAGCAGGGGGGCGCCATCCTGCCGGACATGTTGCGCTGGCTCTGGCGCGACCACCCGGTCTCTGTCGACGCAAACGACACGGTAGAGCGTTCGTTCAACGAGCCGCCGAGGAAGAAGGGCTGACGTTTGATTGGGGAAAGTCTGAAGTCAGAAGGCTGAAGGCTTACTTCAGTCTTTCGAGGACCACCACCCGGTGCGTGCGCGCCGATTCGCGCGCCGCCTCGAGGATCTCCGTCACGATGACGTTGTTTTCGAGCGAGGACAGCGCGTTGGGCTTGCGTGTGCCACGGACGACCGCGATCAGATGCGACAGCGAATCGCGTTCGTCCGGCGGGCGCGGCTCCGGCGTCGCGGCGTGTTCCGGCTCGTTCCCCATCCTGACGCGCAGGCTGTTGCGGCTGGCGATCGCCAGCCCGTGGTCGCCGTACACCTCGAAGTCCTTCCGGTCGAACGGCCAGTTCCACGATGCCTGAATGATCCCCTGCGCTTTGGGATACTCGACGACAATCGTCGCTTCGTCGTCGACGCGGCTGTAAATCTCCGGCTTGATCTGCTGGGTGACGGCCCAGACCGTGAGAGGACGCTGATTGTCCATCATCCACGTCATCAGATTCGCGCCGTAGCAGCCGAAGTCGAACAAGGCGCCGGCGCCGTTCCTGATCGGATCGGAGAGCCAGGCGAGAAACTCCGGGCCGACGCCGATTTCCTTCGGTCCCCTGTGCCCGTCGAGCGCCACCATCTTGCGGATGTCTCCGGCGGCGCGCTGCTCCTTGATGAGCGTCCACATGGCGCCGTGACTCGGGTACCACGTCGTTTCGTAATTGACCAGCACGTCAATCCCGCCGCGCTCTGCCGCGCGCTGAATCCTGCGCGCGTGGTCCAGGCTCACCGCAAGCGGCTTCTCCATCATCACGTCGATGTGGCGCGCGGCGGCGGCTTCGACCACGGCGGGATGATCGTACGTATTCGTAAACGACGCCACGGCCTCCGGCTTCGCGCGGTCCAGCATGGCCGGCAGATCGGTGAAGAACACCGACGGGTCGAAGTTGTACCGCTGCGCGTACGAGCGCTGCAGCGCGACGTCCGGCTCGAAGATGCCGACGATCCGGATGTCGTCGCGGGCCTGCGCCAACCGAAGGAATCCACCGGCGTGTCCGTGCACGAGGCCGGCGATTGCCAGCTTGAAGGGGGCCGGCGTCGTTGCCGGCGCCTGGGCGGACAGCAGTGCGAACAGCGGACATCCGAGCACGACCGCGCGAAGCAGGATGCGGATCATGGCAGCAGCTCCCTGGCCCGCGTGCCTCAGAACCGAAGGCCTCGCAGGTACGTGTAACTCGTCTTCAGGCTGTCGAACGGCGCCTTCGGCACGTCGTGCTCGACGATGTAGTGCTTGATGCCTGCTTCGGCGGAGCGCGCGAAGATGCGCTTCCAGTCGATGACGTCGTTGCTGCCGACGTCGGTGATGTCTTTCAGCGCTTCGGGGATCGGCGCCGCACCGGCGTCCGATGGCGGCCGCTTCGACAGCCCCTTCACGTGCACCAGCGGGAACCGGCCTGGATAGCGGCGGAAATACTCGAGCGGGTCCTTCCCCGCCACTTCGATCCAGCAGAGATCCAGCTCCATCTTCACGAGCGCAGGGTCGCACTGCTCGAGCAGGGTGTCGTACGGCAGCTTGCCATCCACCGGCGCGAACTCGAAGTTGTGATTGTGATACGCGAACTGGATCCCGGCCTTCTTGCTGAGCTCCCCCGCCCGGTTGAAGACGTCGGCGATGCGCTTCCAGCTATCGGGCTGGTTGCGAATCGCCTCGTCGATCCAGGGATTGACCAGGTACTGGTGGCCGATCGCGCGGGCGGCGTCGAGGACACCAGGCCATTTGTCCCCCAGGCTCGCGTAGTCGGCGTGCGCGGCCGGAGACGTGAGGCCGTTCTTTTTCAGCACGCCGCTCACCTGCTCGGGCGTGTGGTTGAAGTAGCCGGCGAATTCGACTTCCTTGAAGCCGATGGCTGCGACTTTCGCGATGGTGCCTTCGAAGTCCTTCGCGAGGTCAGCGCGAACCGTATAGAGCTGCACCCCGATATCCCGGATCGAGTCGGCGGCGGCGTATCGAGCAGACATCACGGCGGCACCCATGGTCCCAAGAAACGTTCGGCGATTCACGCGGATCATGTCGGACTACCTCATCTCGAGCCACGGGTGGTTTCCCGTGGGCTTCGTTGGAAGTATTTCACCACGGAAGAACACGGAATGCACGGAAGGACACGGAAACTGTCCTGTGGGGGTCAGACCCCGGATCCGTGTGTCGACCGTTTCGTCAGTGTATTCTGTGGCTCGACATCGGCGGTCTGACGACCTACTCGACTTCAACTACGGAGAGAGGGGAGCATGAGTCTGCGTACGCGTCCCTTGGGTACCAGTGGTCTCGACATCACCACGGTCGGCTTCGGCGCGTGGGCCGCGGGCGGCGGCGGGTGGGCGTTCGGCTGGGGACCGCAGGAGGACGCCGCGTCGATCGCTGCGATGCGTCATGCAATCGACCGCGGCGTCAACTGGATTGACACCGCGGCGGTCTACGGTCTCGGGCACTCGGAGGAAGTCGTCGGGCGTTTCCTGCGCACCCTGCCGGCGGGCGACAGGCCGTTCGTCTTCACCAAGTGCGGGCTCGTCTGGGACGAGCACAACCGGATGGCGATACCCATCCGCAACCTTCAACCGGACGTCATCCGCCGCGACTGCGACGCCTCGCTCCGCCGCCTCGGCGTCGAGCGCATCGATCTCTATCAGTTCCACTGGCCCGACGAGACCGGCACGCCGGTCGAGGACTCGTGGGACGCGATGACGCGGCTCGTCGAGCAGGGGAAGATTCGGGCGGCGGGTGTATCGAACTTCGCCGTGCCGCTGCTCGACCGCTGCGAGGCGCGCCGGCACGTGGACTCGGTTCAGCCTGCCTTCTCCATGATCAAGCGCGACGCCGCGGCCGCGCAGATTCCGTGGTGCGCCGCCCATGGGACCGGGGTCATCTGCTACAGCCCCATGCAGTCAGGCATTCTCACCGACTCGTTCAGCCGGGAACGCGTGGCGAGGTTCGCGGACGACGACTGGCGGCGGCGCAGCCTCGAGTTTCAGTCGCCGCAGCTCGAGAGAAACATCGCGCTGCGCGACGCGCTGAAGCCGATCGCCGCACGGCACCGGACGACGGTCAGCGCCGTGGCGATCGCGTGGGTGTTGTCATGGCCCGGCGTCACCGCGGCAATCGTCGGGGCGCGCTCGGCCGAACAGGTGGACGGCTGGCTCCCGGCGGCCGGTCTGGTACTCTCGCACGAGGACCTCGAGGCGATTGCGAGGATGCTCGGAGCCAGCGGAGAGAACGGAGCCTGTTGATGTGCTCTGGTGGCTCCGTTATCTCTGTGGTAGATATCCAAGAGCATCGTCGCGCTGTTCCGGGCACAGGTTACTTCAAGTCCCCTGCGGGGTGACTGCACCCGGACGAACGTCCTGTGGCTTTCTGCCGTCGCGGGCCGCCGCGGTTACACTGTCGCCATGGCCAACACCCCGAGCGCGCGCGGCGTCGAAGCGGCCGTTATCGAGCTCAAGCGGCTCCTCGAGGGGCGCGCAAGCGATGCGGCCGCAATCCGCGAGCACCACAGCCACGGCGAGTCATACCATCCGCCCGCCCCACCGGACGTCGTGTGCTTTCCGGCGACGACGGCCGAAGTGGTCGAGATTCTCAGAATCAGCGCACGCTTTCAGGTTCCCGTCATCCCATTCGGTGCGGGGACGTCGCTCGAGGGGCACGTGCATGCCATACGCGGCGGCATCACGGTCGACCTGCGGGAGATGAACCGGGTGCTGCGCATCGGCGCGGAGGATCTCGACGCGACGGTGGAAGCGGGCGTCACACGCCTGCAGCTGGCGAAGGCCTTGCGCAACACCGGCCTGGCGTTTCCGATCGATCCCGGCGCGGACGCCACGATCGGAGGCATGGCGGCGACGAGGGCCTCGGGCACGACCGCCGTGCGCTACGGCACGATGCGCGAGAACGTGCTCGGGTTGACCGTGGTGATGGCTGACGGGCGGATCATCACGACAGGCACGCGCGCGCGCAAGTCAGCGGCCGGGTACGACCTGACGCGGCTGTTCGTCGGCTCCGAGGGAACGCTCGGCGTCATCACCGAGGTGACGCTCAGGCTCCATCCGGTTCCCGAGGCCGTCTCCGCCGCGGTCTGCTCGTTCGATTCCATCCGGGGGGCGATCGACACCGTCATCGCCACGATTCAGCTGGGCGTCCCCGTTGCGCGCATCGAACTGCTCGACGATCTCCACATGGACGCGATCAATCGATACTCGAAGATGACGTACTCGGTCGCGCCCACGCTGCTCTTCGAGTTTCACGGCGACACCGAACGGCACGTCGCCGATCAGGCCGGAACGGTGCAGTCGCTCGCGGCGGAGCGGGGCGGACACGGCTTCGAGTGGGCGACGCGGCTGGAGGATCGCGAGCGGCTCTGGCAGGCGCGTCACAACGCGCACTACGCCGCGCTGGCGCTCCGGCCGGGCTGCCGCTCCTGGTCGGGCGACGTCTGCGTCCCCATATCCCAGCTCGCCGACTGCGTCGTGGACACGAAACGCGATTACGAGAACGCCTCCTTCCCTGTCTGCCTCGTCGGCCACGCGGGGGACGGCAACTTCCACCTGATCTGCCTCCTCGACCCGTCGAGCCCCGCGGAACTGGAGGAGGCGCGTCGCTTGAACGACAGAATGGTCGCGCGCGCCCTCGCGATGGGCGGCACGTGCACCGGCGAGCACGGGGTCGGCTACGGCAAGAAGAAGTTCCTCGAGGCCGAACATGGCGAAGGGCTCGAGGTCATGCGCACGATCAAGCGGGCGCTCGATCCCGACAACCGCATGAATCCAGGCAAGGTCGTGGACGTCTAGGGGGACTTCTAAAAGGCTGAAGTTCGAATGTTGCACGCGTGACAGCGTATGGGCCTTCGAACTTCAGCCTTCTAACTTCAGCCTTTCTCCATGACTACTGCGAGCCGTCGCTCTGCGCCCGCCCGATGAACAGCTCGGCGACCGACTTCCCAAGCTCGACGCCCGCGAGATTGTCCATCTGGTAGTGAATGCCGGCCCAGATTCTCGAGTCGCCGGCCTCTTTCGCCAGCGCGCGAGCGAAATCTGCACGCGTCGGGAACAGGTACGCCAGGATCTCGGCGCGAGTGGCCGAGAACGTCGAGTGGTTCGACGGGTAACTCGGGAAGGGCGGCACCGGGAACAGTGGCACGATCCCCGGATCGAGCTGTGGATGTTCGAGGATCGGCTCGATCAGAATCCGCCGTTGTGGCTGATCAGATCAGCGAGCGTCTTCAATTCCCGGAGCGTCGCCGGCGTTCTCGGGGGCGGCGGCACGCGATAGTCCTTGCCTGAAGAAATGACCCACGGCCGCCACTTTCCTGCGTTCGGCTCGATCCGATCGTCCGGCCGCCAGCTCCCTTCGTTCCACTCGGTGTGAGCACTCTGACGTCCGTCACCTCCATTCGGGCCGTTCTCACCGTTTGCCAACGCCGGCGACGTCAGCGTGACAGCAAGAGACACCAGTGCCAACAGCAACTTCTGCGCGGTCCGACTTGGTAAAGGCGGACGGGCAATCTCGAATGGAGCGCATGGAACCTTGAGCCTCGAGCGCTGAGCCGATAGGCTATCTCCTGTGCACGAGCTCGCGGTGAGGTGTGACGGCCTCGGAAAACGCTACGGCGACGTCGTCGCCGTGGACGGACTCTCGCTGCACGTGCGGCGGGGCGAGTGCTTCGGATTGCTTGGCCCAAACGGCGCGGGCAAGACGACGACCATCGAGATCCTCGAGGGCCTGCTCGCGCCGGACGCCGGAGATGTGGAAGTCCTCGGCCTCAGATGGACGACCGACGAGCGGGAGCTGCGACAGAGGCTCGGCATCCATCTGCAGGAAACGCAGCTCAGCGAGAAGCTGACGGTCGAGGAGATGCTCCGTCTGTTCCGATCGTTCTATCGCCGCGGCCGGCCGATAGGCGAGCTGCTGCAGATCGTGGAGCTCGACAGCAAGCGCGGCAGCCGCGTCGGCGCCCTCTCGGGCGGGCAGAAGCAGCGCCTGTCGCTCGCGTGCGCGCTCGCCGGCAATCCGGACCTGTTGTTCCTCGACGAGCCGACGACGGGGCTCGATCCGCAATCACGGCGACAGTTCTGGGAGGTGCTCGAGCGGTTCCGCGCCGCCGGGGGCACTATCCTGCTGACCACCCATTACATGGACGAGGCCCAGGCGCTCTGCGACCGGGTGGCCGTCGTCGACCACGGCAAGCTGATCGCCCTCGGCTCCCCCCAGGAGCTCATTGCCTCGCTCGCCGCGCCGAGGATGGTCGTGCACCACGGCACGCTCGAGGACGTCTTTATGTCGCTGACCGGACGGCACCTGCGCGATGACTAACACCGTGATCAGGAGGGTCGACCGCGGCGGCGCACATCATCCGCTCGTCGAGCTCACGCTGACCCGGCTGCGCGAGTTCGTCCGCGAGCCCGAAGCGCTCTTCTGGACCTTCATCTTTCCGATCGTCATGTCGCTCGTGATGGCCATGGCGTTCCCGTCGCGAGGGGCCCAGCCCGTCCCCGTCGGGATCGCCGAAGGCCCGGGGGCTGAACCCATCCGGCAGACGCTTGCGAAGTCGCCTGGGATCATCTTGCGCGACGTCGCGCGTGGAGCCGAGCAGCGCGCCCTGCGCGAAGGGGTCGTCCACCTGATCGTCGTCCCGGCGGATCCGCCCACGTATCAGTTCGACGCGGCACGCGCCGAAAGCCGCACGGCTCGTCTCGTCGTCGACGATGCGCTGAAGCGAGCGGCCGGGCGCGCGGATCCGTGGGTGGCGCGCGAGGAGCCCGTGGAGGTTCCGGGATCGCGGTACATCGACTGGCTGATTCCCGGGATGGTCGCCATGGGCATCATGAGTAACGGCATGTGGGGCGTCGGCTTCTCGATCGTGCAGGCGCGCATGCGGAAGCTGCTGAAGCGGATGGTCGCCAGCCCCATGAGGAAGAGTGAGTATCTGCTGGCGCAGCTCCTCGCGCGGCTTCTCTTTCTGGCGCCGGAGGTCGCGGTGCCGCTGGGGTTCGGCGTGCTCGCGTTCGGGATGCCCGTGAACGGGAGCATCGCCGCGATCGCCGTGGTGACGCTGATCGGGTCGCTCGCCTTCGGCGCGATCGGTCTGCTGCTGGGAAGCCGGGCGCGGACGTTCGAGGCGGTCTCCGGGCTGATGAACCTCGCCATGCTGCCGATGTGGCTGCTCTGCGGAGTCTTCTTCTCGGCGTCGAACTTTCCGCAGGCGATCCAGCCGGCGATCAAAGCGCTGCCGTTGACGGCGCTCGTCAACGCGCTTCGCGCCGTCGTGCTCGAAGGCGGGACGCTGCAAGCGGTCCGGGGAGAGCTGCTCCTTCTCGCCATCTGGACGGTCGTGCCGTTCGCGGTGGCGCTGCGACTCTTCAAGTGGCGCTGAGGGATGGATGGGGCTAGACTGCGGCCGGCCCTTCGTGACGGCTGCAAGGGTGAGCTGGACAAATGGGGCGGAATGACCTCTCGCAAACGGGGCCCGAGACCGACGAGCGCTATCGCCGTCTGGTGGAATCATCGCCGGACGCCATTCTCATCAGCCGGGACAACCGCATTGTTTTCGTGAACCCCGCGGCAGTGCGGCTGTTCGGGGCATCCACCGCCGAACAGGTGCTGGGCAAATCGCCGTTCGACCTCTTTCATCCTGAGAGTCACGCGATCATCCGGGACCGCATCCGGCGGTTGCTGGCCGGCGAGACCCTGCCGCTGGCGGAGGAGAAGATCGTGCGCCTGGACGGAGTCGTGACGGACGTGGAGGTCAACAGCACGCGGCTGCAGGACAGTGATGAAATCCAGGTCATCGTGCGCGATATCACCGAGCGGAAGCGGACCCAGTCGGCGCTCAGTGACAGCGAGGAACGGCTCACGCTCGCCTTCGCGGGGGCCCAGGAAGGGGTGTGGGATTGGAACCTCGAAACAGGCGCCGTCTTCTACTCTCCTCGATGGAAGCAGATGCTCGGGTACGCGGACGAGGAGATCGAGCCGCACATCACAGCCTGGGAGCGACTGCTCCATCCCGACGACATCGCACGCGCCCAGGAAGTGAACGAACGCGTCGCGCGCGGCGAGCGGACCTACGAGGGAGAGTTCCGCCTTCGGCACAAGAACGGCCACTACGTCGACGTGCTTTCGCGGGGTTGTCCGGTGCGGCGCCCGGCAGGCGGCCCGGTGGTCCGAATCGTCGGAACCCACCTGGACCTCACCGAGCGGAAGCGGGCCGAGGCGGCGTTGCGTGAGAGCGAGGAACGGCTCTCGCTGGCCTTCGCCGGAGCCCAGGAAGGCGTGTGGGACTGGAACCTGGAAACTGGCGCCGTCGTGTATTCGCCCCGCTGGAAGCAGATGCTCGGGTACTCAGACGAGGAGGTCGAGCCACACATCAGCGCCTGGGAGCGCCTCCTCCATCCCGACGACCGGGCACGCGCTCAGGAGGTGATCGAGCGCGTCGCGCGCGGTGAACGGACCTACGAGGGAGAGTTTCGCCTCCGGCACAAGCAGGGGCACTATCTGCACGTGCTCTCGCGCGGCTTTCCGGTTCGCCGCGAGCCAGGCGGGCCGGTCGTGCGAATCGTCGGCACTCACTTCGACCTTACCGAACGGAAGCAAGCCGAGGAAGCGCTCCGCCGCGCGCACGAGGAGCTTGAAATGCGCGTTCGGGAGCGCACCGCCGAACTGGCACGCGCGAACGCATCGCTGCGCGAGGAGATGGGCGAGCGGGAGGCTGCCGAGCGGGCCCGCAGGGAATTGCTGGCCCGCCTCGTCTTTGCACAGGAAGACGAGCGCCGGCGAATCGCGCGCGAGATGCACGATCAGTTTGGCGAGCAGTTGACCGCGCTGGGGCGTGGAATCGGCGTGCTCAAGGACGCGTGCGGCGACCGGGCCGACCTCGGCGGACAGGTCGCGGCGCTGGAGGCGGTCGCACAGCAGCTCGACCGGGACGTCGATCATCTCGTCTGGGAGCTCAGACCGACCGCGCTCGACGATCTCGGCTTGCGCGCCGCCTTGGCGAACTACGTGCAGGACTGGTCGAAGCGCGTCGGCGTCCCCGCCGAGCTGCACGCCTCAGGACTGCTGGACGATCGCCTGCCCTCGGAGGTCGAAACGACGCTCTACCGCATCGCGCAGGAAGCGCTCACCAACGCCGCCAAGCACGCGCGGGCCCGGAACGTGGACGTCATCCTCGAGCTGCGCGCCAGACACGTCTCCCTCATCATCGAAGACGACGGCGTGGGGTTCGAGACCGGTGGAGAGGACACGCCCCATCGGGGGTTCGGGCTGCTGGGAATGCAGGAGCGCGCCGCCCTGGTAGGGGCCACGCTTCAAATCGAATCGGCGGCTGGCAGAGGCACAACCATTCTCGTGCGAATGGCTGTCCGCCCGCCCATCAAGGACACTGCTGATCATGCGTGAAACGGGCGGCCCGCTTCGCATCCTTCTTGCGGACGATCACGTGACGGTGCGCCACGGGCTCAAGCTGCTGATCGACAGCCAACCCGACATGAAAGTCGTCGCCGAGGCAAGTGACGGGAACAGTGCCGTGCAGCGCGCCCAGGAGCTGAAGCCGGACGTCGTCGTCATGGACATCTCGATGCCCGGCGTGAATGGGCTCGTCGCGACGCGAACGCTGAAGCAGCTCCAGCCTTCCACGGCGATCGTCACCCTGACCCGGCATGGCGACGATGCCTATTTGCAGGAGCTGCTGCGGGCGGGTGTGTCGGGCTACGTGTTGAAGCAGAGCGCCCCCGCTGAATTGCTCCAGGCCATCCGCGCAGCGGCGGCCGGAGGCCAGTACCTGGATTCCACACTCACCGCGCGGGTCACCGCCCGATTCCTGACGAGAGAGGGCAAGAGAGTGAACAAGTCCGGCGCCGCGCTCAGCGGGAGGGAATCGGAAGTCCTGCGGCTGATTGCCTCGGGCTACAGCAACAAGGAGATCGCGGCGCGACTGGTCCTGAGCGTCAAGACCGTCGAGGCGCACAAGGCGAACGCGATGCGAAAGCTCGGCCTGAACGGCCGTATCGACATCGTGAAGTATGCCGTCCTCCAAGGGTGGCTGCATAACGCCTGAACCTCAGGTTCCGCTCGGTGGAACAAAGGGGCCGGGAGGAAACCCAGCCGTCATTAGGGATCTTCCCTAGACGCACGGGGAATCTTCCCGATATACATGCCCCTCGGGCCAGGGGTAGATTCGAGACGTGCACTCGACAGTAATTCCCAGCCCCAAGGAGTCATCCATGGAGAACCCGTCGAAGGTCTTCGCCGGGGCCAGGCGAGCGGCTGGCGCGCTCGACCGCGAATCCCAGCTGCCGGAAGAGTGGCGTCTGGCTCGACGAACACGCGCGAATCTGCTTCTCACCCATGCGGGCGGCGTCATCCAGAGCGTCCTGGAGTTGCTTCAGCCCGATCTCGACGAGCCGATCGCGACCTGGTGCCCGGGCGAGCGCCTTGTGCTGCCCCCGGCGACCCGCGCCGGGACGATGATTCTCCAGGACGTGGGGGCCCTGGCGAACGAGGACCAGCACCGCCTGCTCGAGTGGCTCGAGCGGGCTTCGGGCCGGACACAGGTCGTCAGCACGACCGCAGCGTCTCTCCTGCCGCGTGTCGAAGCCGGTGCCTTCATCGACACGCTCTACTACCGCTTGAACACGGTCTGTCTGGACGTGACCACATAGCCGGTTGACCGATTCTGCCGATTGCGCGTCGCGCTTCGGTTCTTGAAACAGCCCTTTATGGCGCTGCCTGGGGCAGAGCGTACCAGCCTCCGCCAAGGCTGCGGCGGTCCGCCGAAGCCGCGCGAAGGCGGAAGCCCTGCGCTAGAATGGCGGACCATGCGCGCCCGCACACCCACGTTCACCCACGTTCCATCTCGCCGGCATCTCGACATCTTTGCTAGAACCTTGGAACCTTGGAACGTTAGATCCTGGAGGCACCACCATGAACCGTCGTGACCTGCTGCAGTCGCTCTCGCTGGCTGGCGGAGCTTCCCTGGTTGCTTCCAGGGAGGCGCTGGCCGAGGCTCTCGAGATGACAACCCACCCTGGCTACGCGCAGGCGGTGAAAGGCACCGCGCCGATCAAGATCCGCGACATCACGACCATCCTGACCGCGCCAAACCGGATCCGGCTGGTGATCGTGAAGATCGACACGACCGAGCCGGGGCTGGTCGGCTGGGGCTGCGCGACGTTCACGCAGCGTGCGCTGGTCGTCAGGACGGCGCTCGACCAGTATCTGAAGCCGTTTCTGATCGGCCGCAACGTGGACGAGATCGAAGACATCTGGCAGTCGAGCTATATGAGCTCGTATTGGCGCAACGGGCCAGTGCTCTTCAATGCCATGAGCGGCGTGGACATCGCGCTGTGGGACATCAAGGGCAAACGCGCCGGGATGCCGCTCTACCAACTGCTCGGGGGCAAGGTCCGGCACGGCGCCGATTGTTATTTTCACGCCAGCGGCAACAGCTTCACCGAGGTCGAGGAGAACGCGCGCAAGGCAATGGAGCAGGGCTTCCGCCACGTGCGCGTGCAGGTCGCAACGCCCGGTTACGCCAGCTACGGTGCCCGCGGCACCGCGCCCGCGGCGGGGTCAGGCTCCCCCGATGAGGTCGTGGGACCGACCAACCCGAGAGCGGTCTGGGAATCGGCCCCTTACGTGCGGATGCTTCCGAAGCTCTTCGAGCACCTGCGCGCCAAGCTCGGCGAAGAGGTCGAGCTCCTCCACGACGTGCACGAGCGCGTGACGCTGAACCAGGCGATCAATCTGTGCAAGTCGCTCGAGCCCTATCGCCTGTTCTTCCTGGAGGATCCGTTCCCGCCCGAGGACAACGACCATTTCCGTCTGCTCCGGCAGCAGACCAGCATCCCGCTGGCGATGGGCGAGCTGTTCAACACGCAACATGAGTACTTGCCGCTCATCAAAGAGCGACTGATTGACTTCATCCGGATCCACATCTCGCAGATTGGCGGGTTGAGCCCGGCGCGCAAGGTCGCGGCGCTGAGCGAGTATTTCGGCGTCCGCACCGCGTGGCACGGCCCTGGAGACGCGTCGCCGCTGGCGCACGCCGCGCAGCTCGCCCTGGAGCTGGCCAGCTACAACTTCGGCGTCCACGAAGGCGGCTCTTTCCCGAAAGAGACGCAGGACGTCTTCGTCGGCTGCCCGGAAGTCAAGAACGGCTACATGCTGGCGCGGGAAAAGCCAGGTCTGGGCATCGAGGTCGACGAGAAGCTGGCGGCGAAGTTCCCGATACCCGACGGGCCGCCGAACTTTGATTACTCGTGGGGGACGACGCGGCGGCTGGATGGGACGGTGATCAGGCCGTAGCACGCATGAAAGCGATCGGCTGGCTGCGCAGTCGCCTTTCGCCGACAGGCCAATCGGGGTAGCATTCCTGGCATCACTTCCAGGTTGGCCTCCGGTCCGGAGGCCAACCGTTTCCGACTCTGGACTTCTTCAGGAGATTACATTCTGAAAACCACAACAACCCGTGAGCTCCTGATCTCCTGTTGTCTTCTGACAAGCACGCTCGCCGTTGGGGCGCTCGCGCAGTCTCTCTCTTCGAATGGACTGCCAATCACCTACGAACGGCTGCTCACAGCCACCGGCGAGCCGGGCAACTGGCTGATGTACAGCGGTGATTATCGAAGCCATCACTACAGCACCCTGAAGCAGATCACCGTTGACAACGTTCACCGGCTCCGCGCGAAGTGGGTCTACCAGATGCACCGTTCCAAGGTCGAGACCACGCCGATCGTCGTGGATGGTGTCATGTTCGTCACGCGTCCGCCGAGCGACGTGATCGCCCTTGATGCGGAAACGGGTCGTGCACTCTGGACCTTCGAGCATCGATTGCCAACGAGGGTCTACACCTGCTGCGGTGAGGTCAATCGCGGCCTGGCCATTCTTGGCAGCACGCTCTTCCTCACGACGCTGGATGCACAGCTCGTCGCGCTCGATGCCGGATCCGGCCGCGTGCTGTGGAAGAAACAGCTCGCGGACCCCGCGCTCAACTACACGGCGACTGGCGCTCCGCTCGCGATCAAAGACAAAGTGATCGTCGGCATCGCCGGCGCTGAAGGAGGGATTCGCGGATTCCTCGACGCGTACGACGCGAGGACCGGCGAGCGAGCGTGGCGCTTCTGGACCGTACCAGCGCCGGGCGAGGCAGGTTCGGAGACATGGGCAGGCGATGCGTGGCGGCACGGCGGAGCATCGACGTGGTTGACGGGCTCCTACGATCCGGAGCTGAACCTGCTCTACTGGGGCACGGGCAATCCGGGTCCCGATTACAACGGCGATGTGCGTCCTGGAGACAACCTCTACTCGTGCTCGTTGCTGGCGTTGAACCCGGACACGGGCACGCTGAAATGGCATTTCCAGTTCACGCCGCACGACACGCGCGACTGGGACGCCACGCAGGTTCCGGTTCTCATTGATTCGACGATCAACGGACGCGCCCGGAAGCTCGTCGTCGTGCCCAGCCGCAACGGCTTCCACTACGTGCTGGACCGTCAGACCGGAGAGTTTCTGCTCGCCACACCGTTCGTGAAACAGACGTGGGCCAAAGAGATCGATCAGAAAGGGCGACCGGTGCTAAATTCCGGTCAGGAGCCGACGCCCGAAGGCAACGAGTCGATCTGGCCCGGCGTCGACGGCGGAAACAACTGGATGTCCCCCAGTTACAACCCCGACACGAAGCTCCTGTATTTCAACGCGCGAGAGGAGCGGCGCCGCTTCTTCAAGACCGACGCTCCTGAATTCCGGCCAGGAGAAGCCTTCTTCGGCGGTGGCGGAGGAGGCGGCGCACGGTTCCGGCCCGAAGAGAGCTGGGGGAAACTCATCGCCATGATTCCCGAGACCGGAGAAATCCGGTGGGAGCACCGCATCTTGTCGCCGCCGTGGGCCGGCGTCCTCTCCACGGGGGGGAACCTCGTGTTCTCCGCCACGCCAAGTGGCAACTTCTATGCCCTGGATGCACGGACCGGCAAGGAACTGTGGCGTTTCAACGGCGGCGATCGGGTGTTTGCCAGCCCCATTACCTTTCTGAGTCGGGGGAAGCAGATGATCACGGTCCCGATTGGGGATGTGTTGATCGCGTTCGGGCTCGACTGATGCGAAGGACCTTCCTGATCGCGTGCTGCTGGATCTCGTGCGTGTTGGCGGCGCCGGCACAAAACACGGCGAGACAGCCACGGCCCGCTCCCTCCAACCTGCCGGAAGCAAATCCGTATTCTTCGGCGGCGGACGTGGCAATCGGGCGACGGCTGTACAACGGCCGGTGCGGCCACTGTCACGGGCAGGAGGGCGAAGGCGGCCGCGGGGCCGTCTTGAACACGGGGCGGTTCCGCCACGGCGGCTCCGATCGCGAATTGTTCATGACGATCCGAAACGGCGTCCCCAACACCGAGATGCCCGGCGCGTTCAACCTTCCCGAGATCGAAGTCTGGCGCATGGTGGCCCACGTGCAGCAACTCGGCCGGCAGGGAGCGCCGGAGCCGATCCTGGGCGACGCCGCGGCTGGCGCGATCATCTATCAGAAGAACGGCTGCGCCACGTGTCATCGCATCGACGGACAGGGAGGCTTCCTCGCGCCCGACCTGACCGACATCGGCGCAAGGCGCGCCGTGCGGCATTTGCGCGAATCTGTCCTCGACCCGAACGCGGATATTCCCCTCGACTATCGGTCGGTTTCGGTGATCGACGTAAAGGGGAAGAGCGCCAGCGGCATTCATCTGAACGAGGACGAGTATTCGGTGCACTTGCGCGATCTGAGCGGAAACCTGCGATCGTTCATGAAAAGCGAGCTTGCAGAGATCACGTTGCCCAGGCCGTCGCTGATGCCGGCCTATCCCTCGTTGTCGGCGACGGATCTTGAAAACCTGGTCGCATACCTCAGTTCTCGACGACCAGAGGGGAGCAGCGGCAGCGTGGTTCTGAAGCAACCGGCCGAGAATGAGGTCTGGACGTTCGATCGGCTCGAGAACGTCGGGGGCCATAAGACGACTGTGCTGGGCGAGCCCAGAGTCATCGATTCGCCCGTGGGCCGGGCGGTCGAGTTCGACGGCGTCGATGATGCGCTCTTCATTGACAACCACCCTCTCGCGGGCGCCAGCGCCTTCACATGGGAAGCCATCTTCCGGCCCGACGGTGGCCAGCGGGAGCAGCGGTGGTTTCATCTCAGCGAGCAGGATCCCGCGACCGGCGCCGACACGGACAACCGGATGCTCTTTGAAATCCGTGTCGCCGATGACACCTGGTTCCTTGACAGCTACAACCAATCGGGCGTCGACAGCAAGGCGCTGATGAACAGGACGGCGCTGCATCCTCTCGGCGTCTGGTACCACGTCGCCTCGGTGTACGACGGCAAGGAATTCAGCAACTACGTCAACGGTGTTCGGGAGGGGGCGGCCGAACTGCAGCTTGCTCCTCACGGTCCGGGCCATGCATCGGTGGGCGTGCGGATCAACAAGGTGTTCTATTTCAAGGGGGCCGTTCGCCTGGCGCGGTTCACGCGCAAAGCGCTCTTGCCGTCGGAGTTCCTGAGGCCGCCGGCAAAGCCCTGATGCGAAGGAATCGTGCTTCAGGCCGGTGAAGGTTGAGCGTCAGGCTGGGCCGGCCTACCCGCCGGTCAGGATGTAGCGCTCCAGCGACGTGATCGTGAACTGCTGCTCGTCGAGCACGGCACGCACCACGTCCCCGATCGAGATGACGCCCACCAGGCGCCCCTTATCGAGGACGGGCAGATGGCGTACGTGCTTCTCGGTCATCAGCGCCATGCACTGATCGGCCGTCCAGCCCGGTTCCACGCAGATCACGTCGGTCGTCATGATCTCGCCGACCAGCGTGTCCTTCGACATCTTGCCGTGGAGCACGACCCTCCGGGCGTAGTCACGCTCGGAGAAGATGCCCTTCACCTCCGACCCCGACGCGTCCGACCCCGACACGACGAGCACGGCGCCGATGTTCCTGGCTGCCATCAGCTCGAGCGCATCGTAGACCGTATCCTCAGGCTTGACGGCGTAGACGTCCGGTTTGGCGGAGAGCATTTGCCGCACGGTGGTCATCATAGTGAGTCCTCCAGGAGCGCGGTGGCGCCTTACGGAGATAGCACCTTTTGCACCTGGGCTGCAAGGACCTCAACGCGCCGGCCGGCGGGCGTCGCGAACCTCCTTCCCCACCTGACGGCCAGCGTCGATTGCCCGGGTGAGGTATAACAGGGCCATACGGAGAAGAATCTGCCCGCATCCGCCGACCTCGTCCGTCGCTCTTCGAAGGAGCCTCCAATGACCTCGCCTGACGACACCGCCAACGGTCCGTTCGGTCCCATCTCGCGGCGTTCTGCGATAGGTTCGGCGCTGCTGGCTGGCGCTGCCTTTCTCGCGCCCGCCAGCGTCGGCGCTCAGGATGGGCGCGTGCCGGGCTCCGCAGCACCGGCGCCGCGGAAGCGGTACGACATGAAGAAGTCGATCAACCTCTGGGCGTTTCCCTATCCGCAAAAGATGACGCTGGTCCAGTGCCTGCAACTGGCGAAGGACGCTGGCTTCGACGGCATCGAGCTGAACTACGACCTCGACTCGGACATCTCCCCCAAGGCCGGAACCCCGGAATTCCAGGAGATCCGTCGCGCAGCCGACCGGATCGGGATCGCCATCAGCGGACTCTGCTCGTTCCTCTTCTGGCCCTATCCGCTGACGAGCAATGACGAGGCGAAGCGCAGCCGGGGCCTCGAACTTGCCGGCCGCATGGCACACGCTGCCCACGACCTGGGCACGGAAAACGTGCTGGTGGTCCCGGGAGCGGTGCACATTCCCTGGCGCGACGACCACGAACCCGTCCGCAACGACGTCTGCGATCGCCGGGCGCGGGAAGCGGTCGGCGCGCTGGTGAAGACCGCCGAGACGCTGAAGGTCCACCTGAACATCGAGAACATCTTCTTCAACGGGTATCTCATGTCGCCGATGGAGATGAACGGGTTCGTCGACAGCTTCGACAGCCCGCACGTGCGCGTCCATTTCGACACCGGGAACATCATGCTCTTCCAGCACCCCGAGCACTGGATTCCAATCCTGGGGCAGCGGATCCGCAACACTCATTTCAAGGAATTCACGAAGAAGGGCACCGACCACTCCCTGGAGTCGTTCCGGCCGCTCCTGGATGGGACGACCAACTGGCCGGCGGTCATGGACGGTCTGGAGGCTATCGGGTATCACGGCTACTGCACGTTCGAATACTTCCATCCGTACGCGCATTATCCCGAAGCCCTCGTCTACCAGACCTCCGACTCGCTGGACCGGATCCTCGGCAGGAAGTGACACCGATCTGCGGTATATTCCGCGTCAGAGATGAATCGACGTCAATGGCTCGCGGGGCTCGCGGCGACGCTGCCGATGTCGAGGGCGGTCCCCGACGTCCTGCGGCGGCAGCCAGCGCCGCCGGCGGCCCCGATACCGCTCGAACTCAAGGATTTTCAGCCGCGGAGCATGCTGAAGGTCCCGGCGACGCGGGTGCCGCGCGCGCGGGTGCCGGTGATCGACTTCCACACGCATATCAGTTTCCGCGCGGCCGGAACTGGCGGCGTGCCGCAGGGCGAAGAGATGAGGTTCCTGGCGCCCGCCTCCGAGCTGCTGCAGGTCATGGATCGCGTCAACCTCCGCGTCATGGTGAACCTGACCGGCGGGGTCGGCAGCGGCCTCCAGCAGAGCATCCAGCGCTATCAGACCGCGCACCCAGGCCGGTTCCTGACCTTCACCGAACCGCAGTACGCCCGCGTGAACGATCGAAACTACGCCCGCGAGCAGTCCGAGGACGTCGAGCGCGCCCACCGGCTCGGCGCGCGGGGCCTGAAGGTCCTCAAGACGCTTGGCCTGTACTTGCGAGAGCAGATTACGTCGGGTCCGCTCATCAAGATCGACGATCGGCGTTTCGATCCGATGTGGGAGGCCTGCGCGGCGAACGCCATGCCGGTGGCTATCCACGTCAGCGATCCTGAAGCGTTCTTTCTGCCGACCGATCGGTTCAACGAGCGGTTCGAGGAACTGAGCAACCATCCGGACTGGTCGTTCCACGGCCGCGACTTTCCATCTAATCGGCAGCTGCTCGAAGCCAGAAACCGCGTCTTCGCACGGCATCCGAAGACCAGCTTCGTCGCGCTGCACGTGGGCCACGACGCGGAAGATCTGGGTTACGTGTCGGAGTGTCTCGACCGTCATCCAAACATGTACGTCGAGATAGGGGCGCGCGTTGGGGAGCTCGGGCGGCAACCGCGTGCCGCGCGACGCTTCTTCGAACGCTACCAGGATCGTATCCTGTTCGGCACCGATGCCGTGCCGCACGGGACCGAGACTCCGCAGCAAATTTTCGGCGAGCCGCTGTACGAGATCTACTTCCGGTTTCTCGAGACCGAGGACGAGTATTTCGATTACGCGCCGGCGCCGACGCCGCCACAAGGCCGCTGGCGGATCTACGGAATCGGTCTCCCCGAACCCATCCTGCGCAAGGTGTACTACGACAACGCGGCGCGGCTCCTCGGCCTGTCCTGAACGAGTGGTGGCGGTGCCAGCCGTTTCTTCGACACCCGATCGACTATCGCCGAGCGCGCGACGAACATGAGCCCCAACCGTTTTCGCTTGTTGATCGTTTGTCTGCTGGGCGGACTCGTCGCTGACGCCTCATTGGACTCTGACCGGTTGCTGGCGGCTTCTCAAGCTGACGCAGGAAAGGCCTCGATTCAGGAGAGACTGAAAGTTGTCAGGGCCGACCTCTTCTCCCGCACGGAACACATCAACGAAGACATCCGGGAGCTGAAAGAAATCCTCGCACTCGATCCCCGCTCGGCGGAGGGGCATCTGCTTTTGGGAATCGCCTACCGAAGCCTGGGTTCCCAGGAACTGATGGGGGAAGCCGTCGCGGAGCTGCGTCAGGCGCTGGAATTGAATCCCGGTTTTGCTCCGGCCCGCTTCTATCTGGCCCACATCTATCTCGATCTCGGCCGTGCCGGAAGAGCGCGCGAAGAACTGGAAGCCGCTTTGGTGCAGGTCCCGGGAAATCCTCAATTTCTTGCTTTGCTGGGCGAGGCGGAGCGACAACTGAAGAATCCCCGCCGCTCTGTGGAGGTCACCCGGCAGGCGCTGCAGGCTGACGAGTCCTTCGCTCAGGCTCGCTACTATCTCGGCCTGGCTCTGTTTGACCTTGGCCGGCGCGACGAGGCCATCAAAGAACTGGAGCGGGTCGTTCAGTCCGGTCCGAATGTTGTAGAAGCGTATCTCAGCCTTGGCACGGCATATGTCGAGGCGCGGCGTTTCGATGACGCGTTGCAGACCCTCAGCAAGGCGACCCTCATCGATCCGTCCCGTGCAGACATTCGGATCCAGCTGGCTCGCGCGTATCGCTCGAAGGGTTTGCTGGTCAAAGCCGACGAGCAGCTCGAGCTCGCCGCGCCAAAAGGACGGGCGACGCTGGCCCCTTCCTATTACCAGCACCAGCAGGTGGAATTCGATCTCTATCTGGAGAAGGGTCTCGTCAAAATGCAGCGGGGCCAGCTCGCGGCGGCCGCTGAAGCGTTCAAGAAGGTTCTTGAAATGGATCCGAACCACGGTCCCACCAACCGCTACCTGGCGGAAGTGTATCTGCTGCGGGGTTTGTATACTCAGTCCTTCGAGCACGCGGCACGGGCGCAGAAACTTGGATTCCCTCTGCCGGAAGACAAGCGCAAGTTGCTTCAGGAAGGACTTCGCAGGAAGAAAACCGGAGGACGGGAGTGACCGGGCTCAGATGGCTCGCCCCTTTGCTCTTTGTTCTTGCACCGGCTTCCCTGTCAGGTCAGGCGGGTGAAGCACGGCCCGATCATCACGTGCAGTTCACGGATGTCACGGCCAAATCGAAAATCGATTTCGTTCACACGTCGGGGGCCTCTCCTGAGAAATACATGGTAGAGACCTTTGGTTCTGGTGTCGCCTGGATTGATTACGACAACGACGGCTTTCCTGACCTGTATTTCGTCAATGGCGCCCCCGGCGCCGCCAACGCCCTCTACCGCAACAACAGAGATGGCACGTTCAGCGACGTCACCCAGAAGGCCGGAGTGGCCGGCAATGCCGCCGCCAGGGGCGTCTACAAAACCGGCGTGGCAGTCGGAGATTTCGACAACAACGGCTATCTCGACCTCTATGTCACCGCCTTCGGTCCTAACATCCTCTACCGGAACGACGGAGACGGCACCTTCACGGATGTGACGTCCTCGGCCGGCGTCGCCGGTGGCGCCGCGGAGTGGAGCACCAGCACCGGTTTCTTCGATTTCGATCGTGACGGGAATCTGGACCTCTACGTCGTCAATTACCTCGACTATCGGCTGGACGACAACCCCCACTGTGGACTCCGGAAACAGGGATATCGGATGTATTGCCATCCGACGATGTTCGACGGGTCGGCGGACCGGTTGTTTCACAACAACGGCAACGGCACGTTTACCGATGTCTCGCGACAAGCCGGCATCGCCAATCCAGCCGGAAAGGGCCTGGGAGTGACATTCTGCGATTTTGACCGCGACGGCGACACGGACATCTACGTCGCGAACGACACCGTCCGCAATTTCCTCTACCGCAACAACGGTGACGGCACCTTTCTGGACGTGGCCTACGGCGCAGGAGTGGGGTTCGACCCCAACGGCAAGCCGCAGGCCGGCATGGGCACCGACTGCGCGGATTTTGACGGGAATGGATTTCCAGACATCTTCGTCACCAACTTTTCGGAGGAACTGAACACTCTCTACCAGAACCGGGGAGATGGGATCTTTGAAGATGTCTCGGCTAAGGCGGGCCTGGGTTCGGGTTATCTTCCGCTGGGGTTCGGGACGAAGATGTTCGATTTCGACAACGACGGCGACCTGGACATCCACGTCACGAATGGACACGTCATCGACAACGTCAAGCTGTATCAGTCCAACCTCACGTATGCCCAGAAGGACTTGCTCTATGAAAACCTGGGCGGCCGGTTCCGGGATGTGTCCGACCAGAGTGGGCCCGCGCTCCAGGCAGAGCGTGTCGGCCGGGGACTTGCCGTTGCGGACTTCGACAACGACGGGAATCTGGACGTGGTCATTTCCAGCCTGGGACAGCGGCCGGTCGTGTTGAGAAATCAGGGAGTGCGGGCAGGCAACTGGATCATGATCCGGGCAAAAGGCAGAAAGAGCAACTCGTTCGGTCTGGGGGCAACCGTCAAGCTGGAGACGTCAGAGGGACTGCAGGTCAGGGAGATCAACAACGTCGCCAGCTATCTCAGCAGCAACGATGTCCGCCTTCATTTCGGTCTGGGCGGGGCGAAGACAATTCAACGGATCGAAGTCCTGTGGCCGAGCGGCACACGGCAGGTCCTGAAAGACGTCGCCGTCAATCAGATCCTGCTCATCGAGGAACCGTGAGTGCGGCGTATCGCCGCATCACCTATAGCCACGGCCGAGCAACATTCTGGCGCCGGCGTCGAACGCTCGAAGATCTCGTCCTCAGGAAGTTCCACCAGTGGCCTCACACCGGAGCCTGAATTCATGAGAATCCGTACGCTGTTCGCGTTGTTGCTCGGCTCGCTGGCGCTGTCAGCCGTTCACGTCGCCGATACGAGCGTGAGCTACCCGGCGAAGGCTGGCGCCGGCCAGGGGCGGCACATCGTCTTTCTCGCGGGCGACGAGGAGTATCGAAGCGAAGAGGCGCTGCCGATGCTGGCCAAGATTCTGAGCCAGCGTCACGGCTTCAAATGCACGGTGCTGTTCTCCGTCGATCCGGATGGCACCATCAATCCGAAGAGCTCGAAGTCGCTGTCCGATTCCACTGCGCTCGACACCGCGGACGGCGTCGTCATGTTGCTCCGCTTCCGCGCCTGGCCGGACGAAGACATGGCGCGGTTCGACAACCTGCTGCGAACCGGGAAGCCAATCGTCGCGTTGCGGACCAGCACGCATGCGTTCAACGGGTTTCCAAAGGGGAGCCGGTGGGAGACGTGGAACTACAACAACCAGGGTGGTTTCGGAAAGCGCGTGCTCGGCGAGACCTGGCTCACGCATTGGGGTAAACACAAGGTCGAGGCCACCCGCGGCGGGATCGAAGCGTCGGAACGCGGGAACCCCCTGCTCCGCGGCATCACCAGTATCTTCGGCGACACGGACGTCTACGAGGCCTATCCTCCGTCTGACGCGACCATCCTCGTGCGCGGCCTGGTCCTGAATGGGATGACGCCCGACGCGGCGCCGGCCGACTACCGGAAGGTTCGCGCCACCGACAAACAGGAGCAGGGCATCAACGACCCGCCGATGCCAGTGGTATGGACGCGCCTGAACAAGAACGCCAACGGCACGGCGAATCGGATTCTGACGTCGACGTTGGGATCGGCGACCGATCTCGAGAACGAAGGACTGCGCCGGCTCGTGGTCAATGCCGTCTACTGGGGACTCGGCCTCAACGTCCCGGAGAGGGCGGACGTGACCTACGTCGACGAATACGTTCCGTCGTTCTACGGCTTCGACGGCTTTCGCAAAGGGCTGCACGCGTCGGATTTCGAGCTCGGCAAGAAGGTGCCTGGTGAGCCGCTGCCGAGGCCGGTACCCGGCGCTGGCCGAGGTGGCGGCGAACGCTGACGGGCGGCACTTTTCCTGCGTGCGCTCGCCTCGAACCTGTTTGGCGCGCACGGGAATCTGGCGGCCCGACGGGATCTGAATCCGTCCGAGGGGGTCCTTCGGGAATGTGCGGTACCAGCCGTGGGGTTTGTCATTCCACGGCCGTACAAAGACGCGTCCATCCAGCACGACCGCCCAGATGCCGATGAAGCGATGTGGCTCGGTCCCGGCGCGGATGCCGAGGATCCGGCGGTTCATCGCAGGCATCCAGGCTTACCGCCGCCCGAGAATGACCGGCACGACAATCGCGGCCACGGCCGTGAGGACCGCGACGAAATACACAACGAGGATAGCCCCCGCGCGCAGGACCGCCTGGCTGGCTGTGACGCCATAGCCTCCTGCAAGTCCCTTTCGCTCTCGAACCCAAGACTTCGCAACTCCGAGACCGTCTCCTGGTCCTGCGTCTTGCTGTTCTTGAGTTCGACATGCAGGCCACCCGCTGGCAGGAGTGACGTCAACGCGAAATACGTCACGCTGAAGATCAGGTACAGACGAATCGGCGGAACCCAGCGCGCGCGGCGCCCTTCGATCTGCTCGCGCGTCAGGAACCCGGGCGACAGCAGGAGCTTTCGGATGGACCGGAAGATCTTGCCGTCCACGTGCAGCACTTCGTGGGTGAGGTCGTGCAGGAAGTCGTGGAGGCGGGGATTCAGCGGGAGCGCCTTCTGTCCGCACTGCGCGCAGTACGCGCCGTGCAGGTCGGCGCCGCAGTTGTAGCAGACGATGGAGTCGGGCGCGGTGTGGTTCATTGGACGATAGGCCGTATTAGCGCGTGTTCCGTTAACGGAACGTCCGTTCTGGACGCCCTCGCCGGTCGCAGACCCGACGCCGAACGCGCCAGCGCCAGGATCGCATAGCCCCGGCGGACGACGAATTGTATCTGATGATTCCCGGTCGACGCCCTCGTGCTCTTCGCGCTGCGGGATCTTCTGCACGCGTCAGGATCTCGCGACGTTCCGTACCCTGTGGTCCGGATCCCGACCGGGTCTGCAATCTTCAAGGTGGAGGAGGACGACCCTGCCGCAATATTGCCCCCGGGCGACAACAGGCCGCGCCGCGAGGATGTCGGCCGGTCGTGGGATTCCTCCTTCCCAAATGCGAACACCGGGACGGGATCCGGGACGGCCGCGGCGTCGGCATAACTGCCAACATTGTCAATTAATTACGGCGTTTGCACGGACATGGCAGGAGGTTCGCTACGTGGCTCGCATGCTCCACGACCTCCGGCACGCCGCGCGTGGACTGCTCCGGTCGCCCGGATTTACGACGGTCGCCGTCCTGACTCTGGCCCTGGGCATTGGCGCCAACACCGCCGTACTCAGCCTCGCCCGTGCCGTCTTCTCGAACCCCCTCCCCTTCGCCGATGCCGAGCGTCTCGTGGCGCTATGGGAAAGGCGCGGCGGGAGCCGCGATGCGAACATTCCCGTATCCGGTCATGAATACGCCGCGTGGAAAGAAGAGAACCGGGTGTTCGAGCAGGTCGCGCTCTTTCGCCGTGAGCGACTGAACCTCACCGGCACGGGCGAGCCAGAAGCGATTGAAGCGGTTCGGGTATCCTCCAATTATTTGCCGCTGCTGCGCCTGCAGCCCGCCCTCGGGCGCGCGTTTGCCGACGGCGAAGACGTGGCGGGACACGATCGGGTTGCGATCCTGAGCGATCGATTCTGGCGCCGTCGCTTCGGCGCCGACCAGGGCATCGTCGGACAGAACATACTGCTCGACGACCAGACATTCTCCGTCGTCGGCGTCCTGGGTCCATTGCCCCCATCGCTGACGCCGGACGTCCTGCTGCCCATCGATGTCCCGGCACAGATCCGGGCTGTCGGCCGGCACAATCTCAATGTGATCGCGCGACTGCGGCCTGGCGTGACGATCGATCGGGCGAAGTCGGATGTGAACGTAATTGCGGAGCGGCTCGCGCGCCAGATGCCCGATCAGAATACGGGTCACTCGGTAACCGTCATTTCTCTCCGCGAGGATCTCGTCGGGGAATTCCGTCCGGCGTCGGTGGTGATGATTGCAGCGGTGGCGTTCGTGCTCCTCATTGGATGCGCGAACGTAGCCAATCTGCTGCTCGCGCGCGGCGCGAACCGACAGAAAGAAATCGCCATCCGGACGGCCCTCGGCGCGGGGCGCGCGCGCGTGATTCGCCAGCTGGTCGTCGAAAGCCTCGTGCTCGCCGCGCTGGGCGGCGCTGCCGGACTCCTGATGTCCGCGTGGATCATGGATCTCGTTCCGAAGATCCCGGCGGTGCGGATTCCACTGCTCGAAACGGCAAGACTGAACTGGTTCGGTCTCGCCGTCGCCGCGGGCATCTCGCTCTGCACGGGACTGGCAGCCGGGATTGTGCCGGCGATGCGCTCGTCGCGCGTGCATCCTGGGTGGCTCCGCGAAGGCAGCCGGATGTCGGACGACCGCGGACGGCAGCGGCTTCGGACGATGCTGGTCGCGTCGGAAGTCGCGTTGACGCTGATTCTGCTCGTGGGCGCGGGATTGCTGATCAACAGCTTCATGCGCCTGGTGGCCGTGAATCCAGGCTTCGACGCGAGCGGCGTGCTCGTCGTGCCTGTCGACCTCCCGGCCTCGCGATATCCGGAGGCGCACCAGCGCCGCGCGTTCTACGATCGGCTCATTGCCGGCGTGGGGGGTATAGCGGGCGTGGAAGCCGCCGGCGCGGTCTCGCACCTGCCCCTCGGTGGCGCGGACAACTGGATGCCATTCGCGATCGATGGCCGCCCGGCCCCGGCACCTGGCCAGGAACTGTACGCGCAGTTTCGCGTTGCAACGCCTCACTACTTCAACACGCTGCGGATTCCCCTGCGGCGCGGCCGCTTCTTCAATGATGGCGACGCCCGGCAGTCGATCCCCGTGATCCGATGGTTTCCACAACAGCCTTACCCTGCAGGTTTTAACAAGCCACAGCCTGCTCCGGTGGCGATCGTGAGCGAGACAGCCGCCCGCCAGTTCTTCGGCGGAGAGGATCCAATCGGGAAACGCATCCGTGTGTTGTTCAGCCCCGACATCACGATCGTGGGCGTCGTCGGCGACATCAAGCACAACGCGCTGAATCTTCCGGCCTTTCCTCAGATGTACCTGCCGCATGCCCAGGAACCGTGGAACTCCGTTTCTCTCGTGGTGAAAACCTCTGGTCCCCCGACGCCGCTCGCAGCGGCTGTGCGTGAACAGATTCGCGCGGCGGACACCGCGCTGCCCGTTGCCGTCAGGACCATGGATGATGTGCTGGCGGCGTCGACCGGCCGTCCACGGTTGTATGCCGTGATGACCGGCGTCTTCGGGGCTGTCGCGCTGGGGCTGGCGGTGGTTGGCATCTTCGGTGTGGTGAGCTACGTCGTGGCGCAGCGCACGCGCGAAATCGGCGTGCGAATGGCGCTTGGCGCTCAGCGCCGTGAAATTCTCGAGCTCGTGGTTGGGCAGGGCATGCGGCCGATCGCCGCGGGGGTTGGCGTAGGCATCGCAGGAGCGGCGGGCCTCACGCGGTTCATAGGAACACTTCTGTTCGGCGTCGCGCCGCTGGATCCCCTGACGTTCGGCATCGTGATCGTGTTGTTGACGGCGGTGGGGCTGACCGCCTGCTGGATTCCCGCGCGGCGCGCCACGCGCGTGGATCCGCTCACGGCGCTTCGCGCGGAATGAGGCCGGATCGACGATGATGCACAACTAAAAATAGTCGTAGCCCGGGCCCCTCCCTGCGCGTCCCTCTCGAGAAAGTGCGTAACTCCGGTCCATTCGTATCGAATCCAAACTCGGCTTTGCAGAGCGCGTCGCCCAGAGCTCGGCATTTTATTCACCATGCCCACAGGCACTTGCGCGGATCGGCCAGCGATCGCCGGCAGCAACGAGGGACGGCTCGCCCTCTGCACCGAGTACAACCATCGCGTTCGAGGTAGAGATTCGACGGAGATGCGGGCGGACACGCCGGCAGAGCTCAACGAACCGATACACGAGGACAACGAATCACAGCCGAAGGAGGCTATCTAATGAAGCGGGTACTTACAGGAACATTCTTGGCAGCGACGTTCGCCGTCGGGCTTTCAGCCCAGTCGCCTGCGCCACCCCAGACCCCCTATCCGCAGGCCCAGCCGCCCATGCAGGAATCGAAGGACGCAGCGAAGTCTGTAACGGTCACCGGCTGTTTGAAGGCCGGCGACTCGGCAGACAGCTTCATCCTGTCCGACCTGAAGTGGAGCGACAAGGTCAAGGCAACAGGCGCGATTGGTACGTCGGGTTCAGCCACGGTGCCGGCCGCGGTCGCGTCGGCAACCACGCTGAAAATCATCCCCAGCGCCACGACCAAGCTCACCGAGCACGTCGGCCACACGATCGAGGTGACCGGCACGGTCAGCGATAAGGACAAGGCTGACCGTGGCGCGAGCACGACTCCTCCGGACTCCGCATCGCCACGTCCGTCCGCGTCGAGCGGCCCGACCGTGGAAGTGCGCACGGTGAAGATGGTGTCAGAGACCTGCACACCGAAGTAGTCTGAAGGGAAAGAACTCCGAAGTTCCGACGTTTCGGATGTCCGATGTCGGAAGTGGAAAGTCAAAACTCGAGAGAGCCAGTCCGGCATCGGGCTGGCTCTCGTTTTGTCTGCTTCGGTTCCCCTCCGCCGCCGCAGCCGCCATCGTACGCCGCCCTCACGACCAACTGCAACTCTGCCTGGCATAAAGCGGCGATTACAATTTGCGCTAAGAGTGCGGGAAACGTAATCGGCTGCGCCCTCGGGTGCGAAAACACGCGGCAGAAGCGGGCAGCCGCAACGGCACGTCGATTGCGCAACGTGCGTGGATGCGCTTCCTCGATCTTCTTGCGGCGAACGGCCGATTCCGTGTCCTCTTCGAGGGCGCCGCTGAAAAGGCGATCGGCGACCATCTCCGGATCGACTGAGCGCCAGGCGGACATGAGTCATACCACCGCAACGACGCACGAAGAAGAGAAGGCGCACGACTATTACGAGGTGCTCCAGGTCAGCGCCAGCGCAGAGGTCGAGACGATTCATCGCGTATATCGTTTGCTCGCGCAGCGGTTCCATCCTGACAATCATGAAACGGGCAGTTCGTCCCGGTTCCGGTTGATCAGTGAAGCGTACGGTGTCCTCAGCAATCCGGAGGAGCGCGCGCGCTACGACATCATCCACCAGCAGCAGAAGCAGGATCGCTGGCGGCTCGTGTCAACGGGCGGGGACGCGGACAACGACTTCGAGATGGAGCAGAGGGTGCGGCTTACCGTCCTTGAGGTGCTGTACACGAAGCGGCGGATGGAACCACGCGAGCCTGCCATCTACTCGCTCGATCTCGAGGAGATGATCGGCCGGCCGCGGGAGCATCTCGAGTTTACGATCTGGTATTTGAATCAGAAGAAGTTCGTGCAGCGCGACGACAACTCCCGGCTGATTATCACCGCCGACGGAGTTGAATACCTCGAGGCAAACTACCGGGCGAGTTCCCTCCTTCGCCTCCAATCAGGATCCTAGCGTCGGCACGGACCGATTCCTGACGGCGCTGCATCACGAGTAGCGACGGGCCGCGGTCGTGTCCGACGCCGGCTGGTGTCTGACGACGAGTTGGTCCGGACCCGCGGCTATCACGAAGCGCCCTGCGCGGTGTGCCTGCCGGGCTCTGGACCACCTCTCTCACGGTGACGTAGTTCTATCGGGCGCTCGGCCGAGAGCAGCGGCATCGTCCGAACTCGGGACGTGAGAAACATTGCGCTTGACGGACGACCAGCACACGGTCATTGTTCGCCGCAGATCTGCCTGTAGGCCCAAGGTGAGGAGGGACTAGCGTGGGCGATGACCAGGGGTGCTTGCCGGGCATTCCGTCGATGCGAGTCGCAGGCCATCCCGATGATGGGCCTGAGCGTGCGCGCACCGGCGAGGCGGTGCCACGGTAGACCATGCGCATTCTCCTCGCGATCCACAACGCCTACACGGATCACACGAGCGGCGCGGCGCTCAGTATGCGCATCCTGATGCAATGGCTCAAGGAAGCAGACCATGAAGTGCAGGTCCTCGGCACCGCCCGGTTTGACGCCAGGCCGCCTGGCGATCTGATGCAGCACCTCGCCGAGCATGGCGTCTCGGCTCGGCGCAGCCCGCCGTCCAAGGCGTTCCTGCGAACCGTCAAGCGCGTCAGCAACCTGGGACCGGGGCGGCCAACGCTCGATTTCACCCTCAACAGGGTCCCCGTTCGCATGCTCCTGACGAAGGCCCCCCGAAACACGCCCGCGGATCGTTTCGAGTCCGAACAGTTCCTGTTTCTCCTAAGCGAGATCCTGTCGAAAACGCCTCCCGACGTGATCCTTACGTACGGCGGCCACCCCATCGTCGAAGAGACAATGCGCCGTGGGCGTGCCGTGGGTTGAGAAGCACCGCCCTCGAGCCACCGCTGGAATGGGACGATATCGAGGCGCCAGAGGACATGCGGAAGTTCGTCACCTTTGTCAATCCTTCGCTCGCGAAAGGATCGATGCTGTTTGCGCGTCTCGCAGACATGCTCGATGACGAGGGTACTATCCTGGCGCGAAACCGCGTCTGCCACAAGCACCGGGCACAGCAGCTGCAGCATGACTGCGGTCATGGTCGTTGTCGCAGGAGCGACATCACCGTGAACTGAACGCCGGGAAAGCGGGCGTCCCACGGGCCGGGGCCGTGTTCCCGCCAGCCGCGGCGCTCCAGCAGTCGCCGCATAGAGGGTGAAGCCTGGCACACGGCCAGGGTGGCTCTGGCTTCGAGTGCCGCCCCATCGTGAGCGTCCAGCAGTGCCTGAGCCAGACCACGTCCTCGACAATCCGCCGACACTGTCACCCTCGCCAGCGCAGCGATCGGGCCGGGGGAGGACAGTCCCGCGCGCAAGTACACCTCTCCCTCTTCTACTTCCGCGAGGCTGGCGTGGAGGCTGAGTGAGGCCGCCGCTACGACGCGGTCCTCGTTGAGGACAATCCAGTGGAGCCGCAAGGCGTCCCGCTCGTCACGCCACTCCCCGCCAGGAAACGCAGCGGGATCCGCTTCATCAGCCGTCCACACGGCCGCGCGCAGCCGGAACATCTCGGCCAGTCGCTCAGGGGGGCACACCACGAGTCGCGGCGCCCAGCCGGGCGTCATACGACCGGGCCCGCAGGCCTGAGGCCCAACAGGCGCCGGGCGTCAGCACAGGACGCGGCCTCGCGTCCGTGCGCCCGAGCCATCGCGACGATCCGCTGGATCAGGCGCGCATTGGTGGCCGGCTCTCGCTTCGTCTCCGGATCCATCAGATGTTGTCCTCAAGGCCCACGCGAACATGGCCCATGGCGATGGCGAGCCCGTTGACATGGAACTGGAACCGGCCGATGCCCGCCGCCGCCCAAATCGTGCCCTCGGGCAGCGCACGAACCACCGTCGTCAGGTTCGAGGCCGACGCACTCAGCGTGCCGAGCGACCCGAGCAGGATGTTGGCATACACGGGGGGGCCGATCTCTTCGCGGCGGATGAGGTACTGGGCGTAGTCGGCCATTCCCAGGTCGAAGATCTCAAGCTCCGGAAGGATATTACGCTCCCGCATGCGACGGGCAAGCTCCCGGATGGTTTCGGGCGCATTTACCGACGCCTGGGTCGGGAAGTTCATCGAACCCAGCGTGAGGGACGTCATGTCGGGGGCGGCGTCTAGTACGGCGGCTCGCTGCTCGATCTCGGTGAAGATCCGACCGCTCGTGGACCCGCTGATGATGACGTCCGGGCAGACGTCCCGGACCGCGGCGAACAGCGCCGCGTTCAGCTCCCGTTCGTATGCCGGCGAGCCGTCCGCGTACCGCACGTGCAGATGGAGAATCGCGGCGCCCGCGTCCACGCATCGCCGGGCATCTGCCGCGATCTCCTCGACAGTGATCGGTACGTGCGGGTTGTCCGCCTTGGTCGGCACCATGCCCGTGAGTGCCGCGTTGATGAGGAGAAACGACATGTTGCGCCTCCCCTTCAGGGTGTGGGAGCGAGATCACCACCCCGTTCCTGCCGGTGGCTCTTCTCGGAGGTCGAGAAAGCGAAGGCTAGCTGCCTGACGCCTCCGAACGGGCCGCGCGCCGCAATGACATGATCGCACAAACGCACAAACCAGCGACGGCGACAAAATAAAACTCTTTACGTTCTCGATAGACCGACACTAGGCTAGCAGCCGTCTCGGATGCGTCGCGCGCACTCCGTCAGGCTGATCGGTACCATTGGCTGCGTGGGGCTCGGCGAATCGATCGACTCGAATGCCAGTCGGATTTTCCGCGCGAAGACTTCCTGGGCGGGCAGTCGCTGCCGCCCATACTGGTCTCGTGAGACCATCACAATCGGATTGGTGTTGATCTCCCACACCTGAATGCGATCGTCGAGAAGGCCGTAATCGATCCGGCCGTAGTCGATGTGGGCGCGGTCGAAGATGTCGCGGAGTTCCTGCTCGTGAGGGTTGGATTCCAGATATTCGTGTTCCTCCTCGATCTTGGACGCATCGACAAGGTCTGGCACCTTGATGACCCACTTCTGACTGAACATGAGATGGCGCGGGACAATGCGATCGCCCACCCTGAATGCGGAGTACTTGCGGAACAGACCATTCCGGGAGGTATCGCAGAACTCCACTATCAGAACGTCGTCCAGGGACACACCCCTCAAAAACATCCGGACGATTGCCTGATCTAACTCCTGGTGGTCGTGTAACAAGTTTGTCAGACTGCCAAAATGCTCGTTGGCGTGTCTCACGAAGGCCGGGAAACGCAGGCTGGTCAGCCGATCCGAGCGTCGGTACACTGCGAACTGATTGCTGCCCGCCTCGCGCATCTCGCGGAGGAGCGCGTAGCGCCTCATCGCTCGCAACGGATGGTTCAGGAGCCGAATACCCTCCCCAGCAGCGGCCAGCTGACTCCACACGTCGCCGGCGAGCGCCGCTTGCTCCGATGAGAGCAGCTCGAGGTCCGAGAACACATAACTACCACGCGGTAGGATCGTCGGAAGGGTCTCGTACGACAGCATCTTCATGCGTGGGTGGGACGGTCCCGCCCACGATTTCAGATAGTCCAGAACGGTGCGGTGATGGTCGACCCTCGCGAGGTAGTGAATCATCGGTTGGACGCTGCGGATCACAGAATACAGCTTCGTCTGGAGTAGGTGCGATTATGCGAATTCTGCTGGCGGTTTACAACGCCTATACCGACTCTACGAGCGGGGCCGCTCACAGCATGCGGATTGTGATGCAGTGGCTTCGGGACGGCGGCCATGATAGTCGCGTGCTCTGCACGGCGCGATTTGAGGCCAAACCGCTCGACGATTTCGAGGCGCATCTGGCGGAGCTGGGCGTACCGTTGCGGCGAAGTCCTCCATCGAAGGTCTTCGTGCGATCGGTGAAGAAGCCGCGCAACATGGTCGTGGGACGTCCGACAGTCGACTTCGTCCTTAGCGATGTGCCCGTCACGTTGCTGCACACGCGAGCACACCCGGGATCATCCGCTGACCGTTTCGAGGCAGAGCAGTTCTTGTTCCTCCTCGACGACGTGCTGGCGCAGTTCAAGCCCGATTTGCTGTTGACCTACGGCGGGCATCCCGTGGTGCAAGAAACGATGCGTCGGGCACGCCGCCGCGGGGTGATGTCCGTCTTCTCACTCCGCAATTTTGGTTATGAAGACCGTCGGTATTTCGAGCATGTCGACCATGTCTTCACGTGCAGCCCGTATCTGAGCGACATGTACCGGCAGAACATCGGCCTTCACAGTACTGGGATCGAGTCGCCCATCGAGTGGTCCGAGGTGGAGGCGCCGGTCGAAACGCGAGAGTTCGTCACGTTCGTGAATCCTGCGCTTATTAAGGGCGCGATGCTCTTCGCGCGGCTCGCCGACATGCTTGGCACCAGGCGTCCGGACATTCCGATTCTCGTCGTTGCGTCGGCCACCGGCGCCGGACACCTCAATGACATCTCGGGGCTCGACTTCGGAAAGTACCCACACATCATGGTGGCGCCGCCGACGCCACGTCCCGCGGACTTCTTTGCTCTGACCCGTATTCTCCTCGTTCCTTCAACCTGTCGGGAGTCGTTCGGCCGTGTGGTCGCAGAGGCGATGATCAACGGTATTCCGCCCCTGGTGAGCGATCGCGGGGCCTTACCTCAGACCGTGTGCGGGGCGGGGCGCGTGCTCCCCCTGCCCTCGTGGCTGAGCGAAACCATCAAGGAATTGCCGACCACCGCCGAGGTCGAGCCTTGGTTCGATGCCGTTTGCGAACTGTGGGACGATGGCCGCGCGTACTCGCAGGCTTCGGAACTGGCGCGCGCCACAGCCGAGCGGGTGTACAGCGAAGCGGTCATGCGACAGCGGTATCTCGATTACTTCGGCTCGTTGGAACACGGCAGCGCGCTCTTCGGCGAAGACTGAATTCGCGGGAGTCGCCGCTGGCCGAGACCAAAGTCATCGAGCCGGGAGACTTGCCTCGACAGCTCGGCGCCCCCGTCCACGTGAAAGTGTTGACGCTGATTGAGATTCCTCGTTGCTCGCCTGCGGCGCGGATTGGCGAAGATGTTGCTAGGGGACCCGCCGTCCCACCCACGCCGACAGAAGGAAAGAGACTTGGAATGCCAACTGCCATGAACCCTTCAGCCATGACACCGGACCCCAATCCACGGAAGAGATCCTCAACGGCCGCGAAGCTTGTGCAGGCCGCCGCCCTTGCCGCGTTGCTGGTCCCCTTGGGATCGGTCGCGATAGAAGCAGGACCCATAACGTGTGGCTACAATGGTGCTAGTGGGTTCGGCGGGAGCGGGTCGACAGGGTGCTCAAACTCGACTGGGGCAAGCGACACGTTCACGTGGTTTGACGGGGGTACCGAGATCTATCGCTTCGAGTTGGCGTTCCAGGGTTTAGACCCGTTTACCAGCTTCTCCGTCACAATCGACGACGTTGCCATGGATCTTACGGAGTTCAACACTCGCGCCGCTCTATTTCCAGGCTACGTCCCGATTCCACTAGTCGATCCGGACGGTCCACTCGCCACGGCAGGACCGTATCGAGACTTCCAGGTCTTTGCACCTGGTCCCGGCCTATGGGATTCGTATACCTTCTTCATCCATTGGACTTACGATTCTCATACCACTGGCTACGCCGCCACCGACGACACCATTGGCGTTCTTCACGACATCGGCAACCCCCTGAACGAAAACTATCTTCCTAATGGGAACCTCTACGACGAGGACATGTGTATCGAGTTCGACAACTGCGACTACGATGAAGACCCCGGAAACCGGGGCGGCGATACGGATTTCGCGTCTGTTACCAATACGATCGCACCGGTTCCCGAGCCTTCCAGCTTGATTTTGTTGGCAACTGGAGTGAGCGGAATCCTGTACCGAAGATGCCGTCGGAGACAACAGTCTGAAGCGCCACCGCAGGCGTAGTCCTTCAGCGAGTGCCGAACGCCGGGTCGTCTCGACCCGGCGTTTTCGTCTCACCCCCCGCCGCGAACATCTGGTCGAATCCCCGGACCGCGCCGTCGCAATTCTGCTCCTGGTGACAGGTGCGGTGCTGCGGGTCTGGCAGTACCTCGCCAACAATTCTCTCTTTATCGACGAGGTCGCGCTCGCGCGGAATATCATCGACCGTCCGGTGACCGCGCTTTTCGCGAGTCTCGATTACGCCCAGTCAGCGCCGCCGGGATTCCTGCTGGTGCAGAAGGGCATGCGGTCGCGATTCTCATATTGCTCGCTTCGATCGAAATCCGCCGACGGGGCGTCACGCGCAAGAGAGCATGGCTGTTGGGCGCCTTGGGCGCTGTTAGCGTCTGGTTCTCCCAGCCGGCCGCCTTCGTGCTGGCCGGCATCGCAGCAGCCTTCGCTTTTCTTGTCTGGAGCGCGCGCGAGCGCGCCGCAGCCCGAATGCTGACGGCAACGTGGGTTCTGTGGGGGTTGAGCACGGCAGCTGCCGGGATGGTGGCGTTGCGAAGCGTCTCGGCAGGGGACCGGCGGTTCTTTCAGTGGATTTGGGCCGATGGATTCATGCCGATGCCGCCACAAAGCACGTCCGATCTGCTCTGGGTGTTCAAGAAGCTCACATGGGCTTTTGGAACGTTCGGATCGGGAATGGGCCAGCTGCACGGTGGGATCAACTACCGCTGGTCACCAGTCTTCATGATCGTCATGCTCGTCGGCTTGTGGGCGCTGTGGAAAAGCCGGCGTGGGCGTGATATCGCGCTATTCATCGTACTGCCGATCGGTATCACGGCGATCGCGTCCGCGTTGAAGGTGTATCCGTTTACCGGGCGTCTTTTGGTATTCCTGCTGCCAGGTCTCCTCCTGGCGACCGCCGCTGGCGCTAGTTTTCTTTTGTCTGCCTGGCCCCAGCGCCTCGGGTTCCTAATTCCTGCGGTGCTGGCGCTGCTCTGTGGCCCTCCGATCTATGCCGCGGCGACAACCCACCCGCCATACTGGTTGCAGCACGTGAGGCCAGTCATAGAGCGCGTCAACGTACGACGCTCGCCCGACGACGCCATCTATGTGTATTACGGCGCAGTTCAGGCCTTTCATTACTACGCCAGCCGTTACCACGTGTCCAGGGACGACGTGCTGATGGGTCGGTGTCACTCCGGCAACCCCGTGAATATCTCCGAGAACTGGATTACCTGCGAGGGAAGAATCGCTTTGGGGTGGTCGTGACCTCGTCCTGGCGGGAGTGATCGTCAGCGATCGGCTGCCGTGTCATCGAGCACGTTCCCAATCGCGCCGAGCCGAGCAACTGATCCTCCAGGTCCCTGGGCATGCTACGGTGTTTTTAACCCCGAGCCGAAGAGGCATTGATTCTCGGTTACACCCCCTTCGACCACTTGACCGCCTCGGCGTGCATCGCCGCCAGATCGGCACGCTTGAGCACGTTCTCGTTCCCGCCGTCATTCTTGACCTCCTCGAGCAGGCGCAGCGCCGCCAGGTACTCGCGCCGCGCAAGCTGGTCTCCTTTGGCGCGGAGCACAGCGGCCTTCACGTAGTGCGCTTTCGCGAGCGGAATCTTGAGTCCGAGTCCTTCCGCTCTGCTGATGGCCCGCTCTGCCTCCCGCAGCGCATCCGCAGCGTCACCAAGCTCGCGCAACGTCTCCGCGCGGCGCACCGCGCACTCTACTGAGAGCGACTTCAGTCCGCGTGTGTCGGCTTCCTGTGCAAGGTCGCCGAGCCTTGTCGCCAGCGCTTTCGTCGGCTCGACGGCGCTCGCGATCATGGCCAGGTCGGCCTGCGCCAGGAGCGTCAGGCTGCGATCGGATGCACCCTGGGCGGCCTGCGCGACCTGCTTGGCTATTCCAGAAGCGCCTTTGATATCACCGCTGTAGTACAGGCGATCAGCCTCAAACCTCAATGTCTGTGTGGCGAGGTTCACGTTCTTCCACTCGCCCGCGAGCTTGAGCGCTTCGTCCAGGGGAGCTTTCGCGTCGCTGGTGCGCCCGCTGAGGCTGAGACTGTTCCCGTACCCGCTCAGGATCTCGGCGAGCCAGACGTCGCGTTGATTGAGTTCGCGAAACACCTTCAATGCCTCTTCTTTCGATTTCACCGCCGACCCGTGTTTCCCCTGGTAATCGAAGATGGTGCCTATGCCGTACGAGGCGATGGCGGCAGTGCGCCGGTCGCCCGCGCTCCGGCGAAGATCGAGCGCGCGATGGTACTGCTGCAGGGCCTGATCGTACCGTCCCATCCTCGTGAACGCATCGCCGAGGTTGGCCAGGGTGTCGGCCGCCTCCAGAGGAGCCTTCGCCTTTTCTCTGATCTCGAGCGCGCGTTCGAAATACGTCTGAGCGTCTGAATACTGGCCCTGGGCCAGGTAGACCGCTCCGAGGTTGTTGAGCGCCCGGGCTTCCAGATTGCGGTCGCCCGTGTCCCGCGTAATCGTCAATGCTTCCTGCAACAGCGGGAGCGCTTCTTTCGACCGGCCGAACGTGTCGTCCAGAAGCGTCGACAGATCCATGAGCGTGAGGCTCAGGCCCCCCCTGTCGCCAATCTCCCGGCGAAGTTTCAGGGCTGCCCGGTAACTCTTTTCGGCTTCCGCCGGTTTGCCCAGGGTCTTCTGCACCTCTCCAATCTGGACGTAACTCGCGGCCATTCCGCGCTTGTTGCCGAGTCGCTGCTTGACCTTGAGTGATTCTTCGTACCGGCTGAGCGCTTCGGTCGGACGATTCAGCCGCATGTAGGCGATCCCTATCGCCTGTTGGATGTTGGCGCGCGCTTCGTCGTTCTCGAGCTGCGTCGCCAGGCTCAACGCTTTGTCCAGATGCTCGAGCGAGGGCTGCGGGTTGCCTTGTTTGATCTCGACACGGCCCAGCGCCAGCAGTCCTTCGACGAACTTGGGGTAGAGCTCCACGACCTTGGCAAAGTGCTCCCTGGCTTGATCGAGCGCGCCGCTGTTCTCGTGGAGCCCGCCCAAATCGAATCGGATCATCGCGTCGGCCGGCGACGCCTTCACCAGGTTCTCGTAAGACTCGATCGCCTTCTCGGTGTCGTTCACGATTCCGTAGTGGGTGGCCGCGATGCGGTACTTTTCCTGTGGCGGCAGCGCGTCGCTCAGGCCCATCGCCTGTCGAGAAGCCCGCGCGGCTTCGTTGTCGTAGCCCAGGGTTGAGTACGCCTGGGCAAGCCCCGAAAAGGCCAGCGCGAAGTTCGGATCTTCTTTCGTGGCGGCTTCGAAGCTCTTCAGCGCCGCCTGATGGGAGCCCTGCTGAGTGAGCCGCACCCCATCGCTGTAGAAACGGAGCGCCTCGAACGAGTTGGTCGACGGCTTCCACGACGTCGATTTGAGCTCCGCTAGAATGTCGGCCGATCCGCGGGCCAGGTGCTGCCGCACCGAATCGGCCAGCCGCGGAATCGCGCTCAGCAGGCCGTCCACGTTCGGCGCCGTTTCATTCAGCAAGAACGTCTGAGCGCCGTCGAGATCTTGCAGCGTGGCGTCAATCCGAATCGTGTTGCCAAAGCGCGTGATCGAGCCCCACAGGACGCGCCGGGCGCTGGTGAAATCGGCGACGCTGGCCAGTTGTGTCGGCGTAAGCGTTGCGTTCGAATCGATCTGGAGATCCCGCAGCACCTGGTGCAGCCGGTCGGATGGAACGGTCCGGACGTGCGACGACTGGCCCAGCGTGGTACTCAGCACCTGACTCACGCTCGGTCCCAGAGAATCCAGCGTCGGATCCCCGGACGCATTCCTGAACGGCAGCACCGCAACCGACAGCTCGGGCGCCGGAGGAGACACCGTGCTGGTGCCTGTTTTCGCCGCTCCAAACCGATCCTTGAGCGCAAAGCCCAGTGCGCCAAGCATCAGCACCAGCGCGGCGGCGCCGATGAGCAGAACCGCCGGACCGCGGCTCGTGAGCAGGCCGCGCCAGCCCCGCCTAAGCGGCTCAATCGCTGGCGCCCCCCCCGCCGCAACCCGGTCGATATCCCGAACCAGCTCGCTGGCCGTCTGGTAACGCTCCGTGGGATCCGGCTGCAGGCACCGCGTGACCAGCGACTCAATTGCCTCAGGGATGCTGGGATCGATCGAACGCAGGCCCGCCGGCGGCTGCTGCATCCGGCCCATCAGCTCCGTAACGCCTGACGTCACGCCCGCGTGCCGTCCGCCGAGCAGCATGTCCCGCAGAATCAGTCCGAACGCATAGAGGTCGGCCCGTTGATCGACCGTTTCCGCTTTGGCCTGCTCGGGCGCCATGTACTCGACGGTGCCGATGACCTGGGCGCCAACCGTCATGGCAAACGCCGTCGCGCCGGAGGTCGACCGCGCGATCCCGAAATCCATGATCACCGCGTGATCGGACTCGTCCACCATGATGTTGGCGGGCTTCAGATCCCTGTGCACGACGCCCGCGTCGTGCGCGGCGATGAGGCCGACCGCCACCTGCCTCGCGATCGACAGCGCCCGATCGACCGGCAGCCGCCCCTCGCGCTTCAGGATGGTCGCGAGATCCGACCCGTGGATGTAAGGCATCGTGATGTACTTGATGCCGTTGATCTCGCCGATGTCGTGGATCCGGACGACGTGCTTGTCAGTGACCTGGCGGGCAAGCAGCAACTCCCGCTTGAACCGGCGCTCGAGATCCTGCGCCATCACAGGGTCCGCGGTGACGTCCGGCCTGATCACTTTGACGGCAACCGCGACCTCGAGCTCCTGATCCCAGGCCTGGTACACCGACCCCATCCCCCCTACACCGAGCAGTCGGATGATGTGGTAACGGGGCCCGAAGTTCTGGCCGACCGTGAGGGGACCGGTCGAGGGGGGCGGCTTACGGCCGGCACCGCCCGGTATTCCCGTCGAGTTGGCTGGAGTAGACGGGCGGTCGGTCCAGCCCGGGGAAGCCAGATGCGTGGCATCCGAATCGGACGGCGCAGGCAGGCCCGTGTCCTCGGAATCGGACTGGCCGGGAGGCGTGGGCGTCAGCAGGCTCGTCGCGACGGTCGCCTGAGGCGGCGATTTGCGGCCGCAAACCGGGCAGCGTCCCGCGAGCGCCGGTGCGGAACTACCGCACTGGGGACAATTCATAGAGCATTGGACGTTCTGGTCGGTGCCCATTATCCCCCAACCGGGCAGCCGGGCCAATCCAGAAAACTGGACGAGTCGCCCCCGCCGTCACGCCGTGATCTACAACTCCCACGGAACCATCATCGACGTCGTCGTCCTCTTCTAGCAGGTTTCAACGTGCGGCGGGAGACCCGGCGCTCCCCCGCAGCTCTCTGAGCAGCTTCTTCAAGTGCCGTCGCAGCGCCGTCATCCCTTCCGCCAGTCGTGCAGACGCGTTTTCGAATTGCCCCATCTCGCCGTGGCGCGCAGCCCGTTCGAGCTCGGCGGCCGCCTCATAGGCGCCCGCTTTCATGAAAAGGCCGACGGTGCCTTTCAGCGCGTGTGCCGCGGAGGCGACCGCCGCGGTATCGCCGGCCGTCACCGCCCGATGGATTTCCCGCTCCGTCGCAGGTGAGTCGAACAGGACCATGTCGATGACCTCACCGAGCAGCGCCGGGTCGTTACCGAAGTTCGACAGCAGCGCGGATGTTGCGGCAGAGGGTTTCCTGGGAAGCCGCGGGGCCGGCGCAGCGGATGCACCGCTCATGACGTCGATCGAGGCGAGCAACTCCTCGAGCCGAATCGGCTTCGACACGTAGCCGTCCATGCCGGCCTGCAGGCACGTCTCCCGATCGCCTGCCATGGCATGGGCCGTCATCGCCATGATCGGGACGTGCCGTCCTGGCGCGGCCGACTCCTGGGCCCGGATGGCAGCAGTCGCCTCCAGTCCGCTCATCAGCGGCATCTGCACGTCCATGAGAATCAGATCGAAGGCCCCTCGGGCCGCCTTCGCGACCGCTTCCTGTCCGTTGTTCGCAAGCGTCACCGTGTGCCCTTGACGTTTCAACAGTGCCAGCACCAGCTTCTGATTGGCCGGGTTGTCCTCCGCTACCAGAATTCGCAGCCGCCGCCGGTTGACCGGGTGATCGTCCACGATCAATACGCGGAGATTCTGCAGGTCCGCGGACAACGCCGGTTCGCGCTCCGGCGGTTGCACGCCGACTCGGGCAACGAAGTGGAATCGGCTGCCGCGGCCGGCCTCACTTTCCAGCCAGACGCGGCCGCCCATTAATTCCACCAGTTGCGCCGAAATCGTCAGGCCGAGACCGCTGCCGCCATACCGGCGCGTCGTGGACGCGTCGGCCTGCACGAACGCGCCGAAGATCTGCCACTGCTTTTCGGCAGGAATGCCGATGCCCGTGTCGGACACGGTGAAATGCAGGGCGGCGGCGCTGCCACGCGCCTCCTGGACTTCGACCGTCACGACGACCTCGCCATGCTCGGTGAATTTGATGGCGTTGCCGACCAGATTGAGGAGCACCTGGCGAAGGCGCCCCGGATCGCTGACGACCGTCTCGGGCACATCCGGCTGGATATGACACGCCAGCTCGAGGCCTTTTTCATGCGCGCGCGGGGCCAGCAGGCGGACCGCCTCTTCCACGGTTTCGCGCAAATCGAACGTCACCCGTTCGAGCGACAGCCGCCGCGCCTCGATCTTGGAGAAGTCGAGAATGTCGTTGATGAGGGTGAGCAACGCTTCGGCTGAGTGTTGAACCGATCTGAGATATTCGCGCTGGCGGACCGTCAACTTCGTCCGAAGCGCCAGTTCCGTCATGCCGATGATGCCGTTCATCGGCGTGCGGATTTCATGGCTCATGTTTGCCAGGAACTCTCCCTTGGCGGCTGTGGCTTCTTCGGCGACGCGCTTGGCCACTTCGAGCTCGCGCACGAGTTGCGCCAGCCGTTCGGCGTTGTCCTGCTGCTCGCGCCTGGCCGCTTCCATTTCCTGGCCGTGCCGCTTCAGCGCATCCTCGGTGCGCTTACGTTCAGTAATGTCGCGGGCATCCGCGTAGATCGATCCCAGCTCGGAGAACGGCGCTGCATTCCAGAGCAGCCATTTGTACGAGCCGTCACGCGCGCGGTATCGGTTCTCGAAGTCGCTGATGCGGACGCCGGTCTTCAGCGCCGACATGGCCGCGATCGTAGACTCGCGATCGTCGGGATGGACGAAATCGAGGAACGGGCGGGCCACCAGCTCCTCGCTCGAGTAACCGAGCGTGCGCTGCCAGGCGGGATTCACGCGCGTGAAGTACCCGTCGAACGTCGCGATGCATTGGAGATCGAGCGAGATGGTGAAGAACCGGTCGAGCTCTTCTTCGGCGCGCTTGCGGTCGACGAACAGGCCAATCTGGCTGCCGACGGCGCCAAGCATACCGAGCAGATCCGTGTCCGGCTGACGCACCTCGCGCGCGAAGAACTCCATGACAGCCAGCACGGTGCTGCCGCGCAGAATCGGAAATCCGAACGCACCATGCAGGCCCGCCCGCTCGGCCGCCGGCGCCCGCGGGAAGTTTGGATCGTGAACGACGTCGGGAATCCAGGCTGGCTGTGCTGTGCTCCAGACGCGTCCCGGCAGTCCAATGCCCGGGCCGAACACCCGTGTACTGGTGATCGATTCGAATTCGTCCATGGAGATGGAAGCCGAGTGCCACGTTCCGACGCACTGCAGGACGCCAGCCACCGGATCGATCCGCCATAAGGCGCCGAATTCCCATCCCAGGGTTTCGCAGATGGCCCTGAGCATCCGCGGGGTGGCATCGGCCAGCGTGGCTGATTCCGCGAGGGCGCAGGCGGTCTCCGACACCAGGACCCACTGCTGTGCCGGCATTCGCATGCCCGGAGGCCGGTCATCCGACGCTGTCACACCTGCACCTCCCGGTTGAGGCTGCCCAGTATGACAGCTTGCCGGGCGAAGGAATAAAGAGCATCCTTGAGCGCTTCATCTCGGAGGCGTCCATGAGTCCAACCTCCAGTTCCCGCATTCTCATCGTTGACGACGATCGCGCGCTGCGGCACGCGGTCAGCTCGTTGCTCGAACGCAACGGCCACACGGTACTGCAGGCCGGCGACGGCCCCGCCGCGCTGGCCCACCTCGCACGGACGGACGTCCAACTCATGCTGCTGGATATGGGCCTACCCGGCATGACCGGCCTCGATCTGCTCTCGCGGGTGCGCGCAGGCGATCGGCAGCCCATCGTCGTCGTCATCACGGCGGACGACACACCGGAGACGTTGCTGGCGGCCATCCGCGGGCAGGCGTATCGCTACGTCACGAAGCCGGTGTCGCCTGCAGCGATCGTGGAGGTCGTGGGAGAGGCGCTCGATGCGTCGAGCAACGCGACCCTCCCCATCGAGGTGATCTCGGCTCGCCCCGAGTGGGTGGAGATCGTCGCCCCTTGTGTGATCCAGATGGCCGATCGGCTGCAATCGTTCATCATGCAGCTCGAGATGGACCTCCCGGCGGACGTCAGGGAGTCCGTCGCGCAGGCGTTCCGCGAGTTGCTCTGCAACGCGATTGAATGGGGAGGCAAGCTCGACCCGAATCGCACCGTGCGGATTTCCTGCATCCGAGCGCGTCGCATGCTCCTGTACCGGATTCTCGATCCGGGCGAGGGATTCAACATCGAGAACCTCGCGCATGCGGCGATCGGTAACAGCCCGGACGATCCGATCGCCCACGCGATCGTACGCGAGGAGAAGGGCATTCGTCCGGGCGGCCTCGGCCTTCTCATGACGCGTGCGCTCGTGGACGAACTCATCTACAACGAGGCTCGGAACGAAGTGGTGTTCATCAAGTACCTTGACTGACGTCAGCGCGGTGTCTAATCAGGTATGTCGTGACTATTTCTTCCAGCGTCGTTGATGCCGCGAAACCCGGTTTCGTCATCGCCGATAACCTTGTTGAGGGCGTAGTTCATGCCGACGGCCTCGGGCGGGGTCGCGTAGTGGAAGTTGAAGAACGCGTTTTCCCTACTTCCCGACCGCAAACGGCGCCACCGCGATCGTGGCGTCCCATGCGATCGCGAGCTTGCCGCTGTTCTGCGTGACGTCGGAGAAGAAGATCGTCAGCTGATCGATGCGCATCGAAAGGCTCGGGTCCACTTCCATGGGCGCGCGGAGGACGTCCTTGTCGGGTGTGTAGCCGGCCGAACCGTAGAGCGCGGTCTTGTCGTCGGGGTTGAATTCCTTCTGCGCCGGCCAGTTCGAGAAAATGAGCGTCCACGCGCGCTCCTTCAGGTCGACGAGCATGCTGTACTCACCCGCAGGCAGGGTCTTGCCGTCAAAGACCAGCGGCACTTCCGTCTTGAAACGCGTCGTCTGATTCGCTCCGACGCGCCACACCGGCGCGGCGCCTGTCACGAGCTTGCCGTAGTCGGCGCCCGTTCCGAAAATACTGGCGCGCTGTCGAAGCATCGGACGGCTGTAAGTGACCTCAATCCACTTGCCTCCCTGATAGGTGGGACTGCCGTCGGCGTTCTTCGTCCACTGGCCGCCAACCATCGTCGTGGCCGTTCCGGGAGGGCTGAGGGGGCGCTGCTGCTGTGCGGACAACGCGACGACGCTCGTGGCGACGATCAACAGGGCGAACAAAAGAATCAGGCGTTTCATTATCGGGGTCCTCCTCTACGGACGATGGGCCACCCTGACGAACTCGAGATCGATGGCCCGGCTCATCGACAAGCGTGAAAATACCGCGAAACGCCGGCACGAGCAAGCCATCGGCGAAACGCGGACGACGCAGTACCAGCCGGCCCTCGACAACCTGCCGGTGGAAGGACACGGCAGCGCCAGGATCGCGCACGGCGACCGAGAGACGAGAGGACGCGATCTACTTGACCTGAATCGATTCGATGTAGTCCACGAGGTTCTTCACACGGAGCATCGTCACGCCCCTGTCAGGCTGCAGCGAGCGGAACACCGGTCCCCACATCGGCATGTCGCTGGTGCCGTGCGAGCTCGGCCACTTGTTCGTTCCGCTGATCGTATTCCGGACGTCCAGGGCGCTGAACTTGCCGCCGCTCTTCTTCGCGAGGATCGTCAGGTCCGGCACCTTCGCCTTCAGCGCCTCGGCCGCCGGCCCGGCGCCCCTGGCGTCTTTGCCGTGGCACACGGCGCAGTACGCCGCGAAGTTCTCCTTGCCCTCGATCGAGTCGATCGGGCGCGCCCCGACGAGCTTGATCGTGGGCTTTGGCTTCTCGCCCTGCGCTTGCGGGGCAGCAGAGAGCGTCAAGCCCAGGCCGAGCATGCCCATCAGAGCCAATCCGGTTTTCCAGTACGCGCGCGTCATGGGGACCTCCTAACGTCAGTCGATTGCCGCATCTGCGTTCTTCTGTCTTGAACCCGGATCCAAGGCAGGTCGTTTTTCGATGGACTCCTTGAGGTCTGCGAGGTCACGGCTGATCACGTCCCGCACCTTGCCGGCGATGGCCCACCCCAGTGGTGCCAACGACCCGGGAGGAAGCCCGTGGCTTTCGAGAGCGAACTCAATCCGAACCTTGGTGCTGTCTTCGAAAGGCTCGAACGTGAACACCGTATCGATCCGCGCGCCGGCCTTGTGATGCGTAATGGTATACGTGCGGTTCCGCTCGAACGCCGTCACTTGCATCTCGGCCGAATCCAACCGGCCCAGCACCTCGCGTGTCTCCAACCACCGCGTCCCCAACTGGAATCCTCCAGTTGTCAGCACCTCGATCTTCTGGATGTTCGATACGCGCTCGGCCCCGTGTTCGAGGTCCGTGAACGCTTCAAACACCCGCTCGACCGGAGCCGCGACCTGTGTGGCCACCGTTACCGTCGTCATTGTGTTATCTCCTTCCATCGATCGCCTGGGGCCGAAACAGCGGGCCTGATCCGCTTTGGTGGACAGGTTGACTACGCCGTTTGATCAGGTCTTCGTTCTTCTCAATAGGAAAAAGATGACGGGTCCATACCCTCTGCAACCGCGCGTCGCTCGAAGGCTGCGGGACTGATCCGCCCGAGCGCTCATTGTCGACGCCATTGGTTATAGAACACTTCGATGTAGTCAGACAAGGCCATCTTGGCGTGGCCGATTTGGTCCCGCAGGTTTATTTAGGTAAGCTGAACTCATCGCCTGGGCATCGTCGAGCGGCGCCGATGCGCCAGACGCCAATGCGTAACCCTGCGGATCCGTGTGGCGCCTCACCCGCGCGGAACGACGCGCCTGCCTCGGTGTTCCGGGAGAAATGTATGAGCGAGCGGCGGACGATAACGGTGGACGGCAACGAAGCGGCGGCGTCTGTCGCGCACCGCGTGAGCGAAGTGATCGCGATTTATCCCATCACGCCCTCGTCGGCGATGGGCGAGCTCTCCGACGAATGGTCGAATGAGGGCCGACGGAACCTCTGGGGCAACATCCCGGACGTCGTCGAGATGCAGTCGGAGGCGGGTGCCGCGGGAGCGGTGCACGGCGCGCTGCAGGCCGGCACCCTGTCGACGACCTTCACGTCGTCGCAGGGGCTGCTCCTGATGATCCCCAACATGTTCAAGATCGCGGGAGAGCTGACCCCCTTCACGATGCACGTCGCGGCGCGCACCATCGCCACCCACGCCTTGTCCATTTTCGGCGACCACTCCGACGTCATGGCGTGCCGGACCACCGGCTTCGCGATGCTCAGCGCTTCGTGCGTGCAGGAGGCGCACGACTTCGCGGCCATCGCGCACGCGGCGACGCTCGACTCGCGCGTGCCGTTCATGCACTTTTTCGACGGCTTTCGGACGTCGCACGAGGTGTCGAAGATTGAAGAGCTCAGCGACGACGACCTGAGGGCGTTGCTGTCGGAAGACCAGGTGGCGGCCCACCGCCGGCGGGCGCTCACGCCCGACCGTCCCGTGCTGCGGGGGACCGCGCAGAACCCCGATACGTTCTTCCAGGCGCGCGAAGCGGCGAACCTCTTCTATCGCGCCTGCCCGGACATCGTGGAGCAGTTGATGGCGCGGTTCGCCGCGCTCACGGGCCGGCGGTACGGCTTGTTCGAGTACGCGGGCCATCCCGAGGCCGAGCGGGTCATCGTGATCATGGGGTCTGGCGCCGACACCGTGCACGAGACGGTCGATTATCTCGCGGCGCGTGGCGACAAGGTCGGGGTGCTGAAGGTGCACCTGTTCCGGCCGTTCTCGGTCGCGGCGTTCCTGCGCGAGCTGCCCCGATCGGTTCGGGCGATCGCGGTAATGGACCGCACCAAGGAACCGGGCGCGCTCGGCGAGCCGCTGTATCAGGACGTGGTCACCGCCCTCGCCGAGGCGCGCGCGGAAGGCACGTCCTCCTTCGCGGCCGAACCGGTCGTCGTGGGCGGCCGCTACGGCCTGTCGTCCAAAGAGTTCACGCCCGCCATGGTGAAGGCGATCTTCGACACGCTCGCTGAGATCCGCCCGAAGAATCATTTCACCGTCGGCATCATGGACGATGTGACCCACACGTCGCTTGCCTACGACGACACGTTCGATACGGAGCCGGCCGACGTCACGACCGCGTTGTTCTACGGCCTCGGCGCCGACGGCACCGTTGGCGCCAACAAGAACTCGATCAAGATCATCGGGGAAGAGACCGATCTGCACGTGCAGGGCTACTTCGTCTACGACTCCAAGAAGGCGGGCGCGACGACGGTCTCCCACCTGCGCACGAGCCCTCGTCCGATCCGGTCGGCCTATCTGATCTCGAAGGCCCGGTTCGTCGCGTGCCATCAATTCGAGTTCCTGGAACGGGTCGACGTGCTCGAACACGCGGTGGAGGGGGCGGTCTTCCTGCTGAACGCGCCCTACGCGGCCGACGAGGTCTGGGAGTGGCTGCCGAGCGAGGTGCAGGAGCAGCTGATCGACAAGCGCATTCGCTTCTACACGATCGATGCGTCCGCGGTGGCGCGCCAGACAGGCATGGGCGGCCGGATCAACACGATCATGCAAACCTGCTTCTTCGCGATCTCCGGCGTCCTGCCACGCGAGCAGGCGATCGCGCAGATCAAGCACGCGATCGAAAAGACCTACAGCAAGCGCGGCGCGGAGGTCGTGAAGCGCAACTTCGAGGCGGTCGACGCGACGCTCGCCCACTTGCAGGAGGTGTCGGTACCGTCGGGCGTCACCGCGACGCACGCCCGTCCGCCGCTGGTATCCGCACTGGCGCCCGACTTCGTCCAGCGGATCACGGCCGTGCTCCTGGCCGGGAAGGGAGATCTGCTGCCGGTGAGCGCTTTCCCGGTGGACGGCACGTGGCCGGTCGGCACGGCGAAGTGGGAGAAGCGGAACCTCGCGCTCGAGATCCCGGTGTGGGACCAGGGGCTCTGCATCCAGTGCAATCAATGTGTGCTGGTGTGTCCGCATGCGGCCATCCGGGCCAAGGTGTACGAAGACGGCCCGCTCGCCGGCGCGCCGCCTACGTTCAAGTCGGTGCCCTATAAAGGGCTCGAGTTCAAAGCGTGGGCGTACACGCTTCAGGTGGCGCCGGAGGACTGCACGGGCTGCAACCTGTGCGTGAACGTCTGCCCGGTCAAGGATCGGACGAACCCCCGGCACAAAGCGATCGACATGCACCCACAAGCGCCGCTCCGCGACGCCGAGCGGGACAACTACGCGTTCTTTCTCGACCTGCCCGACACCGCGCGCGTCGATCTGCCGAAGGTCGACCACAAGACGTCGCAGTTCCTCGAGCCGTTGTTCGAGTACTCGGGGGCGTGCGCCGGGTGCGGTGAAACGCCGTACATCAAGCTGCTCACGCAGCTCTTCGGCGACCGGGCGCTGGTGGCGAACGCCACGGGCTGCTCGTCGATTTACGGCGGCAACCTGCCGACCACGCCGTTCACGACGAACCGCGACGGGCGCGGGCCGGCGTGGTCGAACTCGCTGTTCGAGGACAACGCGGAATTCGGCCTCGGCCTGCGCCTCGGCGTGGACAGTCATACACGCGCGGCGCGCGCGCTGGTGGAATACATGGCCGGGCCGATCGGCGAGCGCCTCACCCGTGAACTGCTCGACGCCGACCAGTCGACGGAAGCGGGGATCCGGGCGCAGCGCGAGCGCGTGCTTGCGTTGCGACACGTGCTCGCGCCTCTCGCCACGGCCGAAGCGCGCCGCCTCGAAGTGCTCGCCGATTACCTCGTGAAAAAGAGCATCTGGCTGGTGGGAGGCGATGGGTGGGCCTACGACATCGGGTACGGCGGCCTCGACCACATCCTGGCCAGCCAGCGTGACGTGAACATCCTCGTGCTCGACACGGAGGTCTATTCAAATACCGGCGGCCAGCAATCGAAGGCGACGCCGCTCGGCGCGGTGGCCAAGTTCGCGTCGGCCGGCAAGACGACCCAGAAGAAGGACCTCGGTCTGCTCGCCAACATGTACGGCCACGTCTATGTGGCGCGGGTGGCCTTCGGCGCGAAAATGCGCCAGACCGTCCAGGCCTTTCTCGAAGCCGAGGCGTACCCGGGGACGTCGCTCATCATCGCCTACAGCCATTGCATCGCGCACGGCTACGACATGGCGAACGGCGCGACCCAGCAGAAGCTGGCGGTCGACTCGGGCGTGTGGCCGCTCTACCGCTTCGACCCGCGGCGCATCAGTAAGGGAGAGCCGCCGATGCATCTCGACTATGGGCCCCCAAAACCGCTCGTCGCCGAGTACATGCGCAACGAGTCGCGGTTCCGGGTCGTCGAGCGCACCGACCCCGCCCGATTCAGAGGGTTCCTCCACGACGCGCAAGAAGCGGCCCGTCAGCGCTACGCGATGTACCAGCAGCTCGCGGGCATCACCGTGCCACAGCCCGAGGTGACGACCGACGACAAGGCGTCTCCGGCTGCACCGGAAGGCGAGGAGTAACGATGGACCTCAGTACGGAGTATCTCGGGATGAAGCTGCCCCATCCGCTGGTGGCCGGAGCGTCGCCGCTGGCCGATGACCTCGACGGTATCAAACGCCTCGAAGACGCCGGCGCCGCGGCCATCGTCCTGCGATCGCTTTTCGAAGAGCAGATCACACGGGAGCAGATGTCGGAGTACATCAATCTCGACAGCCACGGAGAATCGTTCGCTGAGGCCGCCAGCTACTTTCCCAGCCCCCACGCCTTCGCCCTGGGCCCCTTCGAGTACCTGGATCACGTACGACGGGCGAAGGAAGCGGTCCGCATTCCCGTCATGGCGTCGCTGAACGGCGCAACGCCAGGCGGCTGGATCGAATACGCCTGTCTGATGGCGCAAGCCGGCGCGGACGCGCTGGAGCTGAACCTCTATCGCATCGCGACCGACCCGGAGACGACCAGCGCGGGAATTGAGCGCCAGGTTATTGAAACGGTACGGGAGGTGAAAAAGGCCGTCACGATCCCGGTGGCCGTCAAACTGTCCCCGTTCTATACCGCGTTCGCCCACCTCGCCAGGGAGCTCGACCGGACCGGTGCCGATGGGCTGGTCCTCTTCAACCGTTTCTACCAACCCGACATCGACGCAGAGGAGCTGACCGCCACGCGCACGCTTCACCTCTCGGATTCCTCAGAATTGCGCCTTCGCCTGCACTGGATGGCGATCCTCTCCGGGCGCGTCCGGGCGTCGCTTGCGGTCACCGGCGGCGTGCACACCGCGCTCGACGTCGTCAAGGCCACGATGGCCGGTGCACATGTCACGCAGATGGTATCGGCGCTCCTGATGCACGGGCCTGTGCATCTCCGAACGGTGCTGGACGACCTCGCGGTGTGGATGCAGGAGCACGAGTGGGACTCGCTCGCCGAGATGCGGGGCAACATGAGCCTCTCCAGGGTTCCCGACCCCGACGCGTACGAACGGGCGAATTACATGCTCATGCTGCATAGTTGGCGAGCCTGACGCGCCGCGGACGCCGCTGAGCGTCCAGACACGATCGCGGTCGCGAGACGCGCTTCCCGCTCCTGCGACTGTCCGATTTCCAGGTGAGTCGACCTGGCCCCTCCGAGGTCGGCTCCCCCACGCGGCCGCCTCTCAGCGAGTCGTCTCCTTCTGATCGTTGATTTCCATGAGCCAGTGGCGAGGAGCGCAGCGCTCCCCGCACTGGCATTCGTCCACGTCGTGCCGCCGTCGGTCGACTCGATCACACGCATCGCCGTCCCGATCGGCGCTTCGTTGCCGACGTACATCGTCGTGTTGCTCGCGTAAGCGAGCGTCGCGTTGAAACCCGGCCACGGTGCGGCCACTACGGTCAGGACTCGATTGTTGAAGCTCGCGCCGCCGTCGTTGGTGAACCAGAGATTGCCGCTGATGCGCGCGGCGTCGCGAGCGCGGTGTTGAAGTAGGTCAGGGCGGGGTCGAAGAACTCGGCGATCCCGGTCCATCCCACGAGCCATTTCGACTGCGTGTTCGGCGGATTCCTGACGTTGCGGAGGATGAACGAGTAATACACGCTGCCGAGGCTGACGAGATCGTCCGCCTGGCTCCAGCCCACGCCGAACCCGTCGCCGCCGAAGACCTGGTTGTATGTGCCGCTGGCCGACGACGTGCTCATCGGCCATCATAAGACCGATTCGATACGTATCACGCTGGCGGCCATGTTCCGCGGGCGGGTGTTGCCGCGTAAGGTCGAACTGGGAGTGAGTGAACCTTTGCAGGCCTCTATATACTCTGACCGCATTCAATGAAGCGATTCGTGCTGTTGCTCGCCCTCTGTGTACTAGGCAGAGAATCCACTCAGGTGATGGCCCAGGACGAATCCCCGGCGTCTGGCCGCTCCGGTCCGCTCCCGGTACAGCGGACGGGGCAGGACGTGTACCGCGCGGCCTGCCTCACCTGTCATGGCCCGGACGGCACCGGCTCGCCGAAATCGGTGATCGGCTTCGACGTCCCCCTGCCCGACTTCAGCGACTGTGCCTTCTCGACGGCCGAACCCGACCCGGATTGGCGCGCCGTCGTGCATGAAGGTGGCGCCATTCGCGGCCTTGACCGTCACATGCCGGCCTTTGGCGACGCGCTGTCGCCGGACGATATCGCGCTGGCGATCAGTCATCTGCGCACGTTCTGCAAAGAGCCCGCATGGCCGCGCGGCGACCTGAACTTGCCTCGCGCGTTCTTCACCGAGAAGGCGTTTCCCGAAAACGAGTCTGTCTGGGCCACGACGTTCACGGGTCGCGGGAAGAAGTCCGTCGGAAACGACCTGATCTACGAACGGCGGCTCGGAGCCAGAAATCAGATCGAACTGGTCGCGCCCGTCAGTGTCCAGCAGGGGGCCGCGGGCGAGTGGAGCCGCGGGCTGGGGGACCTGGCTCTCGCGTTCAAGCGCACGGTGTATGCCAGCATGCGGACAGGGCGGATTGCGGCGGCCGGCATGGAAGTCATCCTGCCGACCGGCAAGGAGGAGCTCGGCCTCGGGAATGGGTACACAGTCTTCGAGCCGTTTGCGATGTGGGGCCAGATCTTGCCCCGCAGCTCGTTTCTGCAGATGCACGGCGGCGTGGAACTGCCCTCCGATTCCACTCGCGGCACCAGAGAAGCGTATCTGCGCACGGCCCTTGGGACCACCTTCGCACAGCACCGGGGCTTCGGCCGCGCGTGGTCGCCCCAGCTCGAAGTGCTGTGGGCGCGTCCGGAGCGGGGTGCTTCAGAGTGGGATGTCGTGCCGCAGGTGCAGGTGACGTTGTCGAAGCTCCAGCACGTCATGGTCGCCGCTGGTGTACGGCTTCCGCTCAGTCAGCGAGAGGAGCGACCCGCGCAGGCCCTGGTCTACCTGCTCTGGGATTGGTTCGACGGGGGTTTCTTCGAGTTCTGGAAATGAGCCTCATGAAGCGCGCCCTGTGCCTCGCTGCTGCGGTTTGGCTGTGCGCGGTCCTGTTCGCGACATTGCGCGCCGACACGGCCCAGTCGCCCGGCGCCACGTTGTCGCCTCGACGCAACGCGCACGCCGACACCTCCATGTTTGCCCACTCCAGCGAATGCCTCGCGTGTCATAACGACCTCGTCACGCCGAACGGGGAGGATGTCTCGATCGGTGCGAACTGGCGGGGCACCATGATGGCGAATGCCGCGCGCGACCCGTATGTGCAAGCCAGCGTGCGCCGAGAGACGATCGACCACCCGCTGCGCGCCGGGGACATCGAAGACGAGTGCGCCTCCTGCCACATGCCCGCGAGCCAGAAGATCGCGCGCGCGGCGGGCGGGAAGGGACAGGTCTTCGCCCATCTGTCGCGCGCCGCGGCTGGCGCACCGTCGGACCTGGACGATCTGGCGATCGACGGTGTGTCGTGCACGGTTTGTCACCAGATCGCGCGCGACCGCCTTGGCACGCCGGAGAGTTTCAACGGGAACTTCGTGGTGGCCGCGCCGCTCGCCAACGGCAAGCGGCGCGCCTTCGGCCCGTCCGAGCCTGACGCCGGGCGGCGTCGCATCATGCATTCGGTGACGGGATTCGAGCAGGAGCAAGCGACGCATATTCGTGAGTCGGAGCTGTGCGCCACCTGCCACACGCTCATCACGGACGCGATAGGTGCGGATGGCCGGGTGATCGGCTCCTTGCCCGAGCAGATGAGCTACCAGGAGTGGCGCCACAGCGCATTCCTGCAGGAGCAGCGCAGTTGCCAGTCGTGCCACATGCCGCGGGCGCAAGGTCCTGTGCGCATCGCCTCGGTGCTCGGTGACTATCGCGACAGCCTCTCCCGCCACACGCTCGTCGGCGGCAATGCGTTCATGCTCAGACTGCTGAATCGCTACCGGGCCGAACTGGGGGTCGAGGCGACGTCGGCGGAACTGGAAGCCACGGCGCGGGCGACCGTTCGTCAGCTCGAACAGGAGACGGCGACCGTAGCCGTCGAGAGTGCCGCCCTGGGCAAGGGCACGCTGGCGGTTGATGTCGTGGTGAGGAATTTGACGGGACACAAGTTTCCGACCGGGTATCCGTCGCGTCGCACGTGGCTGCACCTTGTCGTGCGAGACACGCAGGGTCGTACGCTGTTCGAGTCCGGACGCGTGACCGAGGCGGGACTCATCGAAGGCAACACGAGTGACGCGGCCGACGACACCTTCGAGCCGCACTACGAGGAGATCACGAAGCCTGACGAGGTGCAGATCTACGAGTCGATCATGGGAACACCGGCCGGGCTGCCAACCACCGGCCTGCTCCGGGCGACCCAGTACCTCAAGGACAACCGGCTGTTGCCGCGGGGGTTCGACAAACGGACGGCGTCGGCGCAGATCGGGGTCTTCGGCGGTGCAGCGGCCGATGAGGACTTCACGGGCGATAGCGATCGCGTGCGTTACCGTATTCCCGCCAGCGCGACCGGACCAGTGACCGTCCAGGTCGAACTGCGGTACCAGGCGATCGGCTACCGCTGGGCTCAAAATCTTGTGTCGTACGACGCGCCCGAGCCCAGGAAGTTCGTCGGCTACTACAACAGTCTCGCCTCGTCTTCGTCCGTCGTGGTCGCGCGGGTCTCACGGAGCGTGGGGCCCTGAGGTGCCACTTCTTTGAGGCCTTCGATTGACTCGGCAACGACTTCGACGTCATCCTGCCTCTATATGAACACCGAGAATACCAGCGAGTGGGGCTCACGCAGTCACATCCACGTGCTCGCGCTGATGGCGGCAACCGCCCTCGGCATCTATCTCTGCTACCGGATGGCCCTGCCATTCGTGCCAGCGCTGACCTGGGCGCTGGCGCTGGCAGTCTTGTTCATGCCGGTCCACCGGTGGCTGGAGTCCACGGTGAAACACTCCAACCTGGCGGCGTCGGTCTCCGTCCTGGTGATCGGCCTGATCGTGGTCGTGCCTGCGACGTTCGTGGGGCAACGGCTCGTCTCGGAAGCCGTGACAGGTGCGGACACCATCAGGGCCAGGGTCGAGTCCGGGGAGTGGCAGCCCGTCCTCGCTGTCCACCCGCGCGTCGCGCCCATCGCCCAATGGATCGAGCGGCGGATTGACCTGCCGGGAACCATCAGCACGATCGCTGCCTGGCTGACCAATGCCACCGCGTCCTTCGTCAGGGGCTCCGTGATTCAAGCGATCGGCGTGCTCCTGACGTTC
>CAYZBZ010000004.1:0-21014 GCA_964476725.1 uncultured Vicinamibacterales bacterium
GTGTCCTGGGACTGGATCCAGCGGACGATGTACGTCGCGGTCCGCACGTCGATGGATCCGCAGTCGATGGCGCTGCCGGTCCGAAGCGCCGTCAACGGCGTCGCTCCGGGCGTGCCGGTGTTCAACGTGCGGACGATGCGGCAGCGGATCGGGGAGTCGCTCGCGACGTCCCAGTTCAATACGCTGCTGCTGACGCTGCTCGGGGCGATTGGCGCCATCCTGGCGGCGGTCGGGATCTACGGCGTCATCGCGTACTTCGTGATGCGCCGCACGCAGGAGATCGGGGTGCGCATGGCGCTCGGCGCGACACGGCGGGACATCGTCGGACTCGTCATCAGGCAGGCGGCCTGGCCGGTGGGGATCGGGGTCGCGCTCGGCATCGCGATGGCGGCGGTTCTCACGCGCGTGCTCGCGAGCCAGCTGTTCGGCGTGACCGCGAACGATCCCATCACCTTCGGCCTCGTCGCCGTCGGGCTTGCGGGGATCGCGCTGCTGGCGAGCCTGGTGCCGGCGGGGCGTGCGGCGTCGGTCGATCCGACGAAGGCGCTGCACACGAATTAGAGGGTCCGGTGCGGGGGAAGCGGCGACGAGCCACGCGCCAGCGCACCGCACGTAGCTGCTACTTGCCTTCGGTGGCGGGCGCGGCCGCCAGCATCCACTCACCCGGCCTCGGCCTTGGCAGGGAGGCAGGGATTCGAACCCCGATAAAACGTGGTCCAGAGGCGACGGCGATGATGTCGGCGGTTTTGGGTTGTGTCGTTTTTCCTAGGGAAATCGGACAGATCGTTGGGCCGTCTCCTCCCGAAGGCGGCCCTTTGGTGTGCAATCTGTCAAGTTCTTGTCAAGAGTTCGGGCAGACTCTGGCCAGTCCCCCTATGACGCTTTTTGCTGCCCGCTCGGACTGTTGCCGCTAGCCTGAATCGCCTTCCAGACCGGATCTCCCGCTGCCAGTATGTTGCTGCAGGTGTCACATGCGATGTTCTTCTTGACTGCGCATTCCACAAGAGTGCCTGAGAAGCCCTCGTAGAAACGCTTCAATTCCGAGCCACGTCGAAGCCCGACCAACAACCGGAGCACCTCGCTTGCACCTTCAGCGGCAAGAGTGCCGTTGAATGTCGTGACGTACGCGTTGCGTCCGTGCTCACTTTGGAGGTAAGGTCGACCACGGCCCCCTGTTTCTCTGTCGAGCTTTTCCTGCGTCACGAAGCCGGTGCACCAGAGACAAGGTCCGCCCGGAATTGCGGTGAACACGTTGCCAGAAATCGCATTCAACGGCTTGGGCGCTGTGAGATCGCGTTCATCCGTGGTCAGGATCAACCCCACGTCCACGTAGGGGATGCAATAACGCCAAGCAATCTCATTCAAGTCTGCTCTCGCGTGGAGGTTGTTCACGCACCCGACGATGACGTCAGCGCGCTTCAGAGCCTCCAGGGCCGGCGGTTCGGGAACACGGGCATTCACGGGCGTGAACGTCGTACGGCGATTAATGGCCCGTGTTCTCCATTTCGAGGCGGTTGTCTTTCGAACCTTGAACAGAGCATCAAGCCATCCGAGGTTGGGCGTCGCGACGAGGTTCGTCGCATCCGCAGTCTGGCTGTCGATGCCGATGATCTCGCCGATGCCCAAAGCCGCGAGATGATCGACCACCTGGCTACCACCCCCGCTGAGACCAACGACGGCAACCTTGCTACGGCGGAACACCTGCCGCAGAAGAGAGCTGTCGGTGAGGGGCTGACGTTCGAAAAGCCGGCGCTCGAACTCGGAACATGGCGGAAGCGGCCAAGTAACGATTCCGTCGTCGAGGACTCGGATGCTGAACCGCTCTGTTGTCCGTTCTGAACCCGGTAGTAGGATCACGCCCGCCGCGGAATCCGGACCGATGACGATCGAGCCATGCGCTCTATCCGGAACCACCATTTGGAACTTCGGCAGGAGTTGGCCTGCGCTGTCCTTGTCGTCAGGGGACATGTGGACCTGCCGCGGCTCACCGTGCGCGTGGAATATGACCAACCCGCAATGCAGATCGACCGCACGATTCAGAAGGTCGATGGTGTAAGAGCCGCGCCAGCGCGCACCGTGTCCGCGCGACGGCAGAAACGCAGACTCGCCAGGAACGGCGAGTTCCCTGACCAAAATGAGAGTACTAGAGCCGATCCGAGCATGGCTGGCCAGGCCGAATGCCACGGCCTCTCGAGGGCCGGACTGCCGAATCACTTCGAGCAGGTGCCGACCAATCCCGTAAGGGATCCGAACCTGCACGTCACTCATTGAGCGCGAATCTCCGGAGCCGTCCTTCGACGAACTGAACTGCGGTATGAGTGCCCTCATCCCACGGCTGACTGAAAGAGAACGTGAACCAGCCCTCGCCCGCAAAGGTCTCGGCATTGACGTTCTTGCGGCCGGCTCCGTTTGGCAGTGGAGGCGTCCTTGCCAACAGGAGCTTCGGCGTCGCCTGTTGTGGGTCGAGAACCACGAGTGCTGTGGTGCTGTCAAAGCTGCCGCCCTTCGGGAAGAACACTTCGGGCAGTTTGACCAGCGTCAACTGGTTCTCCGTCGCGCACGTGGCGCCTGGATAGGCGTGCGCGAGTTCGTCTACGAGCCGGGAGATGGTTTCCGTCGTCATGGAAGGTCGCCTTCAGCTGATGGTGCCGGGCGGAAGCGAGATGAAGTGATCTCCGTTCTTGAGGGTGATCACCTGATCATTCGTGACGAGTTCCAGCTTCTGTCCGTGACGGAGAGCCAGATCGTTGTCCAGAGGAACACCGGCCTTCTCCTTAATCTGGCGGCCGGTCACTTCCGCCGAATCGAACTCCAACTTTTCCTTACGGTGCCGATCGATCTCGACGAACACGTGCACCGTGGTTGCGGCAGTTTCCATTTGCTTGTCTCCTATGCTCGGGCTCGAGACGGCCGTTGCTCGGCACCAGACGAATTATGTGGCCGCGGCGCGTTTGTGTCAAGTGATAATAACATGCTATATGTTTGCATTGCTTGACAACGGGTCAGTGCCCGGCAGGCGCGCCTGTCAAGCACTGCTTGACAGCACGGGCCAGGGCGCCTAGTATTCGCCCAAGAGACATGAAGACGAAGCCGGGGGAGTTCTACATACTGCTCGGCAACCGTGTTCGAACGTTCCGACAACAAAGGGCTTTAACGCAAGAGCAGCTTGGCGGCCGATTGACGCCGGCGATGACCCGTGCGTCAGTCGCAAACATCGAAACCGGAAAGCAGCGAGTCCTGGCGCACACCCTCATCCAGCTGTCTCTCGTTTTGGACGTCTCGGTTGACGACCTCACGCGAATGGAGCCAGTTCCAGTCTCTGCCGAAGTAGCCGAACAAGTGAACGGCGTGCTTCGCAAACGCCTTCGTCTTTCAGAGGCCCAGGCCCAGCGATTCACGGAGAATCTCGGCTTCGTCACCACCAAGAGAGAGAAAAACGACCGATGAGTACGTCCAGAGCTCAGCGCGAGGCGACCAAGTTGTTGGAGTCGCTCAACATTCGCACTCCCCCTGTTGATGTTAACGGGATTGCCGCCTCCGTTGGGCTGACGATCGTGTACGAGGATTTCACCGACGACATCTCGGGACTTTTGATCACTCGCGATTCGACAGGCGTGATTGGTGTGCATTCCAAACACGCTCTCGTTCGACAGCGCTTCACGATAGCTCACGAGATTGGCCACTTCGTATTGCGCCATCACTCCGAGTCCGGCGAGCACGTGCACGTGGATGAGGGTTGGAAGGTGAGCGCACGAAACGAACGATCTGCTAAGGGTTTTGATCCTAACGAGATAGAAGCGAATCGGTTTGCTGCGTACCTGTTGATGCCGGAGTCTTTGTTGAAGGCTAGGGTCGCCGCGTTTCGGCGTAAATCCTTGAGTGAATCGGACGTTCTTAGACTCGCCCAAGAGTTCAAGGTCAGCGAGCAGGCGATGACGCTCCGTCTCAGAAACCTCCGGCTCTGAAGCGGACCGAGAGTGATGATAAAGACATGGACGTTGCGCGATTCGAGGAGACGCAGGAGTGAGCGTGCCACCCGCTCGTCCGCGAATTTATCACATCACCCACGTGGACAATCTCGCGTCCATTCTCGCAGATGTGGGCCTCATTTCCGATGCCTCGATGACTGCGCGCGGTGGTCCGGCAGCTGTAATTGGAATGTCCACGATCAAGCAGCGTCGGCTGTGTTTGCCGGTGGATTGCCATCCTGGTGACTGCGTCGGCGACTACGTCCCGTTCTATTTCTGTCCGCGGTCGATCATGTTGTTCGTCATCCATCGGGCCAACCACGCGGAATTGGCATACCGCGGTGGCCAAGAGCCGATCATCCACTTGGAATCGGATCTTCACGAAGTTGTCGAGTGGGCGGACGGCAATGACCGCCGGTGGGCGTTCAGCCTCTCAAATGCCGGCGCAGTTTACGCGGCCTTCCGCAGGAGCTTGGACGACCTGTCAGAGATCGACTGGAATGCGGTGGCAGCGACGGATTTCCGCTCGCCTCCGGTGAAGGAAGGCAAGCAAGCGGAGTTCTTGTTTTACGGGGATTTTCCATGGACACTGGTCTCACGCATCGGGGTGCGGTCAAGCGCAGTCAGAGCCCGAGTTGATCAGGCGCTTCGAGATGTAACGCATCGACCTCCGGTCGGGGTCTTGCCAGCTTGGTACTACTAACAGAGGCGTCGTCATGATCGAGTACAAGCGAGGCAACATTCTGGCAGCCGATGCTGAAGCTCTCGTGAACACGGTGAACTGTGTCGGCGTCATGGGACGGGGTGTCGCGCTGCAGTTCAAGAAAGTGTTCCCAGCGAACTTCAAAGCCTACGAAGCGGCGTGCAAACGGTCCGAGGTTCAGCCCGGACGAATGTACGTTTACGAGACTAGGCAGCTCACGAATCCACGCTACATCATCAACTTTCCAACGAAGCGACACTGGCGTGGCGCTAGTCGCCTTTCGGATATCGAAGCCGGTCTCGATGCGCTGGTTCGTGAAATCAAGACACGGGGAATACGATCCATCGCCCTGCCTCCACTTGGGAGTGGACTGGGAGGCCTTAGTTGGCCGGATGTTCGAGCAGCGATCGAGCGCGCACTTTCTCCGCTCGAGGACATCTCGATCACGGTGTTCGAGCCGAACGGGGCTCCGGATCCGGCCGTGCTTCGAAATAAGGAAGTTCCTCCGATGACGCCGGGCCGAGCGGCGCTTGTTGGTCTCGTCGACCGCTATCTTGCGGGGTTGCTTGATCCATTCGTGAGCCTGCTCGAGGTGCACAAGTTGATGTACTTCATGCAAGAGGCAGGGGAACCGCTTCGACTGAAGTACGTGAAAGCACTGTACGGACCATATGCGGAAAACCTGCGTCATGTACTGCACGCTGTTGAAGGGCATCTGGTGGCGGGGTATGCGGATGGCGGTGATGCACCAGAGAAAGAGCTCACGCTCGTCCCAGGAGCTATGAACGACGCGCAGGCATTCCTTCACACCCATCCCGACACACGCATTAGATTCGATCGGGTCGCTGCATTAGTCGAAGGCTTCGAGACGCCTTTCGGTTTGGAACTGCTCTCGTCCGTTCACTGGGTTGCTGCCCATGAAAACGTACGAACAGCACGCGAGGTCGTGGAGAGCACGTACGCTTGGGGCGAACGCAAACGCCAGTTCTCTCCCCGACAGATCGAGCTCGCGATTGACGTCTTGGCGAAGAAGGGTTGGCTCGCGGCTCCATCCTCTGAGGCTGGAACGCTCGCGGATCACAGCTAGCCCATCAGGAAGGCCACCTACGCCGCCAGCGTTCCCCCAGGATTCGCGCTCTGCTGCCAGATGTGTTGGTAGACGCGCTTGGCGACAGCCTGTTTGTCATCCGCAGTGAACGGCGGCGTTGGGAGGACGGCGAAGAGACGGTCGAGGATGAAGACCTCGACTTCCGCCTGGGTTTGCTCCTTCTCGGTCCACCGCTCGAGCGGAGCGATGAGCTCGCGGATGGAGCCAAGCAGACCGCGGCTCGCCTGCTTCACTCGCTCGCGGTCGACCTTTGTCATTTCGGGTTTCTTGAGCAGGTCGAACAGCGCGAGTTCTGCCTCGCTCAATCCTTCTTCGGCCGCGCGGCGTTGTTCAGCATCGAGGCTGTTCGCGAGATCTACGAGCTTGGCAAATGTCTCCTCGATCGTGACGCGATCCTTCTCGCGGTTGTAGTCGGCGACAATCTCCGAGTACTTCTTGTAGTAATCCATCCGCTGCGGATTACGGGCCAGCATCTCCGCCAGTTTCCTCTCTAGCAGTTTCCGGATGTCTTCAACCGCTGTGGCCTTCCGCTTCACCTTGTTCGCGAATTCCTGTTGAAGTTTCTCTAGATCGATCTTGCTCAGATCGAAAAGCTTCGATTCCTTCTGATCCTCGCCAGGCTCAGCCGCGCGGATGGCTTCGTTGACGATGCGATGCAGTTCCTTGAGGAGTTCCGACACGTCGGCGGTGTCGCGGCGCTCTTCAAGTTTCTTGTAGATCGCCTCGATGTTGTCGTGGCGCTCGGCGTAGGTGAACGCCGACGGCTCCATGACGAGCGCCTTGAAGCGAACGAACACCTGCCTGGCCAGAATCTCGAAGCGACGCTTGGCTTCGTCGGACGTGTAGACCGCTTCCTCCCCGTCGGCGATCGCCTCAATCTTGATGAAGCCCTTTGCTTCGATCAGGCGATTCGGTTCGAAGCCGAGGCCGCGCAGGTGCTTCTCCGTTTCCTCGATGGCCGAGAGCAGAGCCTTCACCCGCTCTTCGATCGGCGCGACGATTTCCTCTCCACCGTCGCCATCGTCGCCCAGCGCGTACTGCGCCAGGGCCGCGCGCAGGCTCTTGAGCATCCCGTTGTAGTCCACGATCAAGCCGAAGTCCTTGCCGGGATACACGCGGTTGGCGCGGGCGATGGCCTGCATCGGGATCAAGGTCGGCGCGCGCGATCGCGGTGGCAATGCGGTCGTTGAGGTCCAACCGCGCGATCCCGAGCTTTTCGCCACGGTTGGACGAACATGCCGGCCGAGCCGCATGCAGGGTCGAAAACGACACCGTGATCGGGCTCGATCACGTTGACGAGCACCTGCACCAGCGAGGGAGGGGTGAAGAACTCGCCATTGTCCTGCGCGCCCTGCATCGCAAACTTCATCAGGAAGTATTCGTAGATGCGCCCGAACACATCGCCGGTGGCCGTGCGGAGCGTCGCGCGGTCGAAGACGCGTAGCAGATCTCCCAGAAGGTCGCTGCCGAACTTGTCGTAGTCCTTGGGGAGCTGTCCTTTCAGCGGCTCGAAGTCGCGCTCGATTGCATCCATCGCCTTGACGATGGCCGCGCCGAGGTTTGCGCCTGTGGGGAGCCCGAGCAGCGTGTCGTAGCGTGCTGCCGGCGGAAGCTGGAGGGCGCGCCGCTTGAGGAAGTCGCCCTTGACCAGCGGCCGCTTCGGCATCGTGCCGACGGCCTGGTCGGCCTCGATCTGGCGGACCGCATCGTCGTACCGATTGGTCGCGTGGCGCAGGAAGATCACGCCCAGCACGGGCATGCAGTATTCGCTGCTGGTGAGTTTAGAGTTGGCCCGGAGGTTATCCGCAGCGGCCCAGAGGTCGGTTTCGAGTTGTTCGATGTTGTTCACTGATGCTGCCTGCAGCGTACTTCAACTGCTCCAGAACATCCAACGAAGGGATTCGAGAGAGCAGCGTGATTACGCTAAGAGAGCCGCCTGCGCATCGTGACGCCCGGCTACCTCGCGACGATGCGCATCCCGATCGTCAAGGGGCGCGACATCGCCGCCTCGGATCGGCGCGGCGGCCTCAAGGTCATGGTCATCAGTGAGGCGCTCGCGCAGGCGGCATGTCCGGGAGCCGATCCGATCAGCAAGCGCATCGCCTGCTGCGAGTCCGGACCTGACGGCAAGGGCCCGGACTACAAGACAGTCGTAGGCGTCGCCGGTGACGTACGATCGCGCGGCCCCGGTGAGGCGCCGTCGCCGGAGTTCTACCTTCCCGCCGCGCAGGCGCCTGTAGTGTCCTGGGACTGGATCCAGCGGACGATGTACGTCGCGGTCCGCACGTCGATGGATCCGCAGTCGATGGCGCTGCCGGTCCGAAGCGCCGTCAACGGCGTCGCTCCGGGCGTGCCGGTGTTCAACGTGCGGACGATGCGGCAGCGGATCGGGGAGTCGCTCGCGACGTCCCAGTTCAATACGCTGCTGCTGACGCTGCTCGGGGCGATTGGCGCCATCCTGGCGGCGGTCGGGATCTACGGCGTCATCGCGTACTTCGTGATGCGCCGCACGCAGGAGATCGGGGTGCGCATGGCGCTCGGCGCGACACGGCGGGACATCGTCGGACTCGTCATCAGGCAGGCGGCCTGGCCGGTGGGGATCGGGGTCGCGCTCGGCATCGCGATGGCGGCGGTTCTCACGCGCGTGCTCGCGAGCCAGCTGTTCGGCGTGACCGCGAACGATCCCATCACCTTCGGCCTCGTCGCCGTCGGGCTTGCGGGGATCGCGCTGCTGGCGAGCCTGGTGCCGGCGGGGCGGGCGGCGTCGGTCGATCCGACGAAGGCGCTGCACACGAACTAGAGGTTCCGGGTCTCGCAGGGACTGCGGAGACCAGGATGATACGGGTCACAGGCCAAGGCGGCGCTTGCTTTGTTGTGGGGAATCCCGTTGCCCGCATCGAGCTCGCTCAGACCAGCCTCGAACTTCGCGAGAAACACCAGACGCTCGATCGCCTCGTCGATCGTCGCGTCAGGCGGCATGTCGCGGAGCGCGGCGACGATGCGCTCGTGCTGTCAAGCGATCCTGACATATGCATCTCGGCTGCCAGAGAAATGTCAGAAACCGCTGCATGGTTGGGCTGACTTGCATGAGGAAAATACGCCGCGCATGCTCAACGCCGGGTCGTCGTTTGGGCCGTTGAGCGACAGGCGCGGAACATATACCCCGAAGCCCGTGACCACCAGATACGACGATCAGTTGCCCGTGCCCGCACCAAAGCCTGGGCAGCGCGCCGCTGTCGTGCCGATTCTGCCGCGCCAGGATGCGGTCTTTGCGCTCACCCCCATGTGCGAAACTGAAATAGGACCAGGGTGTTCGGGACCTCCATCTCGAGATGGCTGGCACCAGGAGCTAAATGGCGACGCGCCGCGTTCTGATGACGCTAAGCTGGAGCGACGTTTTTCCGACCTGCGGAGCGGTTTCCGAATCGAATGAACGCCCCGGCTCCCGCAGCAGCAGCCCTGCAGCCCTGAAGGGCTGCGCTACTGTTTTGAAACCGGTCTGGAACCTTGGGACTTTAGAACTCTAAGAAATGAACTCGAGCCGTCTCGTTCTCCGGAGCGCGAGCTATCACTGGCGCACGAATCTCGCCGTGACGCTCGGCGTCGCGGTCGCGGTGTCGGTGCTGGCCGGCGCCCTGCTCGTCGGAGATTCGGTACGGGGGAGCCTTCGCGACATCGCGGTTGGACGACTGGGAAACGCCGATTACGTTGTGTCGTCTGCCGGTTTCTTCCGCGAGGCGCTGGCCGACGGCCTGCGCGCGGCGGGAGCGGGAGCGGCGGCGCCGCTCATCGTCGCGAGCGGCTTCGTCACACACGAGGCATCGGGCCGCCGGGCGGCCGGGGTCATCGTCTACGGCGTCGACGAACGTTTCTGGCGGTTTCATGGCAAGCCCGCCCCCGAGGGGGTTGTCGTCTCTCCCGCACTTGCTGCGGAGCTCGGCGTGGACGCGCAGGATGTGCTCCTTGTCCGCCTGCAGAAGCCGTCCGCCATACCCATCGAATCGCTGTTCGGACGGAAGGACGACGTCGGACGGACGGTGCGGCTGGATGTGGCCGGAGTCCTGCCGCGCGAGCGGCTTGGCGAGTTTGCGCTGCGGCCGCAGCAGTCGGAAGTGCGCGCGGTGTTCGCGCCGCTGAGACCCGTCCAACGGGACCTTGGAGTCGCCGGCCAGGCGAACACCATCCTGGTCGGCGGCGCCGGCGAGAGCGCCGTCAACGCGGCGACGCGCTCGTCGCTCGGCCTCGAGGATCTCGGAGTGAAGGTCACGACCGCGGCCGAACCGCCGGCGGTCGTCGTCGACAGCACGTCCGGCATCCTCACCGAGAGCCTCGAGGCCGCGGTTCGCAAAGCGGGTGAGAAACGTGGGCTCGTGGCGATGCCGGTGTTTACGTACCTTGCGAACACCATTCGACGTGGCGATCGGCAGATACCGTACTCCCTCGTGACAGCCACGGATCTGTCGGTTTTCCCCTCTGCGTGCGTGTCCGGGAAGGCGCGCGGGCCAGCGCAGGCGGCCGAAGCAGTCCCGGCGCCAATGCGTCCGGCCGACCTCACGGATCGGATCGTGCTGAACGATTGGGCAGTCAAGGAGCTGAAGGTATCGGCAGGCGATCGCATCGACGTGAACTACTACGCGTGGGATCCCAACGCCGGCCTCACGAACCGCACTGCGACGTTCACGGCTGATGGCTCCGGCTGCGGTCTGCCCATTGCCGGCTTCGCAGCCGACCGCCGGCTGGTGCCGGAGTATCCGGGCATCACGGCGGCATCGAGTCTGGCGAACTGGGATCCGCCGTTTCCGGTGGACCTCTCCCGCGTGCGGCCGCAGGACGAACAGTACTGGAAGGACTACCGCACGACGCCGAAGGCCTTCATCGCGTTCGAGCGAGGCCGTGACCTGTGGAAAACACAGTTTGGAGGGGCCACGTCGGTCCGGCTGCGGGTCCCGAATCCCGGAGATGAGGCGGTCTTCGCGGGGCTGATCGAGAACGATCTGCGAAGCTCGTTAGCACCGCAGTCGATGGGCGTGACTGTCATTCCAGTACGACGGCTCGCGGTCGAGGCGTCGGCTGGCGCGACGGACTTCGGCGAGTACTTCACCTACTTCAGCTTCTTCCTCGTGGTGTCGGCGCTGCTCCTCGCCGTTCTCTTTTTCCGGCTGGGGATCGAGCAGCGGCTGCGGCAGATCGGCACGCTGCGCGCATCCGGGTTCTCCGTGGCGCACGTCCGCCGGCTGCTCGTCGCCGAGGCGCTGGCGCTTGCGGCCGTCGCGAGCGCGATCGGCGTGGCGGGGGCCGTGGCGTACGGCTGGTTGATCGTCTACGGGCTTCGCACGTGGTGGATTGGCGCGGTGGGGACCACGCTGCTGGCCCTGCACGTGTCGGCGGCGTCGCTCGCGATCGGCGCGGCGTCGGGGATTCTCGCCTCAGCGCTGTGCGTGGCGCTTTCGCTGCGATCGGTCGCGCGCATGTCCCCCCGCGCGCTGCTTGCGGCGCAGGGGATCGACGTGGCGACGGCCGACGTACGACGCTCGCGTCGGGCCCGGACTCTCGCCGTGACGTTTGCGGCGGGCGGACTCGCCATGCTCGCCGGCGGGTTCGCCTCTCGCGCGGCGCAGACCGGGATGTTCTTCGGCGCGGGGGCCGCGCTGCTGATCGCGTGCATGTTCCTGCTGTCGTCGTGGCTGCGGTCGCGGGACAGCCGCCCGCTGTCGGGTCGCGGCAACTGGCCGCTGTGGCGGCTTGGCTTCCGGAGCGCCGCGTTTCGGCCATCACGCAGTGTGCTGTCGGCGGCGCTCATCGCATCGGCAGCCTTCATCATCGTGTCGGTGGACGCGTTCCGGCGCGGCGGAGGTGACTCCGGAACGGACCCGCATTCGGGTACCGGCGGGTTCGCGCTGATCGGCCGGTCGGAGCTGCCGCTCGTTCACAGTCCCAACGACCCGGCCGGACGCGAGGCGCTGGGCGTGTTCAACCAGTCGGCTGCGTTCTCGCGCGCGCGGTTCACGCGGTTCCGCGTCCGCCCGGGCGAAGACACCAGCTGCCTGAACCTGTATCGCCCGACGAACCCGACGATCGTCGCCCCGGAGCCAGGCTTCATCGAGAGCGGGCGTTTCGCGTTCGCCGCGTCGCTGGCGGAGACCGATGCGGAACGCGCCAACCCGTGGCTGCTCCTGCGCCGGCCGGTGGCCGACGGGGTCATTCCCGTCATCGCCGATGCGACGTCGCTGCAGTACGTGCTGCACGCCGCGGTCGGCGACACGTTCGCGATCCGCGGAGCGATGAGCGACGCGCTGACGGATGTCAACGGCACCGACCGCCCGCTCGTGCTGAGGTTCGTCGGCTCGCTGAGCGACAGCGTGCTGCAGGGGGAGCTCGTCATGTCGGACGAGAATTTCGTCCGGCTCTTTCCCGCGCAGCAGGGTTATCGGCTCTTCCTGATCGACGCCCCCGGCTCGGACGCTCCCGCGCTCGCGGGTTCGCTCGAGAAAGATCTGGCGTCCTTTGGATTCGACGCTGTCTCCACGGCCGAGCGGCTCGCCTCGTTCCACCGCGTCGAGAACACATATCTGTCGACATTCCAGGCGCTCGGAGGCCTCGGTCTTTTGCTCGGCACGATCGGCCTGGCGGCGGTCATGTTCCGCAACGTGCTGGAGCGCCGTCGCGAGCTCGCGCTGCTGCGCGCGGTCGGCTACGACGCGCGCCGGATCTCGATCATGATCGTGGCGGAAGCGGCGCTGCTCCTTGGCGTGGGCCTTGCTGCCGGCGCGGGCTGCGCCGCGCTCGCTGTCGCTCCCGCGTGGTTCGGCCACGGCGGCACGCTGCCGGGTCCGGGTCTCATCGCCTTGCTCATCGCCGTAGCCGTCGCCGGGCTCGTCTCCTCGATGATCGCCACGCGTGCGGCGCTGAGGGGGAACATACTCGAGGCGCTTAGGGCGGAATAGGGTTCAAAGTTCAAGGGTTCAAGGTTCAGGGCTCAAGGAGGTTCCTTAGATGTGGCGCACGCTGCGGTGGCTGATCGTTGGGTTCGCGCTGACGGGATTGTCTCCGGCGCCCCCCGATACGTCGTGGCTCCAGTGGGGCGGGCCGCGGCGGAACTTCACCGTGGAGACGGCCGGGCTGGCGGCGAGCTGGCCGGCGTCAGGGCCGAAGAAGCTGTGGGAGCGTGCGCTCGGCGAGGGACATTCGTCCATCCTGGCGGAGGGCGGCCGCCTCTACACGATGTATCGCCCGCTCGGGCTGCTCTCGACGATTCGGCGATCGCAGCAGGAGATCGTGGCGGCGATCGACGCGTCGAACGGGCGCACGGTGTGGGAGCACTCTTACGACGCCCCCACGTCCGGTCTCGATCTGAGCCAGGGGTCCGGGCCGCATTCCACCCCGCTCATCGTGGGCGATCGGCTCTTCGTGGTGAGCAGCCGTCTCGAGATCATCGCGCTCGACAAGCAGACGGGGACGCGGCGGTGGATTCACGACCTGCCAAAGGAGCTCGGCGCGCCGCTCGACGGCAGAGGATATTCCTCGAGCCCCCTCGCGTACGGCTCCACGGTGATCATTCCTGCCGGCGGCGCGGGCGCCTCGGTAGTCGCCTTCAATCAGCAGACGGGCGCAATCGCATGGAAAGGCGGGAGCTTTCCGGTTGGTCCGGCGTCGCCCATCCTGATCAACGTCGATGGGCAGGATCAGCTCGTCGTGTCGGGCGCCAACGAGATCGTCGGGGTGAATCCGACCAACGGCGCGGTCCTCTGGACGCACCCAAGCAGGACCGACTACGGCCTCAACATCAGCACGCCTGTCTGGGGAGAAGGGAACCTTCTTTTCCTGTCCGCCGCGTACAACAACGGCGCGCGGCTGCTGAAGCTGGCGCAGAGCGGCGGAAAGACGACAGTCCAGCAGCTCTGGATGCAGAACCGGATGCGGGTGCACATCGGCACCGTCATCCGGCTCGGAGACTTTGCCGTCGGATCGAGCGGCGACTTCGGCCCGTGTCCAACGGTGGCGATCGATTTGAAGACCGGGCAGATTCTCTGGCAGAGCCGCGATTTCGCGCGGTCGACGTTCCTCCACGCCGACGGCAAGCTGATCGTCATGGATGAGGACGGCACAATCGGCCTCGCGACTGCGACTCGGCAAGGGCTTACCGTCCTCGCCAGGGCGTCGATCCTCACCAACCGGGCATGGACCACTCCGACGCTCGTTGGCACCAGGCTGTACGTGCGGGACCGGAAGCAGATGGTCGCGGTCGAGCTTGGCTTGAATCCTTGAATGCCCTTGGCTCGAAGTCTTGAATGCCCGCAATTCGCCTCCCTTTTTTGATTTAGGATACTCACGAGGAGATTCCCTGATGACGCGTCCGTGGCTTTCGTTTGCGTTCGGCGTGCTCGCAGTTGCGACGGTTGGGGCGGACAACTGGCCGCAATGGCGCGGGCCTCTGCTGAACGGCGCAAGCGCCGAGAAAGGGCTGCCCGTCAAATGGAGCCCCACTGAGAACGTCGCGTGGAAGCTGCCGATGCCGAGCCGGAGCGGCGCGACGCCCATCATCTGGAACGATCGGATCTTCCTCAACGTCGCGCTGTTCGACGCGACAGGGGATCTGGAGCTCTGGTGCGTGGACCGCGCCAAAGGCGAGGTGATGTGGAAGCGGCCGCTCGGTGGGGGCAACAATCGCCAGCGGAAGCAGAACATGTCGTCGCCGTCGCCGGCCACCGACGGCAGAACCGTGTGGGTCATGACCGGCATCGGCATCTTCAAGGCCTTCGATTTCGCGGGCAAGGAGCTGTGGTCCCGCGACATCCAGAAGGACTACGGTCAGTTCGGCCTCAACTGGGGTTACGCGTCATCGCCTTTGCTGCACGAGGGTGGGCTCTACGTCCAGGTGCTGCACGGGATGAAGACGGACGATCCGTCGTACCTGATGCGGATCGACAAGGCCACCGGCAGGACCGTGTGGAAGGTGAATCGGCCGACGAACGCGATTTCTGAATCGCCGGACTCGTACACCACCCCGGCGCTGATGCGATACGGCAACGTGACCGAGATCGTCGTGACCGGCGGCGACGTCGTGACCGGACACGATCCGGAGACGGGCAGGGAGCTCTGGCGCGCGGACGGGCTCAATCCGACCAACGACCGGAACTACCGGATCATCGCGTCGCCTGTCGTGGTGGGGGACGTCATCATCGCCCCGACGCGGCAGCGCCCGATGCTCGCGCTCAAGACGGGTGGCCGCGGGGACGTCACCTCCTCGCACAAGTTGTGGGAGTTCAACAACGGCCCCGACGTGCCGACCCCGACGAGCGACGGGAAATACCTCTACGTGGTCAACGACGGCGGCGTCGTGTACTGCCTCGACCTCGAGACCGGCACGCCTGTCTATGGTCCGGAGCGTCTGAAGCCCGGCACATACAGCGCATCACCGACGCTCGCTGATGGACGCCTCTACGTCACGAGCGAAGAGGGGATGGCGTCGGTGTTCGCCGCCGGGCCGAAGTTCCAGATCCTGGCCGAGAACGCGATGGACGAGTACACGCTCAGCTCGATAGCCGTGTCGAACGGCCAGCTGTTCCTGCGGACCGAGAAGCATCTCTACGCGATAGGGAGCAAGCCGCCGACGCAGTGAGAGAACTGAGATCGGGTTGCAGTCGGTTCCAAGTTCCACGTGGAACCCGGAACCAAGGAGAAGACAGCGTTACGCCGGCGGCTTGAAGTACAGCACCATGCCGGCGCCGAGCGCGGTCACCAGGAAGCCCACGTACAGCAGCGGATTGACCCCGTGCTTCGGCGGGTGCACGGCCATCGTGTAGAGCACGTTCACGAGCGGCGCGCCGCCGAATACCAGCGGCATGACGTAGGTCGGTGTCCCCCCCGTGCGGAACGAGAAGATGATGCACACGGCGCCAAGCGCGCCGAGGGCCCCTGCGACGGTCGCGAACGTCGCCCCCGACGAGTTGAACCCGCGGACCCCCTGGCCCTGGGCCATCAGCACGAGGATCGGAACGACCACGCCGACGAGGAAGTACGCGACGCCGACGCAGAGCAGCGCCCGCATGGGATTCCCCAGCTTCACCTGCCCCTGATGGAGCATGGCCCCATACACACCCCACGACAACACGGCGCCCGCCACGAACGTCAACCAGTTCATCTCCGCTCCTTCATCAGCAATCTGAACTCCAAGGCAGCCCTAACCAGCCTCCGCCAAGGCTACGGCGGTCCGCCGAAGCAATGCGAAAGCGGAAGCATTTGCGAAGGCGGAAGGGCTGCGCTACGGTTAGCGACCAGCCACTCAGAATATGACACGCACGCCCAGCTGTGCCTGACGGGCCGACGTCACGGTCGTCGTGATGCGCCCGAAGGTCGAGAGCGGCGCCTCGCCGTCGCGCGTGCCGGCAAAGGCGCGCAGCTCGGGGACGCCGAAGTTCGCGCGGTTCAGGATGTTGAATCCCTCGAGTCGGAACTCGAGGCGGCCACGATCGCCGAGCGCCGCCCATCGCGCCGCTTTCGCCAGCGAGAGGTCGAGCGTGCGGAAGTTGGGTCCCGTGAAGTCGCCGCGACCGGTGTTGCCAAACGTGCCCGCTGGCTGCAGCACGAACGCCGCCGGGTCGAACCAGTGATCCACGCGACCGAGCACCGCGTTCTCCGGACCGAAGCCGGGCGCATAGCTCGGGCGGTCCTGGCCGATCCCGGGACCTCGCGACGGGTTCCACTGTGAGCGGGATCTGTTGGTCTGCACGAATGCCGTCAGCGGGTTCCCGCTCCGCATCGTCCAGATCCCCGACACGCTCCATCCATCGACGATCGCGCCCGCCGCGCCGGTCAGCCGCTTCGCAAACGGGATCGCCCACGTGAAGTTGGCCACCCAGTTGTGACGCGTGTCGAAGTCCGACGGCCCCTTGTTGTAGCCGGGAACGAACTCGGGGAGCGCCGAGGTGGTGCCGTTGGTCGCATCGGAGAAGAACGTCGACGCCTGCGTGGTGTCCACGCTCTTCGAGAGCGTGTACGACGACTGGACCGAAACGCCGTCCGCCCAGCGGCGCCGCACCTCGACGATGAGGGCGTTGTACCAGGAGTCGCCGTCGCTGCTCTTCAGCTCGATCGTCGAGAAGGCTGGATTGACGCGGGGCGTGCCGGCGGCGATGAGCGGCTGGCCGTCCGCGGTCGTGCCGGTCGGCTGCGCGAGGTTGACGTCGCCGCTGCGCAGCAGGTGCATGCCGCGCGATCCGGCATAGCCAACCGTGAGCGCGGTGCGCCACCACAACTCCCGCTGCGCGCTGGCGTTGTAGACGTGCACGCGTGGAGTTTTCAGATCGAATTGAACCGGCCGCATGGAGATCGCGCTCGCGCGGTCGAACGGCGGGCTCGGAAACGTCGGGTTGACGATGACCGGGCGCGGGGTGAACGGCGGGTTCGTCACCGTGACGATCAGGTTCTGGTGGCTGTTGGTATTGAAGTACAGGCCGTAGCCGCCGCGCACGGAGGTGCGGCCGTCGCCGAAGACGTCCCAGGCGAAGCCGCCGCGCGGCGACACGTTCGTGTACGTCGGGTTCTGGTACAACGGTCCGATCGTCGGCTGCGATGCCATGAGATCCGGGAGCGCCGAATCGCGGTTGTACTTCTCGCGCGGCATCGTCGAGAACTCGTACCGGACGCCGGCGTTGAGCGTGAGCCGCGGCGCGACCTGGAAATCGTCCTGCGCGTAGAAGCCGAACAGCGTAAAGCGCCAGTAGCGATCGAACTGGGCTTCCGGCGTGAGGCCGACGAAGGTGGCGGGGCGGTTGGCGAGGAACGCGTTCAAGTCGGCGAAGGTGAAGATGCCGAGCGAGAAGGTCGGGTTCACCATGTTGTCCTGGTAGCGCTCGACGAGCGCGCCCGCCTTCAGCGTCTGGCGCCCGCGCGTGTGCACCATGTCGTTCTGAAAGCTGAACACGTTCTGCACGAGCCGGAGGTTGCCGGAGCTCTGCGGCCCGAACCGCTTGAGGCCGCCGATGTCGATGTCCCCCATCAGATCGCGGGTTGCGATGAAGGGGGCGAGCGCCTGCGAGGTGTGCGCCTGCACGTTCTGGCCGATTCGCGTGCGGCTGAAGCCGAACCGCGCGGTGTTCAGCGTCCGTGCCGAGAACACCTGCCGGTACTCCCCCGTAAAGAACTGGTTGCGCGAGATGAACGTGCGCGGAAACTGCGGATAGTCGGTCGGCAGGAACTGCTCGGCGTCGTCCAGCGTGTAGCGCGCGAAGAACTGCCGGCTCGAACCGGGGCTGAAGTCCACGCGCCCCTGCACGAAGTGCTGATCGAGCGTCTGGTTGAAGGGGAACGTATACGTCGCGAGCCCCTGCCCGAGCAGCGGGCCGTTGGCGCGCGGAAATTCCGCGAGGTACGGCGCCACCGCGGCGCTGACGCCGACCGGCCCGGCCGGCAGGACGCCGGCGCGCGCGTTGTCGTCGGGCACGACGGTCGACACGGTCCTGCCGAGGCGCTCGACGAGTCCCTCGTAGCCCACGAAGAAGAACGCGCGATCCCTCGCGAGCGGCCCGCCGAGCGTGCCTCCGAACTGGTTGCGACGGAAATCCGGCTTCGCGCCGGTGTCGAAGAAGTTCTTCGCATCGAGCGCGTCGTTGCGGTGGTACTCGAACGCGGCGCCCGAAACCGTGTTGGTCCCCGATTTCGTGAGCACGTTGATCTGTCCGCCGGAGTTGCGTCCGAACTCCGCGCTGTAGGCGTTCGCCTCGACACGGAACTCGCGGATCGTGTCCATGCCGAGCGCCGTGCCGGCGGCGCTGCCCGCGGGGCCGTTGGTAAAGTCGTTCTGCAGCGTCCCGTCGAGCAAGTACACGTTGGAACGCGGATCCTGCCCGTTGACGCTCATCCCGAGGCCGTGGGCGACGGCCGACCCGCCGTCGCGATGCGGAAACGCGTTGACGCCGGGCTGCAGCAGCGCGAGATCCGTGTAGTTCCGGCCGTTCAGCGGCAGCCGCTCGATGGCGTCGGCGCCCACGAGGTAGCTGAGCTCTGAGGTCGAGGTGTTGACGAGCGGCGTCATGCCGAGGACGACATCTTCGATCGCCAGATCGCCGAGCTGCAGCGTGATGTTCAGGTTGATGGTGGCAGCGACCGGGACGTCGAGGTCCCTGCGCACGTGCGGCTTGAAGCCGGCGAGGTCCGTGCGCAACTCGTACGTGCCGGGCGGCAGCGCCGCGAGCACGAAACGGCCCTCCGCGCCCGTCACCACCGCGCGCGTCAAGCCCGTGGCGGTGCTGCGCGCCGTCACCGATACGCCGGCCAGCACGCCTCCGCTCGCGTCCTCGACAGTGCCGGTCATCGTGCCCGCCGTCTGGGCCGCGGCGCCGGTGACGAAAGCGGGGACGAGCAGCGCGACGAAGAGCAGGACCAGGGTCGGCGGACGCATCGAGGCAGGCTCCTTGTTCGCGCACTCGGGCGCGACGTCAGACTATTCTAGCAGTGTGACTGCACGAACTCTCCTCGGTGTCGCGATCGGCCTTTTCTACGTGCTGCACCAGGATGTCTGGTTCTGGCGCACGGCACGTCCGCTCGCCTTCGGCTTCCTGCCCCCCGGGCTCGCGTACCACGCGGCGTACTGCGTGGCCGTAGCGCTGTTGATGTGGGTCCTCACGGCCGTCGCGTGGCCGGGCCATCTCGAGCGCGACACGGCCGGAAACGGGGGATCGCGTCAGTGATTCCCGCGCTCATCGTCTTCGCCTATCTCGCGATCGTTCTCTACATCGGCATCTTCGCGTTTCGCGGATCGCGCGGCGCGGGGGCCGAGGATTACTTTCTCGCCGGGCGATCGCTCGGGCCGGCGGTGTTCCTGCTGTCGCTCTTCGGCACGAACATGACGGCCTTTACGATTCTCGGCTCCGCCGGGCACGCCTTTGCCAACGGCATCCTGACGTTCGGCCTGATGGCGTCGGCGTCTGCGCTCGTCATCCCGCTGTCGCTGTTCTTCGTCGGCACGCGCATGTGGGCGATTGGAAAGCGGCACGGCTTCATGACGCCCGTCCAGATGTTCCGGGATCGCTGGGAATGCGGGCACATCGGCACGGTTATTTTTGCGGTGCAGGCGGCGCTGCTCGTCCCCTACATCGTCATCGGCGTGATGGGCGGTGGCACGGCGCTGCGCGCCATCAGCGGCGGGTTCGTGCCGTACTGGCTCGGCGGCGCCGTCGTGGCGCTCGTGGTGATGAGCTATGTGTTCTTCGGCGGCATGCGCGGCACCGCGTGGGTGAACGCGTTCCAGACCGTGCTCTTCCTGTCGTTCGGCGCGATCGCGCTCGTCGTCATCGGCCGCGGGATGGGCGGATTCCCGGAGGCGATGGAAGCCCTGCTCGCCTCGCCAGACAGCGCGCCGCTCCTCACGCGCGAACGCATCTCGCCGCTGTTCTTCTTCAGCTACACGTTCATCCCGCTCTCCACGATTGCGTTCCCGCACATCTCGATCTTCTGCCTGACGGCGCGCCGCATGGAGCAGTTCCGCCGCACCGTCATCTTCTATCCGCTCTGCATCCTCGCGATCTGGCTGCCCTGCACGTTCCTCGGCGTGGCCGCCAACGCCATGCGGGACGTGCCGCGGATCGAGCAGAAGCTCGAAGCCCGCGCGGCCCTCGCCAAGGCGCCGCCGGCGATGCCGTCAACCGAGCGCGCGACCCTGCGCCGCCAGGCGGCGGGGGACGACGTGGTGCTGGTGATGCTGGAGCAGTACGCACCTCTATGGCTCGCCGGCATTCTGGGAGCGGCAATCCTGGCAGCCGTGATGGCGAGCGACTCGCAGATTCTCGCGCTGTCGACGATGTTCACGGAGGATGTCTTTGCCTTCTACGGCGGGAAGGCGAAGTTCGGCGAGGCCGTGCAGGTGCAGACCGGGCGGGTGTTCGTCGTCTTGCTGACGGTGGTCGCGTACGCGGTCGCGCTTCGCGCGCCGCAGAGCATCTTCGATCTCGCCGTCCAGTACGCGTTCTCCGGCTATGCGGCCCTGTCGCCGCTGCTCTTCGCGGCGCTTTTCTGGAAACGAAGCACGAAGTGGGGCGCGCTCGCGGTTGCGCTCTGGACCGCCTTCGCCGTCGTCTACACCGCTCGCGTCCCGGGAGCGCTGGGGTGGTACGGCCTCATGCCCGTCGTGCCGATGACGATCGTCTCCTGCCTGTTGATGATGGTCGTGTCGCTCCTGACGCGACCGCCCTCTACCCGGACCATCGAGCGATACAGTTAACGGATCCGGTTTCAAAAC
>CAYZBZ010000004.1:21114-51219 GCA_964476725.1 uncultured Vicinamibacterales bacterium
ACCGCCCTCTACCCGGACCATCGAGCGATACAGTTAACGGATCCGGTTTCAAAACTGTAGCGCAGCCCTTCAGGGCTGCCTAGAGACTCTTGAGAGAGTCTTACAGCGCCGCGCGGTAGATCTCGAGCGCGCCGGCCGCGTCGAACGGGCGCGGGTTGAAGGCGCCGGTCCACTGCTCCGCGGCGAGCGCCGCGAGCCCGGGCAGCGCGCTTTCATCGATGCCGCTGTCCGAGAGCGTCGTCGCGAGCCCGCCGGCCCCGGCCAGGTCCTCGAGCCGGCGCGCGAGCGTCTCCGCGGCGTCCTCGTTGCGCGCACGTCGGCGCGGAGAGCCCACCAGCGCGGCATACCGCTCGAGCGCCACGCTGGCGTTCCAACGGACGACGTGGGGGAGAAGGATCGCGAGCGCAAGGCCGTGCGACAGGTTGTGGCGTGCCGTGAGCGGGTTCGCGCACGCATGCGCGGCCCCCAGCATGGACTGCTCGATCGCCATCCCGGCGAAATGCGCTCCGAGCTGCATCGCGGCACGCGCCTCGCCGTCGGCCGGGTGGAGCAGCACGCGCTCGAACCCGTCGCAGAGAAGGTTCCACGCCCGCTGCGAAAAGGTATCGGAGAGCGGCGTGCGTCGCACTGTCGCGGCGGTTTCGACGGCGTGCGCGATGGCGTCGAACCCAGCCATCGCGGTCACGTGCCTGGGAGCGGTGAACGTCAGCTCCGGATCGAGCAGCGCGATGCGCACCGCGGCCGACGGGTCGCCGCACGCCATCTTCATGTGCGTCGCCGCGTCCGCGATGACGGCATAGCTCTGCGCCTCGCTGCCCGTGCCCGCGGTCGTCGGCACGCCGATCATCGGCAGCAACGGCGTCACCGCCTTGCCGTAGCCACGGTAATCGCCGATGCTGCCGCCGTTGGTCAGCAGGAAGTTGATCCCCTTGGCGCAGTCGAGCGAGCTGCCGCCGCCGAGGCCGACGATCGAGTCGACCCCCAGCGGCTCCGCGAAACGGCTGCCGGCGTCGACCATGGCGCTGTCGGGATTCACGCCGAAATCGTGGAATCCGGTCGCTTCGATTCCAGCCGCCTCCAGGAGTCGCATCGCCTCAGCCACGTGCCCCGCCTGCACCATTCCCTGGTCCGCGACGAGCAGCGTGCGCCGAAAGCCCAGGTCCCGCGCGAGCTGCCCCAGGCGCTCGAGGGCACCATGTCCGAAAACGACGCGTGTGCGGAGCTCGAAATCGAACGGGACCATTTGCAGTAGACTTTATCACCCCGAAAACAGCGGCTCGAGGCTCCATGCAGACATCGCACCGTCTTACCCCCATTCAGTGGCTCATCTGCGCGATTGCCGCGATCGGCTTTGCGTTCGATATCTACGAGATCCTCATGCTGCCGCTCATCGTGCGCCCCGCGCTGCTGGAGCTCACCGGCGCAGCGCCGGGATCCCCTGAGTTCCAGATGTGGGTGGGGCGGCTGTTCTACATCCCGGCTTTGGCGGGAGGGATCTTCGGGCTGCTGGGCGGATACCTGACCGACCGGTTCGGCCGCCGGCGGGTCCTCACCTACAGCATCCTGATCTACGCCGTCGGGGCGTTCCTGTCGGGCTTTTCGACGTCCATCGGGATGCTGCTCGTATTGCGCTGCTTCGTTTTTATCGGCGTCTGCGTCGAGTTCGTAGCGGCGGTCGCGTGGCTGGCCGAGCTGTTCCCGGAACCGAAGCGCCGCGAGAAAGTGCTCGGGTACACCCAGGCATTCTCCTCGCTCGGAGGCCTGCTGGTGGCGACGGCCAACGGGCTGTGCGTGGCCTACGCCGCCAGCCTGCCGGCACTCTCCTGGTTCGGCGAGGCCGCGATCCGGAATCCACACGCGCCCTGGCGTTACACGCTGATGTCAGGCGTGCTGCCCGCCATCCCGCTCATCGTCATCCGGCCGTTTCTCCCCGAGTCGCCGATCTGGCAGGCCAAGCGCTCGTCCGGCACGCTCCAGCGTCCAAGCATTGCGGCGCTGTTCGCTCCGGCGCTGCGACGAACGACCATCGTGACGACGCTCATGTTTGCCATGGCGTACGGCGCGGCGTTCGGCGCGATCCAGCAGATCCCCCAGATCGTGCCGGGCCTGCCGGAGGTTCGTCAGATGACCCAGGGGCGGCCGGCCCCCGAAGCCCGGCTCATCGAGCAGCGGATCGCATCCGACGTGACGAAGGTCCAGGAGATCGGTGGCCTCGCGGGCCGCGTCATGCTCGCGTGGCTTGCCGTGGTGATCGTGAGCCGGCGCCGGTTGATTCGCCTGTTCCAGGTGCCCGGGCTCATCGTGATGCCCCTGACGTTTGCGTGGGCCGCGACGACAGGGTTGACCCCGCTCTACTTCTGCATCTTCCTCGCTGGTATGTTCACGGTGGGGCAGTTCAGCTTCTGGGGGAACTATCTGCCGCGCGTCTACCCGGTGCACCTGCGGGGAACCGGCGAGAGCTTCGCCGCCAACATCGGCGGCCGCCTGATCGGCACGTCGTTCGCGTGGGTGACCGCGTCGCTTGCCGTCACGCCGGACCGCGCATATGCGCCGACCAAGATCGCGCTCGTCGCGGCGGGCGTCGGCTTCTCGGTGTACCTCGTCGGTCTTATGGCCAGCTTCTGGCTGCCGGAGCCGGGCCGCGAAGGGATGCTCGATTAGCGGGTTGCTGCAAAACGACCACTACGAATACCCCAGACCTGGATGGACCACCGCCAGCAACAGCCCGAACAGTGGAGAAACGATCGAAGGGAACACCCGCCACGCCACCAGCAATCCGACCATCTGGAATATGGGCGAGTGACTGAGCTCCTGCAGCTTCACTGCGGCGCTGTCGGACACGAACAGTCCGAGCACCGATGCGCCGTCGAGCGGCGGGAGCGGGATCAGGTTGAAGGCGCAGAGCAGCACGTTCAACGTCAGGAGAATCGAGAGGATCTCGCCGGCAAACGTGCGTCCGTCGCCGAGCGGTGACGCGACGATGTGCTCGAAGCTGACGCTGTCGGGCGCGATGAACCAGCCGGCCGCCAGCCCGATCTTGATCAGGATGAACGCAACGAACGCGATCGAGAGATTGCCGGCCGGGCCTGCGGCCGCCATCAGCGCGGCTTTTTTGGGGTAGCGCGCGGCCCAACGGGGATCGTACGGGGTGCTCGCCCAGCCGATGGCCCAGCCCTGCGTCAGCGCCGTCAGCAGCGGCACGACGAGCATGCCGATCGGCTCGCGCCGGATGTGCGGGATCGGCGAGAGCGAGACCTGTCCGCCGTGGTGCGCGGTCGGATCGCCGCCGCGCAACGCGGCGAGCGCGTGCATCGCCTCGTGGACGGTCGTGGAGAACAAGAACGCCACGAACCACAGGAACCCCATCACGACCGTGTTCTGATCCATGACCTAGTGTGACCTCATGCCGGGTACGTGCGCCGGAATTAGCTTATGCAGTGCCCGCGGAGCTTTTCGACGTTCATGGATCGGTTCCCATAGCCCGCCGGCGTTGGTGTTCAGCCAGTCCGTGTACACCACAGAGAAAACGGAGAGAACAGAGACCTAAGTAGCCTCCGTTTACTCCGCTCACTCTGTGGTGCAATCTCGTCGACGCCCGGTAGTGGGTCAGTTTGAACAGCAGGCGGTTATTTCGGATTGCTTGGGGGGTGCACGAGCCAGCCGTGGGCGACCATCACAACGGAAATGCCGAAGGCGCTGAGCAGCTGCACCCAAACTCCGATGATGCGTGCTTGGCTCGCCGCGGGTTGGTCGGCACGAAGCCATGTCAGGGCCTGCCAACCGATCAGCGCAAAGATGCCCGCCATTGCTGCGCGCTCCATGAACGGCCTAGGCTGCGAGCGCCCACGATAGACGCGCCAAGCGCCGACGCAGAGGAATAGGAAGGCCACAACGAGGAATGCGGTGGTGGCGAATAGGAAGAGGGGCATGGCGCCGATTGTAGCTCACCCGTGCTGATGACCAGACTTTTTCCCGGACTATATTTCGGTTCCAGCTCCAGCTCCGGCGGCTTCTCGGTGACCGGGCAGTTCATACGCTTTCCGCCAGGCTACTCTTCGGAGAAAGACCGGCTGGACATCGACGAAGCGTGGATCGCGGGCGCGGAGATTGTCATCGTCCGGGCCACCGGCGAAGGGTCAGTGTCGAGGCCGCTGGAGATTCCGGACTTTCCGCTGCGCGTCAAAGTAACTCAGCGCTGAGCCGTCCGCCGTCTGCGTGGGGCAGACGGCTTCTTCGAGCTGCGTGCCGCTCCGATCGCGGCCTGATCCTTCTTCGTCAGCTTCGCGAACACCAGGTCGTACGAATCACGGATGCGCCGCTCGATCTCCCGATCGCTCAGCGCCTCGAACTGCTCGAGCGCGACCCACTTTGCGCGCGCCAGGTAAGGTGCGGGCACGACCCCTTCCTGTTCGACGAGCTCAGCGAACCCTTCGTCGCTGCACTTGAACGAGAGGCGATGCCTGGCTTCAGGCTCTGTCGCGGCGACGGCAAACATCTTTCCGCCGACCTTGAACACGAGGTCCGCGCCCCACTGGATCTGCTCGGTGGCGCCGGGGTAGGTGAGACAGTGCTTACGCAGTTTCTCGAGGTTCATGCAAAGCTCTGCGGGGCCGACAATCCGTAGCGCAGCCCTTCCGCCTTCGCATTGCTTCGGCGGACCGCCGTAGCCTTTGGCGGAGGCTGGTCAGGGCTGCCATTTCAACCACCCAGGCAGAACAGCTTGCCGTCCTGCGATCCGATGACGAGACGGCCGGACGCGACGGCTGGCGACGCCGACAGGGCTCCGCCGGCCTCGAACTGCTGGACGACTGCGCCGGTTGCCGCATCGAACACGTAGAGCTTGCCGTCGCTGGACCCGACGTACACGCGCCCCGACACCACCGCCGGAGACGAATCGATCCGGGCGCCGGTCTGGTACGACCACACTTCCTTGCCGGTGCTCGCGTCCAGTGCGTGCATCAGCTTGTCGCGCCCGCCCACGAACACCCGTCCCCCCGACAGCGCCGCCGACGAGTAGAAGGGGAAGTTGCGCTGCGGGTGCCGGTAAGTCCACAGGAGCTTCCGCGACTTCAAATCGACGGCCAGCACCTCGTTCTCGTAGGTGCCGAAGTACGCGCGACCGCCGAGAATCGCGGGGGAGGCGCCTGTGTACGCGCCGGCCGACAGCGTAAACAGCTCTTTGCCGTCGCTGACCCTGATCGCCCGAAGGGTCGCGTCGCAGCCGGCAATGTAGGCGATCCCGTCAACGACCGATGGCGTCGCGTGTACGTTGCCGTCGGTTCTCGCCTTCCACGCGAGCTTGCCGGTCTTCGCGAGCAGGCCGTAGAGGTACGAGTCGTACGATCCGATGAGCACCTTGTCGCCGGCGACCACCGGCGACGATTTCACCTCGGCGCCGGTCTTGAACGTCCAGGCGGCCTTCCCCGTCGAGACGTCCACCGCGTGCACGATGCCGGTCAGATCGCCGATGTACACCAGCCCGCCGGCCACCGCGGGCGATGATTCCCCGATGCCGTCTGCGGACGCCTTGTACTTCCATTTGAGCGATCCGTCGGAAAGGTTGATCGCATGGAGCTCGCCCGTCTGCGATCCGACGTAGACGACGCCGTCGACAATCGCGGCTGAGGATTCGATGGCGTCCCCAGCCTCGTACGTCCACAGCAGCTTGAGTGTTGGCGGCAGCGCGGCGTCCGACGTCCCGTGCAGCGCGGCCGCCCCGCGGAACTGGGGCCAGGCGGTCGGGGGCGCCTGCGCCGAGATAACGGAGATAACCGAGATTGCGGAGAGAACGGAGACTGCGGAGACAACGGACAAGACCATCACACGGAGCAACTCCGTTCCTCCGTTCGTCCGTGTTGAGTCCCCTCCGCTCACTCCGTCCTCTCCGGCTTACTTCGAGCCAGACGCGCCTTCGGCGATGGCGTAGAGCTGATTGCGATTGACGATGAAGATCGTGCCGTGGGCGGGTACAGCGGTCGAGTACACGGAGCTGCCCATGTTGTTCTCGACAATCACCTTCAGCGTCTTGTCGGCCGCCAGGATGGTGACGTCGCCGTCCTCGTCCCCCAGGTAGACCTTGCCGTCGATCACGATGGGCGAGCCCCAGATGGCGGCGAACATGTCGTGCGTCCAGTAGGGCTTTCCCGTCTTGATGTCGAGGGCGTGGAGGAAGCCGCTGAAGTCCGAATAGAACAGGATGCCGTTGTAGATCGCTCCCGTCGAGATCGATCGGCGGATCTTGTCGTAGTGCCAGAGGCGGCCCGTTTCGGTGATGTCCCCCCGCTTGGCGGGATCGATCGCATAGAGGTGACCGACTCCTTCCCCGTGCTCCGGGTCCTGCCCGTTGGCGATGTAGACGATGCCCTCGTAGAAGACCGGCGTGCTGATCACCTCGTTGCGGGTCTTCGGCCATACCGAGTCCTTGGGGTTCAGGTCGAATTCCCACAGCTTTTTCCCCGTCGTCGCGTCGTAGCCGCGCACCCAGCCGTCTCCCTGCCCCAGGGCCACCTGGACCGTATCGCCCACCTTTCCGACCGATGGCGATGACCACTGCCCGTGCAGGATCTTCTCGCCGACCGAGTTGTCTTCCCACGCGAGCTTGCCGGTCTTCTTGTTGACCGCGATGATCGCGGGAGCTTTGGAAGACGGGACGTTGACGTGGCTCTCGTCCTGGCCGTTCGACGTGTTGACGAAGATCAGATCGCCGTAGCTCACCGGCGAGGCGTTCGCCATGTTGTGCTGCATGACGCCGACCTCGTCCATCATGTCGTAACGCCAGATGATGTCAGGGTCGGTTTCTCGAGTGGCTTTCTCGTCCTTGACGAGGCCGTCGTTCGTGCCGTCGCGGAAGCCGTCGACATCGACGGCCATCAGCTCGCCGCGATTGGACATGTAGTACACGACGCCGTCTTCCACCAGCGGCGACGAGCAGATGCCCTGGAAGGGCCAGTCGTTGGCCCGACCGGCCGCGAGCTTGTCGTGCACCGCCTGCCACATGAACTGGCCGTCGGACTCGCGGAACGCCATCAGCACGCCCTTGTCTCCCTTGATGTTCGGGTCGCGCACTGCTTCGTTGTTCGTCCCGACGAACACCATGCCTCCCGCAACGACCGGGTTGCCGTAGGCCTGGGAGCCAAGCTCGGCTACCCACTTCACGTTTTTCTTCGTCTTGACGTCCCAGGTCGTCGGCAGCCCCTTCATGCCCGAGACCATGTTCCGGTCCGGAGTGCCGCCCCACATCGGCCAGTCGCCGTTACCTGGTTCGGAAAAAGCGATGAGGGAGAGTCCAGCGAGCGCGATGCCCGCCGTGGTGGCAATGATCTTTTTCATGACGTTGAATTCAACCCAGAGCCTAAAGCCTAACTAAAGCCTAGAGCCTAAAGCCTAAAGCCTACTTATTCCGATACACCTTGATGTTGTCGTAGTAGATTTCCGATCCGCCGCCCGCCGCCGACGGCGCGTCGGCGTAGAGGCCCGGCGCCCCCTTGAGGCTGCCGATCGGATCGAGCCGCTCAATGGTCCACGCGGCCGGTTCCGGCTGCCCTTTCGGCCACACCTTGCCGCGAGCGCGTACCTTGCCGGCTCCCATCTGCTGGACTTCGAGCTTCATCACGTACCAGGCGTCGGCCTTCCAGGGGAAGTCGACCTTGACCGTGCGTTCGGTCTCGGGCTGCCATGGCTGCAGTTCGATGCGCTGGTGGCTCCCCGACAGCATCATTTCATATCGCTCGGCGACGACGCCGACGTCGCCGCGCTGGCGGCGCCGCTCGAGGGCGCGCACGTCCGCCTCGATCGTGTAGTCGCTGTAATCCGGCCCGCCGAAGAACACGCGGCACCGCTTCGCGAACGCGAACGGATTTTCCGCGAGCTTGACGAGCACCTTGCTGCCGTCGAGCGCGCGCACGGCGAACTTGCCGGTGGCGTTGATCCAATGGGTTGGCGGCGTTTCGCCGCTGTTCTCGAAGTCGAATGTCCAGGGCAGATCCGGAATGACCCGGATGCGTGCGGCGCCATTGATCGTGCCCAGCGTGGCCTTCACGATCCCGGCCTGCGCTCCGGCTGACGGGTCGGGAGTGAACGTGCCGTTCGCGATCGTCCCCTTCAGATTTTCGAGCGTCCAGGTGGCCGGACCGGCGTTCGCAATCGGCATCATCATGATGGCGTTCGCGTCGTACGCGCGCGCCGTCAGCGCAATCGATTCGCCCGGTTTGAGGATCAGTTCGGTCGGGGTCACGAGCAGGGCTGTAGGCACGCCAGCGCCTGGCAGCGCGGCCGCCGGCCCGACACCCGGGGGCGCAGGCGTGGCGGCGCGCCCCGTCGGCGTTCCCTTTGGTCCGATCGCATACAGCGCGTCCATCGACGCGAGGTATATGCGTCCGCGCGCGACAGCCGGCGATGCGATGATCGCCTGCGGCTTGCCGTCCGACGCGTTCGGCAGCACGTCTTCATCCAGGACGTCGACGCCGTCCGCCTTCGGCCGGAGGATGTAGAGCTTCCCGTTCTCCGTGCCGACATACAGCTTGCCGTCGGCCAGAACGGGGGAGGACTTCTGGATCGTGCCGAGGTTCTTGCGCCAGAGCTGCCTGCCGTCCTTGACGTCGAACGCGAAGAGCACGCCGCCGTTGTCCGCGATGTAGATGCGCTGGCCATCCGACACGGGGGATCCGTAACCGGCCTGCACATCGCGGACGATCCACCGCGCGTCCTTGTCGGTCAGCGTGCCCTTCGACGCGGCGGGCACGGCGGCCAGCATGCCCATCTCGCTCGTGCCGACGTTTTCCTCGCTGTGTGTCACGATGACGTCCGGGCCGACGACGAGCGCGGCTGTGTTCAGCCCGCGCTGGCTGACCTTCCAGTTCCATACCGGCTCGCCGGTCGCGATCTTCAGCGCGTGCATCGCGCCATCGCTGCCGCCCGAGAAGAACATACGCGTGCCGTTGACGTCAGCCACGAACGGGTTCGCGTAAATCGTATCGGTCGGACGCCCTTCGGGGGCGCTCACCCAGCGAATCTGGCCGCTCGTCTTGTCGAGCGAGATGAAGCGGTGCGCGCCGCCGGCGAACTGTCCCCAGCTGAACGTGAGGCCACTCACGATGACCTGATTGCCGTCGACGATTGGCGACGACATCCGTCCCCCGTGCGTCGTCCACATCCCGAGCTCTTCAGCGAGCGAGCGCTCCCATAGCAGCTTGCCGTCCTTCGAGAGGGACATCACAAGGCCGTTGCCGCTGATCGCCAAGACGTTGGCGGTCGCGGGATCGACGACGGGGGAGGACCATGCGATGCGGTGCGGCGGCACATCGCTCGTGAAGAGGTTGTACTTGTGCTCCCACAGCAGCCTGCCGGTGTCGGCGTTGAAGCACATCACACGTTCCTGCTCGGACGCACCTGAGCCTGACGTGTTCTGCAGATACAAGCGGTCGCCGAAGACCACCGGACCGGAGCGGCCGCCGTACGGCGCGCGCCAGGCCAGGTTCTCTCCCGCAGGGGACCAGCTCGACGGCAGGCCGGTTTCGGTGGACACGCCCGTTCGTGCCGGGCCGCGCCAGTCGGGCCAGTCCGCGCCCCGAAGGATTGCCGCCGCCGGCACAACGAGCGCAATCATGAGCCAGAGTGGCAGACGACGAGAGAAGTGCGCGTTCATAGGTGCCTTACAGAATAGGCTGGACGAGCGTGACACTCAAGGGACGAGGTTCAGGGTTCACGGTTCAAGGTTCAGGGTTCAGCTCGTCCCATCATCTGTCGCTTCGCCGGCATTGCCGGTGACTAACCTCAGAAAACCGCCCGCACGCCAAATTGAATTCTTCGAGGGCTCTGCGCTGAGAGGATCCGTCCGAACGTCGGCGACCCGAAGAACGCGTCGGGCAGATCGTAGTTGACGCGGTCGAGCACGTTGAACGCTTCACCCCGAAGCTCCAGCGTCACCGTGGATCCGAACCGGACGCGCTTGACCAGGGCCAGGTTGACGTTGCAGTATCCGGGACCCGTGAGCGTGTTGCGACCGCTGTTGCCGAACGTGCCGAACGGCGGCAGCGAGAACGCCGCTCGGTCGAACCACTTGTCGGCGGTGCCGTTCGAAAGCGAGGCGTTCCCGCTCACGTCTGGCCGATCGTTGTTCCCGAACCCGAGGTTCGATCGTCCGGTGTTGCTGTTGTCGATGTCGGGCAGCAGCGCGACGGTGAACGGCCGTCCGCTCTGGAGCGTGATGACCGCCTCGAGCTCCAAGTCCGCCAGCGCGGCGCTCAGCCAGCCCTGGTTCGCGAGCAGCGCCTGTCCTTTCCCGAACGGCAGCGGCCGCGAGCCGCTTATCGAGAGACGATGGCGGACATCGAACGACGATCGGCCGCGCTCCGCGCCGGGATCCAGGCTGTTCTGCGGAAAGTTCGGATCCCCCGCGCTCGTAAAGAACCCCGAGGCATCGTCGGTCGACTTGCCGAGCGTGTACGAGACGAGCAGCGACATGCCGTTCGCCGGGCGTTCCTGGTAGCGGATCTGCAGCGCGTTGTAGCGGGACGTCGCGCGGGACTCGATGAGGGTGATGTCCGCAAAGGCCGGATTGGGCCGGAGGTTGAGCGGGCTTGCGCTCGCGGGCGCCTGGTTCACGTCTCGCGCCGAGATGAGGTCGTGGCCGCGCGACCCGACGTAGGCGACCTCGAGCGAGTGCGTGTGACCGAACTGGTGCTGCACGTTGACGTTCCAGTGCTCCATCCAGGGCGTTTTCAAATCACGCTGGTATGCGGTCGCGGACTGGGGAATGAACACGGGAAACGACGCCGGGAACGGATCGGCGAGCGTGAGCGGCGGCAACCCCGCGGCTGGAAAGTAGACGCCGAGATTGAAGTACGGCGGGTTGAAGAACAGCCCCTCGGATGTGGCCAGCGATCCCTGGTTGTAATAGAGGCCGTAGCCGCCGCGGATGACGTTGCGGCCTTCGCGATCCACCGACCAGGCGAAGCCCGCGCGGGGCGCGATGTTGTTGCGATCCGGCTCGTAGCCTCCGCGCGGCATGCCCGAAGTGCCCACGCGCACGAGCTGGCCCGTGGCGGAATCGTAAAGGTTCGCCCGGTCGTCCGCGTCGATCGGCGGCGCCGCATAGTCATAGCGCAAACCAGCCGAGATCGAGAGCGCCGGAGTGGCGCGCCAGTTGTCGTGCGCGAACAGGCTCCAGCTCCGCGCCCGCAGGTTCTGCGGATTGTCCAGGCGAGCCCCTCCGGTCAGCACCGGCAGCCCGAGCAGCAGATCCGCGAGTGCGTTGCCGGTGTAACCCTGATCGATGAAGGTCAGAAAGCCGCGCGACTGGACGTCGCGGTACGCGGTCTGGCGGACGCCGTACCATTCGCCGCCGAACTTCACCAGGTGGTCCCTCTTCGTCCACGTCGCGGTGTCCGCAATCTGGAACGTGTCCGACGCGCTTTCCTGCGGCGTCGTGTACTCGTGGCCCAGCGATGAAAAACCGGCGATGGAAATGATGCTCAGGCCGGCGTCGCGCGGGTTGGACGACAGGGCGGGAAGGCCCACGGCGGCATTCGACACGGCCGTGTTCTCGCCGAACACACCGATCGCCACCCGGTTGTAACCGAACCGCACGTCGTTGACGAATGACGCCGTCGGCGCGTTGGTGAAGGTGACCGCGAGATTCTGTCCGCGCCGCGGCACTTCCGTGCCGAAGCCCGGTATCGCGGCAAACCCCGGGCCCGCGAACGGCTCGAACAGCCGCCGATCGCTGAAGCTGTAGCGCGCCGTCAGAGTCGCGCCGCCGCCGAACGTCTGGTCGACGCGCCCGTCCATCTGGTCGATGTCGTCGCGCAGGGTCGGCGACGACACGTAGTTCGCGAACGGCGTGGTCCGGTTCGGCGCGGGGTACAACGCCGCGATCGCCCGGCCGGCGGCGCTCTGGTAGAAGGACGGGATCGCACCGTTCGGGAACGGCTGGCGCGAGAAGGGATCCACGGGGCGACGGAAGAGCGTCTGCGAGAAATCGCCGATGCGCTCGGCAGCCGTCGGGACGCTGGTCACCCGCGTGATCCCTTCGCGCAGGTGAGTTCGCTCGTAGTCGGCAAAGAAGAACGTGCGGTTGCGCAGGATCGGGCCGCCGAGCGAGCCGCCGAACTGGTGGCGCCTGTAGTCAGGGGCCGGCTCGTTCTTCGGCGCGAAGTGGTTCCGCGCGTCGAGCGCCCCGTTGCGCAGGAATACGTACGCGGTCCCCGACGCCCGGTTCGCGCCCGATTTGGTGATCACGTTGATCTGCCCGCCGCCGTTGCGTCCGAACGAGACGTCGTAGGTCGACGTGAGCACCTGGTACTCCCGAATCGCGTCGACGGGCGGCCGCACGCCAGGCGTGTTCAGCTTCGGATCGATGTTGTAGACCCCGTCCAGCAGGAATCCATTGAAGTCCTCACGCGCGCCGTTGACGGTCAACGCAAAATCACCGCGGCTCAGGCTGGCCGACCCCTGGGGAGCCGGCGCCGTACCGGGCGCGAGCAGCGCGAGCTCGAAGACGTTGCGGCCGTCGAGAGGCAGCGCCGTGATCAGCCGCTCATCGATGAAGGTATGCAGCGCGGCCGTGTCGCGGTCCACCGGTATGAACGGCGCCGTCACTTCCACCGCCTGGACCACTGTGCCGAGCTGCAGCGGCACCTGCAGCCAGAACTCCTGGCTCATCGCGAGCTCCGCGCGCGCGACAAAGGGGCCGTAGCCACGCTGTTCGATGTCGATGCGATAGGTGCCGGCGGGCAGCTCGGGGACGCTGAAACGCCCCTGCTCGTCCGACCTGACCCGGCGCGTCTCGTTCGTCGCCTCCCGCGTCACCCGCACCTCGATGTTCGGCACCGGCACCGTGCCAGGATCGATCACGACCCCTCGGATCGACGCGCGGTGCTGTTGGCCGGAGGCGGGCAGCGCCGCGAGAACGCTCAGAACGACGACGATCGCAAGTCGGCTAATCGGTGGTTTCATATGGAGTGCTTAGCTTAGCTTAGACGCTCGGCTGAACAGGTTTGGTGGCGGCAGCGGAGGGCCGCACAAAAAAAGACCGACGCCACCCGACAATGATACATGCCGGATTGCCAGTAACCAGCTCCCAGCTGGTCGTCAAGCACCTGTGATTAATTAACTGGCAACTGGGAACTGGCACGCAGCAAAGCTCATCGTTAAGCTATGAAACCCTCTTCCGTATACGATGCGCACGTGAAATCATTCATTGCACTCGTCATTGCTGCCATTGCCGCCGCGCTCTCCGTCCCTGTCGTAGTCGAGACCGCTTCGAAAGGCGAGTCAGGCATCACAGAGGCCTCCGTGCTCGGCCATCTGGAATTCCTCGCCGGCGATGCGCTGAATGGCCGCGGAAGCGGCACGCGCGACGAGTGGATTGCCGCGGCGTACATCGGGTCGCAGTTGCGCCGCTGGGGCATCGAGCCGCTCGGGGACGCCGGAGGATACGTTCAGGACGTGCAAATCGAGCGCAGCGAGGTCGTCTCTCCCCCGGTGCTGTCGTTCGGCGGCCGGCAGCTGACGCACTGGAAGGAGATCGCGATCTCCAGGCTCGGCGCGGCGCAGCTGTCGGGTCCGCTGCAGAAGTATCGCGAAGGCATCCCGGTGAAGAAAGGCGCGGTCCTCCTCCTGCCGGATGCACCGCCGCCCCCCGCAGCGGACACCATCGCGGCCGCCATCGTCCTCAGTCTCGAGAGCGAGCAGGCACGCGCCCGGCGGCAGGCGGGGCCCAGCCGTCCGCTTTTCATTCAGCACATCGGCGGCGTCCCGGCGCGTGCAGCGATCGCGCTCGACAAGGACAGCCACGCCGCCGTGTCCGCGCTCGCCGAGGACACGGTGCTGAAGGTCGAGGCCGAGGCGAAGCCGCCGGTGCTGGCTCACACCTGGAACGCCATCGGCCGTCTGACCGGCCGTGCGCCGAGGCAGGCAGACGCCGTCATTCTCCTGACTGCGCATCTCGATCACCTCGGAAACCGTACGACCGCGACGAGCGCGCCGGGGTCCGACACGATCTTCAACGGCGCGGACGATGACGCATCGGGATCGGTGGCGGTGCTGGAGCTGGCGGAAGCGCTGGCGCGGGGGAAGCGGCCGAAGCGCACGATCATCTTCGCGTGGTTCGGCAGCGAGGAATCCGGCGGCGCCGGCGCATCGCACTTCATCGACGCCCCGCCCGTTCCGCTGAACAGGATCGTGACGAACCTCGAATTCGAGATGATCGGCCGCGCCGACAAGGCCGTTCCGCCGCACACGCTTTGGCTGACCGGATACGAGCGCAGCGATCTCGGGCCCGCCCTCGCGAGGAAGGGGGCGAAGATCGTCGCCGATCCCCACCCCGATCAGAGCTTCTTCACCCGGTCGGACAACATCCAGCTTGCGCGACGCGGCGTCATCGCGCAGACGGTGTCCAGCTTCGGACTTCACACCGACTACCATCGCCCTTCAGACGAGGTGAGGAACATCGACGTGGCGCACATGACGGACTCCATCCGATCCATGCTCGCGCCGGTGCTGTGGCTGGCGAACTCCGGGTTCAGGCCGGTCTGGCGGCCGGGGATGAGGCCGTAGCAGGAAAGTCTGAAGTAAGAAGTCTGAAGTCTGAAGTACAGATCTGCGGGACACTCGACAGGGTTGTAATCGGCACGTGACGCTCCTGTGCGCGCGAATCGCCGCGAGTGCCTGTCAGACAGCGACTTGCGGGAGCTGGCGCGGTTCGTGTCTAGGTGGTCCTGCCGTTGCACCTCGGCACGACATGTCCAGTCTCGCAGCGAGCGAACGTCCGGAAGCTCCGCTCTTCTCAGATGGCGTCGGTGAGCGTGTGGTGGCGGCCGATGGCGCCACCGGCGAACTGCTGCAGATCCTGCGGTTGCGGCCGTCGATCACCGCGGTGCCGTCGTTCGAGTTTGCCCTCCGCGAGCGCGCGGCGCGCCTCGCGAACTTCCGTCACGCGTATTACGCGCGCGTGCGCCGGATTGATCGCGGGATGCCATCCTCCGCGACGCTGGCCATCGTCTCCGACCACATCGAGGGCACGCGGCTTTCCGACATCCTTCGCGTTGCGAACGACAAGCGCCTGCAGATCGACATCAACGCGGCGCTCTGTTTGATTCGTCAGCTCGTCCCGGCGGTCGCGGTCCTGCACGAAAATGCACGGGACGTCGCCCACGGGCTCATCGCGCCGGAACGGCTGATCGTCACGCCCAACGCGCGCCTGGTCATCGTCGAGCACGTGCTCGGCGCCGCCATCGAACAGCTCCAGTTCGGCCGCGATCGCCTGTGGCAGGAGTTCCGCGTCGCGATGCCTCCGAGCGCGGGGCTGCCACGCTTCGATCACCGCGCCGACGTCACGGGCATGGGCCTCGTCGCGCTCGCGCTGATCCTGGGCCGGCCGCTGGCCCCGGAAGAATTTCCGCATCACATCCCGGCGCTTCTGAACGCGGCGCGCGAGCGTTCGGCGCTGGGCGACGAGCAGCCGCTCTCTCCCCCGCTGCGCTCGTGGCTCGAACGGGCGCTGCAGGTCGACGTCCGCCGGGCATTCGCGTCCGCGCCCGAGGCGATGACGGTCCTCGAGGAGCTCGTCGCCGAGGACTCGATGTACGTCGCCGCTCCGGTGGCGCTCGAGACGTTCCTCTCGCGGTACATCGCGTCCCTGCTCGAGGCTCCGACGATGCCGGAGCCTGCGCCGCGAGTCGAGCCGCCGGTACGGGTCGAGCTGCCGGTGAGGACTGAAGCGCCGGTCCCGACGCCGAGCATCGAGCCCCGCGTCGCGGCGGCGCCGCCGAGCCGACCCGCCGCAGTGGCACCGGTGACGGAGGTGCGCAAGGTCCCTGCGTCTCCCGTTGTGGTGGCGCCGGATATCACCGACTTGCTCGGCCCCGACCCCCTGCGGTCTCTCGAGCCGCGGGCGGTGGCGGTGACGGCGCTGAAGCCGCTTTTCGATCCGGACGCCCCCTTCACGGCACCCCGGCCGGTCCATCCGCATGTGGAACCGCCGCGCCGCCCCTGGGGACGCATCGGCGCCATTGCCGCAGTGGTAATTGCGCTCGCCGGCGGCGGCGCGCTCGCGCTGAAGTTCTCGCGCGCGTCGGCGGCCGCCCCTAAGATGGGCGCGCTGGTCGTGCAGTCGAACCCGGTCGGCGTGGCCGTCTTCGTCGACGGGGTCGATCGCGGCCGCACTCCCGCACGAGTGGCGCTCCCCCCCGGATCGCACATCCTCGAGCTTCGTGGACGCGGCGTGCCGCGCGTGATCCCAATCAACGTGACGCCCGGCGCCGAGCTGTCGCAGTACCTGGAATTCGCCGAAGCGCCGGTCACCGGTCAGCTCGCGGTGCAGTCCCAGCCCGCTGGCGCGAAAGTGCTCGTGGACGGCGTGCAGCGCGGGACTGCGCCGCTGACCATTCCCGATCTCGCGCCTGGCGACCACGTCGTCGAACTGCAGGCCGATGGACAGAGCGCGCGTCACACCGTCAGCGTGCAGGCGGGGGGCACCGCATCGCTGATGATTCCGATCGGCACCGCGTCGGCCGGGCCCGTGTCCGGATGGGTGGCCGTGAAAGCGCCGTTCAGCATGGAGATTTACGAGGACGGGCGGCTGCTCGGCTCCACGGATACCGACCGGATCATGATGGCCGCCGGCCGCCACGAGCTCGAGATCGTGAACGCCGCGCTCGAGTATCGCGCCACCCGCGTCGTCCAGGTGCCTCCGGGGAAAGTGACGTCCATCACGCTCGACCCGCCGCAGGGGGTGATCAACGTCAACGCGGCGCCGTGGGCGGAGGTCTGGATCGACGGAAAGCGCGTCGGCGAGACGCCCATCGGCAACCTGGGCGTGGCGATCGGGCCGCACGAAATCGTGTTCAAGCATCCGCAGTTCGGCGAAAAGCGCCATGCGGTGTCGGTGACGCTTGGGGCGCCAGTGCGTCTCAGCGTGGATATGAAATGACGGATGGTGCCCAATGAAGTCCCGTCTTTGCGCAACACTCTGGATGGCCTTCGCGTTGGTCGCGCCGGCGTCGGCGCAGCAGGACAGCCCGCTGGCCGCGGCGCGCGACCTGTACGCGTCCGCCCGGTACGACGAGGCGCTCGCCGTGCTCAACGGGATGCAGCCTGGGGAGGGACTGGTTCCGGATCGGAAGTCGATCGAGCAGTATCGATCCCTGTGCCTGCTCGCGCTGGGTCGCGGAACTGAGGCGGAGAGCGCGATCGCGGCGGTCGTGACCGCGGATCCCCTCTTCCAGCCGAGCGAAGCGGATGCGTCGCCGCGCGTGCGCACGGCGTTCAGCGACGTCCGTCGGCGCCTGCTGCCCGAGATCTCCAGCTCGCGTTACGCGTCGGCGAAAGGGGCGTTCGATCGCAAGGAGTTCGTCGCGGCCGAGCAGCAGTTCAGGGACCTCCTGGCGCTGCTCGACGATCCGCAGATGGGCGGGCGGTTGAAGGATTTGCGCGTGCTCGTCGCCGGGTTCCTCGACCTCAGTACGGCTGCCGCCGCGCCGCCGCCACCGCCGGCGCGCAAGGAGGAAGCTCCGAAGCCGCCGCCACCGCCGCCTGTCGTGCCCGCATCGCACATCTGGAACGGTGGGGAAGCCGGCGTGACCCCGCCGACTGCGATTCGGCAGGAAGTGCCGCACGTGCAGCCGGCGATTGCCAGACAGACCCGGGACCGCGGCATGCTCGAGATCGTCATCGACGAGCAGGGACGCGTCACCGCGATCACGGTCCGCAGCTCGGTGCACGTGATGTACGATCCGCTTCTTGTTGCCGCCGCGCGCGACTGGCGCTACCGGCCCGCGACCGTTGACGGCGTTCCGGTGAAGTTCCGGAAGCTGGTCCAGATCGTCGTCGACAAACGGTGAGAGTGTCGTGCAGCCCTTCAGCGCTGCCGACGACCTCCTTCCTCCAACAAATTTGGGATTGAAGTGCTAGACTGCCGGCCGACACGATGAGCCGGCCATTCCTTCTTGCGCTGTCGATGGCCGCGCTGGCTGTCGGCTGCGCGCGCCCGCCGGAGCGCTCGGCTGTGCCTCGCGCCGACGTCGAGCTACGCGCCGAAACCAAGACGATTGAGGCGCGGGTCCCGCGGCATGCGACGCTCGACAACCTGCTGCGGCAGCACGAGCTCCAGGCGGGGCTCGTCGGCGCGGCGATCCAGTCCGCCCGCACCGTGTTCGATCCCCGACAGCTCCGCGCCGATCGTCCGTATCGCCTCGTCCGCTCGCACGACGGACTCCTCCGCGAGTTCGAATACCAGATTGACGACGACCGCTTCCTCCGCATCGTCCCCCAGGATGCCGCCCAGCCGGCGCTGCTCCACGCAGAGGTCGTGCCGTACGAGAAGCAGACCTCCGTGGTCGCGATCCGCGGGCGCATCGACCGGGATCACCCCTCGCTCATTGCGGCGATGGACGAGACGGGCGAGACCATCCAGCTGGCGATGTCGCTTGCGGAGATCTTCGGCGGACAGATCGACTTCGAAAGCGATCTGCAGCAGGGGGACACGTTCGAGGTGCTGTTCGAGAAGTCCATGCGCGACGGACAGTTTGCCGGATACGGCGCGATCCTTGGGGCGCGGTTCCAGGCCGACGGCCGGGAGCACCAGGCGTTCCGCTGGACGGACCCGGCGTCGGCCAGATCGGCGTTCTACGACGAGAACGGCCGATCGCTGAAACGGTTTTTCCTGCGGTCGCCGCTGCGGTTCGAGCCGCGTGTCACCTCCGGCTTCTCGCGCAGCCGGCTCCATCCGATCTACCGCACCTATCGTGCGCACCTCGGCATCGACTACGGCGCGCCGACAGGGAGGGCGGTCGTGGCCGTTGCGAGCGGCACCGTCGTGTCGGCGGGCTGGGGCGCGGGCGGAGGCAACATGGTGCGAATCCGTCACGCGAGCGGGTTCGAGACCTACTACCTGCACCTGTCCGCGTTCGGGAAAGGCATCCGCGCGGGCGCCCACGTCACGCAAGGTCAGCTCATCGGCCGGGTGGGCGCGACGGGGACCGCGACAGGCCCGCACCTCGACTTTCGGCTCAAGAAGAACGGCGTGTTCGTCAACCCGTTGACCGGGCACCGCAAGCTGCCGCCGGGAGAGCCGATCCCCTCGACCGAGCTGGCGGCATTCCGCTCGAGCCGCGACGGCATGCTCCGCCAGATATCGACCGCATTGCTGGTGGACGCTCCGCGGCAGAAGCCGGACGCGACGCGCGCGGCGGAACGCTGACCGTTTCTCCTGCACTACAATTGCGGGATGGCTTCGATCCATCCTTTCCGCGCGTTGCGCCCGGCGCCGGACAAGGCCGCCGCCGTCTCTTCCGTTCCATACGACGTCGTCAGCACAGAAGAAGCGCGGCAGCGTGCCGCGGGAAATCCGCTCAGCTTTCTTCGGGTCACGCGATCCGAGATCGATCTGCCCCCCGACACCGATCCCTACTCGCCGCGGGTGTACGAGAAGGCGCGCGAGAACCTGGCCGCGCTGCGCGCGCGCGCGCCGCTCGTCGTCGAGGAGACGCCGTCGCTCTACTTCTACAGGCTGCGCAGGGGCGCTCACGAGCAGACCGGCATCGCCGGGTGCTTCTCGGTTGACGAGTACGAGTCCGACGTCATCAAGAAGCACGAGCGGACGCGGCGCGACAAGGAGGACGATCGCACACGTCACATGATCGAGCTGCGCGCGCAGACCGGGGTCGTCTTCCTGACGTATCGGGCGCAGCCGCGTGTCGACGCGATCGCGCGTCAGGTGACCGCCGGCGAGCCGCTGTACGATTTCACGGCGGACGACGGCGTGCGTCACACTGTGTGGCGTGTGGGACTCGATCAGGCGCAGGCGCTGGTGGGGGCGTTCGGGACCATTCCGGCGCTGTACATCGCCGACGGACATCATCGCGCCGCGAGCGCGGCGCGCGCACGGGCCGAGCTGCAGAGCCACGCCGGGTCCACCGCGGGCACGGCGGACGCGAGCTCATTCATCGCCGTCGCGTTCCCCGACAACCAGGTGCAGATCCTGCCGTACAACCGGATCGTGAAGGATCTGGGAGGCCGCACACCCGAGCAGTTCCTTCGCACGATGCAGGAGCGCTTTCCAGTCACTGACGGGGCGGCGGCCCCGCGCCGCCCAGGTGAGGTATCGATGTATCTCGGAGGGCGGTGGTACGCGGTCGACATCGGAGCGGCTGCGCCCGTAGACGGCTCGCGCGCGGCGGAGCTCGATGTCGCGATGCTGCAGCACCACGTGCTCGAGCGGCTGCTGAACGTCGGCGACGTGCGCAGCGACAAGCGGATCGACTTCGTCGGCGGGGCGCGCGGCACGGCGGCGCTGGAGCAGGCGGTCGATTCGGGCAAGGCGGCGGTGGCCTTCTCGATGTCCCCGGTGACGGTGGATGACCTGATGGCGATCTCCGACGCCGGCGGCATCATGCCGCCGAAGTCCACCTGGTTCGAGCCAAAACTGCGGGACGGTCTGCTGATTCACCTGACATGAAAGTCCTGGTCGCGGACAAGTTCGAGAAAAGCGGCATCGAGGGGCTGACACGTGCCGGCTGCGAGGTGGTGTACGAGCCGGACGCGAAGGACGACACCCTGACGGAGGCCATCCGATCCACGGCGGCCGACGTGCTCGTCGTGCGGAGCACGAAGGTCACCTCCGCCATGCTGGACGCGGGAAGGCTCTCACTCGTCGTCCGCGCGGGGGCCGGATACAACACGATCGACGTCGGCGCCGCCTCGACGCGCGGCATCTACGTGTCCAACTGCCCCGGGAAGAATGCCATTGCGGTGGCGGAGCTTGCCTTCGCGCTCATCCTCGCATTGGATCGCCGGGTGCCGGACAACGTCGCGGAGCTGCGCGCCGGCCGGTGGAACAAAAAGGAATTCTCGAAGGCACAGGGGCTGTACGGAAAGACGCTCGGCCTGTTGGGGCTCGGGAGCATCGCGCAGGAGATGATCCGCCGTGCGGCGGGCTTCGGCATGGACGTGGTCGTCTGGACGCGCCGCTTTGAAGGGGAGAACCGGCCCCTGACCGAGCATGAGGCGAGAGATCTGGACATCGAGCCGGCGCTGCGCGCAGTCCGGGTGGACCTCGCGCCGACGCCCGGCGACGTGGCCGCCCGAGCCGACGTGCTCAGCGTGCACGTCGCGCTGGGCGCCGAGACGAAAGGGCTCGTGAACGCGACGCTTCTGGGGCGGATGAAGCCCGGCGCCTCGTTCATCAACACGGCACGCGGCGCGGTCGTGGATCATGCCGCGCTCGCTCAGGCGGTCAGGGACCGTTCGCTGCGCGTCGGGCTCGACGTGTATGCGAACGAGCCGGCCGCGGCCACCGCGGAGTTCAGCGATGACCTCCTCAGGCTGCCGAACGTGTACGGCACGCACCACATCGGCGCCTCGACGGATCAGGCCCAGGAGGCGATCGCGGCGGAGACCGTGCGGATCGTGCGCAGCTACAGGGAAACCGGCCGGGTGCCGAACGCCGTGAACCTGGCGAAGCGGACGCCGGCGACGCACATGCTCGTCGTGCGGCACCGCGACCGGCCGGGCGTGCTCGCGCACGTGTTCCATCACCTGCGCCAGGACAACCTCAACGTGCAGGAGACCGAGAACATCGTCTTCGAAGGGGCCGAGGCGGCGGTTGCGCGCATCAACCTCGACGGCGCCCCGTCATCGGCGCTCCGCGCACGCATCAAGGCGGAAAACAGCGACATTCTCGATCTGCAGGTCGTCCGGTTGTGAACCTGAGAACGGGCATGAATGGAGACGGGGAATGACGAGAACGGGTGAGACGACGATGACACGCATTTTCAATTTTTCCGCGGGCCCCGCGGTCCTGCCGCTCGACGTGCTCGAGGAGGCCCAGCGCGACCTGCTGTCGCTCCCGGGGGTCGGCATGTCGATCCTCGAGATCAGCCATCGTTCCAAGCCGTTCGAGGACATCCTCGCGGGCTGCGAGGCGGATCTCCGCGCGCTTGCAGGCATCCCGGACGGCTACCACGTGCTCTTCCTGCAGGGAGGCGCGAGCCTGCAGTTCTCGATGGTGCCGATGAACCTGCTGCCCGCGGGCGGTTCGGCCGACTACATCGTGACCGGCGCCTGGTCGCAGAAAGCCGTGAAGGAAGCGAAGCGCGTTGGCGGCGTGAAGATCGCCGCCTCGACCGAGTCGGACCACTTCACGCGGGTGCCAGGCCAGCGCGAGCTGACGCTCGATCCGGGCGCGGCGTACGTCCACTACACGACGAACAACACGATCTTCGGCACCGAGTTCCACTACGTGCCGACGGTCGGCGGCGTGCCGCTCGTCGCCGACACGTCGTCCGACATGTTCAGCCGGCCGATCGACGTCTCGAAGTTCGCGCTGATTTACGCGGGCGCGCAGAAGAACCTGGCCCCCGCCGGCCTGACGCTCGTCATCGTGCGCGGCGACATGCTCGAGCGGACGCCGGCGTCCCTGCCGAGCATGCTGCAGTATGGGGTGCACGTCGAGAACACGTCGATGTACAACACGCCCCCCGTGTTTGCGATCTACATCATGCGGCTCGTGCTGGCCTGGCTGCTGAAGCAGGGAGGCCTCGCCGCGATCGAGCGGCAGAACGCGCGCAAGGCGGACAAGCTGTACGCCGAGATCGATCGCACGGACTTCTATCGGGGCCACGCGCAGAAAGACAGCCGCTCGCGGATGAACGTCACGTTCCGGCTGCCCGGCGAGCCGCTCGAAAAGCAGTTCGTCAAGGAGGCGACCGCGGCGGGGCTGGACGGCCTCAAAGGGCACCGATCGGTCGGCGGGCTGCGCGCGTCGATTTACAACGCGTTCCCGGAAGCGGGCGTCGACGCGCTCGTGCAGTTCATGCGGGAATTCGAAAAGAACAACGGCTGAAAGTCCAGGTCGCGCAGTGGTTTAGACGCTTACAGAAGTCTTACAAACGGGCACCGGCGAACCTGCTACTGTGGAATCTCATTCGACTCCAGAGGAGCCCCGTGAGCACACAGAGCGTGACCGTTCGTCCGGAATATTCCTATACGACCGTGAACTGGCTGACCGCCGCCGTCATGGCGGCGTTCCATGTCCTGGCCGTGGCCGCCTTCTTCTATTTCAGCTGGACCAACCTGCTGGTCGCGCTCGTCCTGCACTGGTTCGCGGTGGGCTTCGGGATCAGCCTCGGCTATCACCGCCTCCACACCCATCGCGGGTACAAGACCTCGAAAGCGTTCGAGTATTTCCTGGCGGTCTGCGGCACGCTCACGCTCGAGGGGGGACCGATCTTCTGGGTGGCGACGCACCGCGTGCATCACAAGCACTCGGACCACGACGGCGACCCGCACACGCCTCGCGACGGCGGATTCTGGGCCCACATGGGATGGATCCTGTTCGGCGAGACCCATCACAACAACACCGCGACGATGGCGAAGTATGCGCCCGATCTCGCGGCGGACCCGTTCTACCGCTGGCTGAACACGTATCACTATGTGCCGCTCGTCGCCGTTGGACTGCTCCTGCTGGCGGTCGGCGGATGGCCGATGGTCCTGTGGGGCGTCTTCCTGCGCGCCGTGGTGGGGCTGCACGGCACGTGGCTGGTGAACTCTGCGACCCACATGTGGGGCACGCGCCGGTTCAAGACGCGCGACGACTCGCGCAACAGCTGGTGGGTGGCGCTGCTGACGTTCGGCGAGGGCTGGCACAACAACCACCACGCGCACCCGGTGTCGGCCCGCCACGGCCTCGCCTGGTACGAGTTCGACATCAGCTGGATCACGCTCAAGTTCTTCAACGCCATCGGGCTCGTGCACGACCTCAAGGTCGCGAAGATCGCCACGCGGATGCCGGCCGAGGAAGCGGCGTGACGAAAGTCTGAAGTTAGAAGTCTGAAGTTCGAATGCCTCACGCCTCACGCCGAACGTCCCTATGGGCGTTCGGCGTTTTGTTTTTGGGGGCATTCCACCTTCAGCCTTCGAACTTCAGACTTTCACGCTTCACCGAGAGGGCATTCGAACTTCAGCCTTCGAACTTCAGCCTTTCATCTGTATTCTGTCTCCATGATTACCGGTCGCCGGCGGTCGGTGATCTTCTTCACCGTCTTCGGCATCTGCCTCGTCTCGATCGCGATCGCCCTGAACGTCAGCTGGGTCGTCCTGAATTGGCGGATGGGCGTGCTGGCGGTCCTTGGGGTCATCTTCTTCCTGCTGATCATCGCGGGGATGGTGCTGAACACCATCTTCCTCGTGCGCGAGATCCGGCGGAACGAGCAGCACGACTCCTTCATCAACGCGGTCACCCACGAGCTGAAGACGCCGGTCGCCTCGATCCGGCTGTACCTGCAGACGCTGCAGACGCGCGAGCTCGACGAGGAGAAGCGTCACGAGTTCTACCGCATCATGCTCGAGGACAGCGATCGGCTCCTGCACACGATCGGGCAGGTGCTTCGCGCGGGCAGCGCGGGATCGCGGTTCCGGCGGGGCGCGCGCACGCGCGTGGATCTTGGGGACATCGCGAGCGAGTGCGTCGAGCTCGCGCGTACGCGGTTCCACCTCGACGGCGGCGCGCTCACGTACGAGCCGCGGGTTCAGCCGGGGGCTGCCGTGGTGCTTGGCGACTCCGACGAGCTCAAGGCGGCAGTCGGAAACCTCATCGACAACGCGGTGAAATATTCACCCGCGGGGGTTGCCATTCACGTCACGCTCGAGGAGTTTGACGAACAGCGCGTGGCCGTGCGCGTGACGGATCGGGGCATCGGCATTTCTCCCGTCGAGTTGAAGCGGATCTTCCGGCGTTTCTATCGGATCCCCGCGAGCGTCGCGGTGCGCGCGAAGGGCAGCGGCCTCGGCCTCTTCATCGTGCGATCCGTCGCGAAGAAGCACCGCGGCCGCGCGTTTGCCGAGAGTCTTGGCGCGGGGCAGGGCAGCACCTTCACGCTGCTCCTGCCGAAAGCGCCCGGGGTGTGAACGGATGCAGCGTGTGCTGATTGTCGAAGACGAACGGCACCTCGCGGAGGGGCTGCGCTTCAACCTCGAGGCCGAAGGGTTCGAGGCGGAGGTCGTCGACACGGGCGAGAGCGCGTTGGAGCGGCTCCTTGGAGGGGAGGGTGTCCCATTCGATCTCGTCGTCCTCGACGTGATGCTGCCCGGCAAGGACGGCTTCGCCGTCGTCTCGGAGCTGCGCGCCGCGAAGCAGTTCGTGCCCGTGCTGATGCTGACCGCGCGCGGCCGTCCCGAAGACGTGCTGCGGGGGTTTTCGGCAGGTGCCGACGATTACCTGCCGAAGCCGACGGAGCTTGCGATCCTGCTCGCGCGGATCGGCGGGCTCCTGAGGCGGTCGGAGTGGCTGCGGCCGGCCCAGGACAAAGACCAGTACAGCTTCGCCGGGAAGACGATCGACTTCGATTCGCTGGAGCTGCGCGTCGGCCAGCGCGTCCTGCCTCTGACCCTGATGGAAGCCAACCTGCTGCGCTATCTCATCACGCACGAAGGGAAGGCCGTGTCGCGCAAGGCCATGCTGGAGGACGTGTGGGGGCTGCGGGAGGACACCGACACGCGCGCCATCGATCACTTCATCGTCCGGCTGCGGCGGTACATCGAACAGGAGCCGGGGCGCCCGAAGCATCTCCTCACCGTCCGCGGGGTCGGCTACCGCTTCATGGCAGAGCCGGGATAGCGGGACAGAGCTTACCGGGGCGCCTCCCCTCACTTTCCCGGTGTGTTCCTTGCGGAGGTCGAATCTCTGACGGACGCTTTTGCGGCAGCAAGCGGCTTCTTCGCGGTCGTCTTGGGCGCTGTGGCCATCGGTCGCTCTCCTTGCCGGTCCCCGGATGCAATGGATGCATCACGTTTGGCTTTGAGTCGCCAAGAAGGGCGTCGAAGGACGTCTGGGAAACGCGGACGACAGCGCCCGCGTCCTCCTGCGGACTATGCTACTGGCGTGGTAGTTTGACCTTACAAGCCTGGCGGGCGAGGTGGAGATGATAGGAGAAGCCCTCGGCCACTACCGAATCCTCGAGAAGATCGGCGAGGGCGGGATGGGCGTGGTCTACCGTGCCCATGACACGCGTCTGAAACGCGCGGTAGCGCTCAAGCTCCTTCGGCCCGAGGTGGCCACGAACGTCGACCGCCTGGCTCGCTTCCAGCGCGAAGCTCACCTGCTGGCTGCGCTCAACCACTCGAACATCGCCGCCATTCACGGCCTGGAGGAAGACGCCGGCATCGTCTTCCTGGTGCTGGAACTGGTGGAGGGCGACACGCTGGCTCAGCGCATCGCTCGGGGCGCGGTGCAGACGCGCGATGCGATTGACATCGCCAGGCAGATTGCCCGGGCAATGGAGGAGGCGCACGAGAAAGGGATCGTCCACCGGGATCTGAAACCCGCCAATGTGAAGGTGATGTCGGACGGCACCATAAAGGTGCTCGACTTCGGCCTGGCGAAGGCCTTGTCGGACGACGAGCGCGGCGACGATCCGACCGCCACAGGTGCGAGGACCCGTGAAGGGGCAATCGTGGGCACCCCCGGGTACATGTCGCCGGAACAAGCGCGCGGCGGAGCGGTCAATAGCGCCACGGATATCTGGGCGTTCGGCTGCGTGCTCTTCGAGATGCTCACCGGCGTCAAGGCCTTCCACGGAGCGACCGCCGCCGACGTGAGAGCCGCGGTTCTTCGCGGAGAACCGCCGTGGGCGTCCCTTGCGCCCGGCACGCCGCCATCCCTGCGCACGCTCGTGAAAAGCTGCTTGGAGAGCGACCCGAAGAACCGCCTCCGGCATATGGGGGACGCGCGCCTCTTCCTCGACTCCGCTGTAACAGAGAGCGCGTCGTCGGTCGGCGACATGGGCCGCTCATCGCCTCAACGCCCGGCGTGGCTCTCGCCTGTCGCGGTGTTCGGTCTGACCGCCTTGGGACTAATCGGTGGTTTCGCCGTGGCGCGGTTCCTCGCACGGAGCGAGCCACTGTCGGCCATCCGCCTGCCGATGGCTCCGCCGTCCGGACTCACACCAGGCCTCGGGTTTGGACCCTCGGTGGCCGTGTCGCCTGATGGCCGGACGGTGGTGTATGTGCTCGAGAGCGGCACCACCACGTTGCTCTATATCAAGCGGTTGGAGGAGCTCGAGGCGCGGCCGATAGGAGGGACACACGGCGCCCGCAGCCCGTTCTTCTCTCCTCGGGGTCAGTGGGTCGGCTTCTATGACGAGGACGACCGCAAGCTCAAAAAGGTGTCAATCGGCGGCGGCGAGCCGGTCGCCATAGCTGACGCCGACTTTCAGGGCGGTGCGGCGTGGGCTCCTGATGACATGATCCTGTTCGCGTCCAACTACGGCTTGGTCCGTGTGCCGGCTGGGGGAGGGACTCCGCAGCCGGTGACTAGAGCCGAGGCGGGCCAGCAAATGTGGCCCACGCTGCTGCCGGGGGGCCACGTTGCGCTCTTTACCAGCCTCCCGGCCCGCGGCACCTTCGACGAAGCGGATATCGTCGCCGTCGATCTGACCGGCGGCAGCTCCAAGGTCGTTCTCAAATCAGCGTACTACCCTCACTACGCACCCACCGGTCACCTCATTTTCGTGCAGGGCGATTCGGTTCTGGCCGCGCCGTTCGACCCGGAATCGCTGGCGGTCACAGGCCCCGCGGTCACGCTGCTCAAAGGCGTGTGGATCAGCTCCTGGACGGGCTACGCTGATTTTGCGTTCTCCGAAACGGGGACCCTCGTCTATATCTCCGGTGGGCCCCAACCAACCAGGGCGACCCTGGTCTCCGTGGATCGCGCCGGCAAGGTCAGCTCTCTCATCGACGAGCGGCGCGCGTATCGCGTCCCGCGAGTTTCTCCGGACGGACGCCAGGTGGCGGTCACGCTCGTCGATCAGCAAGTCGATATCTGGACCTACGATCTCTTCCGAAAGACGCTCAACAGGCTGACCGACTCCCCCAGTTGGGACGCGTATCCGCTCTGGGAACCGGACATGCGATGGATGGCGTTTTCGTCGATGAGAGATGGTCTGGCAAGTATCTACCGACAGGATCTCCGCAATGGAACGGTGGAGAAACTGGTAGCCGATCCGTATCCAACATATCCGAACTCCTGGTCGCCCGACGGCCGGCTGCTCGCGTACGAGGAGGAGAATCCACAGACGGGGCTCGATATCTGGATCTATTCGATTGAGTCTCGCTCCCGGAAGGTATTCCTGCGCACACCTTATAACGAGTCGAACGCAGAATTTTCGCCAGATGGCCGCTTCATCGCCTATGAATCGGGCGAAGCAGGTGAACAAGCCGAGGTATACGTACGGCCCTATCCTGAGATCAATCCGCGGCGGAAGATTTCTGCAAACGGCGGTACGTCACCGCGGTGGAGCTCCGATGGCAAGGAGCTCTTCTACCGAGTTGCCGGCAAGCTGATGGCGCTGAATATCGAAACCACGCCGGATCTCCTTCCCGGCGCTCCACGCGAACTCTTCGACGGTCCGTACGGCACCTACGACGCGCTGCCGAATGGGCAGTCGTTCGTGATGGTGAAGGAGATGGCGACGGGAGACCCGCCCACGCGGATCAACTTCGTCCTGAACTGGTTCGAGGAACTGAAACGCCTGACATCTGCCAAGCGCTAGGCCCCTGCCAGCGCTAGAATACGAGCCACCCCAGGGCTTTGGCCGCGAGCAAGCTCACGATCCCCCCCGTAACGAAGCCGATCCAGAAGTTTGAGGTCTTGACGATAGTCACCGGCCTGCACCTGTCCGCCATTCCTACCCTCCTTGAGTTCCAAGGAACATCTCGCGCCGGAAGGCCCGTAACCTCGCGCCGGTTACGATCGTTCTGAGTCCTTCCTCCAGGACGTTGCCGACCGACGCAAAGCGTGAAAAAACACACGGGTGCGCATCGCCACTGGCATCGATACAGAGCTTGCCGCTCCAGCATTGGCCGCAGAGTTCACCCAGGGGTCGGGCGCGTGGCACGAACTGCTCGCCGCGCCCAACGCCGCGCACACGATCCGTGCCGATCGCGTCGACTCCGAGACGCCTCAAGAACTTCTTTGTTTGCCTGAGGTGCGCGGCGTTCTGTGGAACGAGGGCGTTCTGTGGAATTAGGATGACACCCGCAGCAAGGCGGATTCTGCGCCGCACCAATTGCCGTATCCCCTCAACGGTCCGTTCAAAGCTGCCTTTTTGACCCGTAATCTGGTCGTGGACGAGTGGATCGAATGAGTAGAAGGAGAAATGGACGAGGACTCCCAGGTCTTTGAATGTTTGAACGAGATCTTCTCGGAGCAGCGTGGCGTTCGTGAAGACTTCGCAACGCTTGAAACCCACGCGCGTCGCGTGCTCGAGAAGCCTTCCCAGATCTGGATGGACCGTGGGCTCACCACCGATGAACTGCAGCCGCCGACAGCCCACCGCTCGTGCTTCACCCATCACACCGCACCAATCGGCAAATTTCATCCTCTCGGTGAGCGGTAGACCGGGGCCCGAACTGGTGTAACAGTGCGCACAGGTGAGATTGCAGCGACGAGTAATTTCCAGCCACAAGAAGTTGAGGCCGTCCAGACAAGCACCCGCAACGCGCAGTTTTTTTAGCGGGAGCAGGACCGGCGCTGCGGACAAGAAGGCCATAGGAACACCGCCGCGGAAGCCGGCGAGATAAGAGGCCCGATCCTCCTCTGGGATCTGACCGCCGTGTCCGACCGCCCTATCGTGGTCGCCAGTCTGGTGTGTAACGTGACGCTACTCCCGGGTGGAACCAAAAGTCAATCAGGATTCTTCCGACCCCGTTTGGCCGCGATCGCCGATCATCCGATGGTGTCCCAGGATGCCCGGTTCCGCGTGCTCAAGATACGTGTCTCTATCAGGGTATTCTGTCTCTGCAGTGTGGTCGGCGTTCGCTGACCATTTCGCGACGACGTCGGGCTGCGCCTGTCCAACTTTCGTCGGAAGGTCGAGGAACAGCGGAGGGTTGTTCGGGTTCGGTGACCATGCTGCCGCCCCCGCCAGTTGTGCCTTGGCTCCAAAGTTCGCTTTGGCGATCTCTTCGATGGCCTTGACCGCTTCGGCCGGCGATGGCTTGCCGCCGGTCTGCGGCTGCGGCGCGCTCAAACAGCAGGGACTGAGCGCGTAAATGCTCGCGTTCACGACATCCGTTTCATCGTCCGCGCGAAGGGAATATGAGACGCCCCAG
>CAYZBZ010000004.1:51319-57357 GCA_964476725.1 uncultured Vicinamibacterales bacterium
CGCGTTCACGACATCCGTTTCATCGTCCGCGCGAAGGGAATATGAGACGCCCCAGTGGGCAGTGATGGCACTGAAAGCTTCGTTGTGTTCCCTGAAGAACTCGTACTGACGGCCGTCGGTGATCACGGGCCGCTTCGGCTGGCGTGGAAAAATCCGGTAAATCGAGACAAGCTCGTGGGGCGCGTCGACGGGCAGTGGCTCGAACAGCATCGCACGGACGATGCTGAAGATGGCGATATTGAGGCCGGTGCCGAGCGCCAGCACCAGCGCCGCGAGGCCAACAAAGCCGGGATGCTTTGCGAGGCTTCGAACCGACTGCCGCAGGTCGTGCCACATGTGCCCTCCGCGTGTTACGACTTACCCGTCACCCTATGTGACACAGGTGCATCCGCGCCGAGCAATGGTGCTGAATTCCTGCCGGTCGTTGAGGCCCTACGGGCGCGACGCCCACGTGGTCGAGCCCGGCAGGCATCCGCTGTTCGCCGACGCCACCGAGCGGTTTCGCGTCCTCGATGGCGCCGACGCACTGCGGGAACCCTGGACGCTAGGCCGAGTGGATGGCCGCGACCTCGTAGTCCACGACGCGTGGGATGGTGAACGTGACCGCGCCGTCGACGACGCGGAAGGGGATGTTCGTTTCGGCCTTGAGCAGTTCGACGCGCGTAACCCGGCGGTTCGGCGGTAGCGCCATGCGCACCTGTTGCGCGCCAATCGGATAGAACTCACGGATCGCGCCCTTGTGCATCGCTGGATTCGTGTAGTTCAGGACGTGCACGGCAAACCCCGCCCCGGTTTCCCACGCGAACGGCTCGATGACGCCGTCACCCTGGATGGTCGCAGGCGGATTCGCTCCCGCGACCCATCGAATCGCATTCTGGAGCAGCCTGCTCAAGTCGGTGTGACCAGACCGCCACATCGTACGGTCGATGTCGCCAGGGAAGTACGCGAGACGGCTGCGGCCCTTTTCGCGGACGACCATCGCTGGCTCATTCGTGCGCGGCTGCTCGGGGTACGAGAGCTCAGGGGGGTACGCGACATACCCGGGCACCACCGTCAGCACCGGGTTCTCAACCGGCGCGATCGGCACGCGGAATTCCGCGCCGGGAATCACGTTCGTGCCCACGAAGCCCCGCAGGATGTCGTGGGGTCTCTCCATGCGGCCCATGTACGCGTTGCCGGTCGTGCCGACGACGTCCCCTGCCTTGCGGATGCCGAAGACGTCGGCCAGTCCGAAATCCGGCCGCCGCTCATTGCGTTCATTGAAGAGACTCGTCTGGAACGTCGCCAGGAGCGATCCGCCGGCATCGACGAACGCGCGAATCTGGCCGCACTGCTCGTCGCTCAGCAGTGCGATATTCGGCAGCAGCAACGCCGAGTACTTCGACAACGCCTGGGGCGCGAGCTTCTCTTCATGGACAAAATCGAACAGGAATCGGCCTTCGAGGAGCGCGTAGTACATGCCGTTCATGTACTGCTGCATCGTCGATCCGGCCGGTGGCGTGTGAAAGAGATGCGTCCGCTGGCCCATCACGACGCCGATGTTCGCGATCGAGCGAGTGTTGATGAAGTGCGGCTCGTGCTTCGCCATCCAGGTGAAATACCGGCGCGCCGGCTCCAGCGCGCGGCGGTCTTCGCCGAGGCCGGTCTCGCCGCCGATGATGTGGTGGTACGGCACCATGCCGGAGGCCAGCGTTTCGTTCATCCACATCTGGGCTTCGTGGATCGACTTGTGGACGTTGCGCCACCTGGGAGTGCCGGTGGACCAGGCGCCCGTCACGTTGGTCGCCATCTTGCCTGATTGCACCGCGTTGCACACCCGGCCCTGCAGCGCGCATCCCCAAATCGGTGCATCGTCTCCGCCACGGCCCTGGTTGTCACACTGAAACCACTCGCAGAGCTTTCCAAGCTCGACGAGATTTGCGGTCGAGCGGATGCCGCCGCCAAGGTTGGCGAAATAGAAGTTGGACGAGTGCTTTTCCTTCGCGATTGAATCGTAAAGCTTCCAGAGAGACATCGTCCGCTCGTTGAACTTGTCCCAGTAGGCGAGCGTCCCCGAGGGCGGCAGCGTGCGGCACACGTCGCACCGGCAGTCGGGCAGCGATCCGAGGGGTGGCCACGCGTTGGTGTACAGACCGTCCACGTCGTAGTTCGCGTTCACCTCCTTCATGATGGCCGTCATGTAATCGGTCATGTAGGTGGAGAACATGCACGTCCTGAAGAGCCGGGGGTCTTCGCTGTGCCGTACGACATTGCCCTGGGCGTTGCGCTGGAACCACTCCGGGTGCGCCTGCACGGCGTCTTCCCAGTTGAGATCGGGGCTCATGCGCGCGATGACGTGGATGCCGCGTTTCTTGGCGGCCGCGCAGCAGTCACCAAAAAAATCCTTGTTGCCCAGGTACTTGCCCTTCCGGTGGAATGGCACCTTCGTCTGATAGAAGGCGAGAATGCTGGTGACGCTGACGAGCACTGCGTCCACTTTCAGGCTCGCCCAGTAGTCGGCCCACGCCTCGACGTCGAGCGCGATCGGATCGTGCTCGGTCATGTTCAGCTGGCCGAGGCGGCGGATCTTGCGCGCCCACGGGACGACCGCTGCGCCTGCCCTGAGCGGAGTCGAAGGGCCGGTCATCGTCTGTGCGAGCCCGCCCGCTGTCGGGAGGGAACCTGAAAGAGCGGCAGCGGCCGGAAGGATGAGCAGCTCGCGGCGAGTGAGATCCATGGGGATGTCCTCCAGCGTGTCGGCGGTGCGCGCATGATACAGCAGTGTCGTTCTCTTGCAGGTCTTCGCGTCCTGCAACGTCTCACCGTCAGCCCGGGCTACGACGCGTCGTTCTGCGCCGACCCAACCGGCCGGGCTTGCAGCTCCTCAGGGTCGGGGCTGCCGAGGACAATCACGACGTCGTGCGTCTGGCCATCATCCACCAGCGGGATCGCGTGGGCGTCGACCGGCACGCCGTCCATCACGGCTGACCGGACGCCGCGGCTCCGGTGCTCTGGATTCATGACGCTGATGCGGAACCGGCTACGACCCGTTCGCCACTGGAGCGAGTACGTCGGCCACCTCGCCGGGATTGACGGGTCCATGCTGAACGACGCGCCCTGACGCCGCAGCCCGAGCAGCCCTTCGACCGCCGTCTGATACATCCATCCGGCCGACCCTGTGTACCACGTCCACCCCCCGCGCCCGAGGTGCATCGGGTGCGCATACACGTCGGCCGCCACGGCGTACGGCTCGGCGCGATAGCGCTCGACGTCTTCCGCCGTCCGCGTGTGGTTGATCGGATTGATCATGTGGAACAGCTCCATCGCCTCGTCGCCGAGTCCGAGACGTGCGAGCGCGATGATGGTCCAGAGCGCGGCGTGCGTGTACTGGCCGCCGTTTTCCCGCACGCCGGGCACATAACCCTTGATGTAGCCGGGATCGTGCGCCATACGGTCGAACGGCGGCGTGAGCAGCAGCACGAGCCGCGCGTCGCGCCGGACGAGGTGCGCCCGCACGGCGCCCATCGCGCGCTCGGCGCGGCGCGGCTGCGCGGCCTGCGACAGGACGGCCCACGACTGCGTCAGCGAATCGAGCTTGCACTCCTCGTTCTGCACCGACCCGAGCGGCGTCCCGTCGTCGAAATACGCGCGGCGGTACCAGTTCCCGTCCCAGGCGAGCTCCAGCATCCCGGTGAGCCCGCGCGCCTCGCTGCGGTAACGCTGCGCGAGGTCGCTGCGATCCCGCCGCGCGCAGAGCGGCGCGAACTCGTTCAGTACGCTGACCAGAAACCACCCGAGCCACACGCTTTCGCCGCGACCCTCATGGCCGACGCGGTTCATCCCGTCGTTCCAGTCGCCGGATCCAATGAGCGGGAGCCCGTGGGCGCCGTACTTCATGGCGTGACCGATGGCGCGCACGGCGTGCTCGAACAGCGACGCCTGCTCGGCGGACACGCCCGGCAGGATGAATGTTTCCGACTGATCCGGCTCGAGCGGCGGCGCCTCGAGAAATGGCACGACCTCGTCCAGCACCGACTCGTCGCCGGTCCGCGACACGTAGGCGGCCACCGCGTACGGCAGCCAGAGCAGATCATCGGAACACCGGGTCCGCGTGCCGCGTCCGGCCGGCGGGTGCCACCAGTGCTGCACATCCCCCTCGACGAACTGTCGCGATGCGGCGTAGAGCAGGTGCGCGCGACAAATATCCGGCTTCGTGTAGAGCGAGGCGAGCACGTCCTGAAGCTGGTCGCGAAAACCGAACGCGCCGCCAGGCTGATATGGACCGCTGCGCGCCCAGATGCGGCAGCTCAGCGCCTGATAGGGCAGCCAGCTGTTCACGATCAGATCGAAGGAATCGTCTGGCGTGCTGACCTGAACGGCGTCGAGCGTCTCCTTCCACAGATGCGTCGCCTTCTCGAGGGTCGCCTCGGCCTGCGCGACGGAAGAGTATCGGGCCGCAAGCTCGAGCGCCTGCGTCCTGTCGCGCCCCTGACCCAGCACGAATGCGATCTGGTGCGAGTCGCCCGGCTCGATCTGCACCACGATCTGCAGGACGCCGCACGGATCGAGGCCGGCGCCACTGCGCCCGGCGAGTCGATCGCGAAGAAGCGCCGCCGGTCGGCTCAAGGTGCGGTTACGTCCCACGAACTCGGTACGGTCGCACGTAGAGGATCCAGCTCGCTCCGTGGACTGCCAGAGGGCGACACGGCCGCCGAACTCCGTGTTGTAAGGGTTCCGCGCCAGAATGGCCCCCGACGACTCGTCGATCTCCGTGACGACGAACCGGCGCTCGCCGGCTCGCGGCGGTCCGAGGCACCACTCCACGTAGCCGAACACGCTCAGCCGGCGTGTTGCCTTCGACGTGTTGGTGAGCGTCAGCAGCGACAGCTTCACGGGATCGTCCGGTGCGACGAAGACCGCCAGCTCCTGCTCCAGCCCGGCCACCGCGTACTGCCAGCGCGTGACGCCGGCCGCATGCCGAACCACCCAGCGGCCGCCGTCGGCGCGGCGAGGAAGCGGCCCCGGGGCGGCGCCCCACACTACGCCGGAGTCCTCGTCGCGCAGGTAAATCGCTTCCCCTGTGGGGTCCGCGATGGGGTCGTTGGCAAACGGCGTCAGCCGGTTTTCCCGGCTGTTCTCGGCCCACGTGAAGGCGGAGCCGGAGGCGCTGACGATGGTTCCGAACTCCGGGTTGGCGATTACGTTGGACCAGGGCAGCGGCGTCTCACGCTCTCCCTCGAGCACGACGACGTACTCGCGACCGTCCGGCGTGAGGCCGCCGAGGCCGTTCTCCATGACCAGCGACGGTACTGCCACCGGCGCAGATGCCGGCTCCGGAGAGCTGAACTCGGCCGAGGGCAGCACATGCTGCGCGGAGTAGAGCCAGGGCGCCGGGCGATCCAGCTGCGCCGTGAGATCTCCCAGGTCTCCCCGCAGCACGACCCGCGCGACGGCCGACAGCAGATGGCGATCGGCTTCGGGCATTCCATCGGCACGCAGCAGGAACATGCCGCCCGGGTTGTTGTTCCAGCCTGCCCAGCGCGGTTCCTGCACGAGGCGGGTCAGAAAACCATGCGTCTCGTCCAGGTACTCCGCGGGATGCTCGTTCAGGATGACGACATCGGCGCGGAGGCCCTTGAGGCGCCAGTACTCCTGCGCGTGCAGCACCTGCCGCACGAGCGCGACCGACTCCGTCTCGGTGACCCGGACGAGCACGATGGGAAGGTCCCCGGAGATGCCGAAGCCCCACAGGTTCGATTGCCCGAGCGTGTTGCGCGCGAGGTCCGGCGGGCTGATGCACGATGCGTCGGATCCGAACACGCGTGACGCCAGCCGATCGAAGAGCATGGCGTGGTCGTCTGTGAGGCCCAGGTGCTGCAGGGTCACGTGCACATGGGTGAACGCCATGGAGAAGGCGCGCGCCGCCGCGCCGGCGTCCCAGTACTTGCGCGCGAGCGCCAGCGCCGCGTCGCGATCCGGCGCGATGCCCGTGGAGACCGTCAGGCGCACGAAGGCGCCGGGCGCCAGCCGCGCGCGTTCGCGCAGCGCTGCGACCGGGT
>CAYZBZ010000005.1:0-2677 GCA_964476725.1 uncultured Vicinamibacterales bacterium
CGCGTCGTGGTCGCTGATGCGCCCGCCGCGCCAGGCCAGGTGGATGCCGAGCTTCAACGTCGCCAGGATTCCCTCGCCGCCGACGCGAATCGCGGTCCTGGGCTGCGGGCGGACGTACGCGGACGCCCGCGCGAGCGCCGTGGCTTTCGCGTCCGCGATCACTCTGTCGCGATTCATGGAGATGCCGTCGGCGTCGCGCAGGTATCCGATGCGCTGCGCGTCGGGGCCGCTCCCGGACACCTTGGCAAAGCCGATGGTCTCGAAGACACGCTGGACGAAGGGGAGCGGGTCTCCACCGGCCGGCGCCGCGTCCATCGCGCGCGCGAGCATCTCCTTCGTCCCGCCGCCCGCAGGAATCAGCCCCACGCCGACCTCGACGAGCCCCATGTACGTTTCCGCCGCCGCCTGGACGCGATCGGCGTGAAGCGCCACCTCGCACCCGCCGCCGAGCGCCAGACCGGCCGGCGCGACCACGACCGGCACGTCCGCGTACTTCAGCGACATCGTCGCCCCCTGGAACGCGCGGATCATCATGTCCACCTCGTCCCAGTTCCCTTCCTGCGATTCGAGGAGCAGGAGCATGAGGTTCGCGCCGGCGGAGAAGTGGACGCCGTCGTTGCCGACGACGAGAGCCGTGAAGTTGGCGGCGGCCTCGGTGACGCCCGCCTGCAGCATCTGGATGGTGTCGCCGCCGATCGCGTTCATCTTGGAGTGGAACTCGACGGCCAGCACTCCGTCCCCCAAATCGACGAGGCTCGCGCCCGCATTCCTGCGCACGACACCCCGGCTGGCCTTCGACGCTCCAAGAAGCGTCAGCTCCGGCGAGGACGTTCCCCTGAGCTCGAACGGCCCCAGCTCCCAGCCGAACCCCCAGCGCATCGCGCGATCGACGTCGGCGGGATTGTGCGCGATCCGCGGCGCCACGCGCTCCGCGTAGTCGAGTGTCGGAGCGAGGGTCGCACGAAGAAAACGACCGACCTTGTCATCCCCCTCGAGCAGCGTTCGGACCCGCTCGCCGACGTCGTCAATCGAACGCGCGGCGTCGAGAGATGGGAGGCGCGCCGGCTGCTTCGGCCAGTATTCCATGGACGCCGGGTCGAGCGTCAGGATGTCGCCGCTCGCGTCTTTCCTGTAAAAGCCCTGCCCCGCCTTGGCGCCAATCCAATGCCGCTCCACCATCGATTCGACGAATGGCGGCAGCGTGAACATCGCCCGATCCCCGGGGTTGTCGAGGCTCTCCGCCAGGTTGCGCGCCACGTGGGCAAGGACGTCGATCCCCGCAATGTCCATCGTCCTGAATGTCGCGCTTTTCGGCCGCCCGATGGCCGGGCCCGTCATCGCGTCGATCTCCTCGATGGTGAACTCGCCAGTCTCGAGCGCTCTGAAGATCTGCACGACGCCGTAGAGGCCGAGGTGATTCGCGATGAAGTTCGGCGTGTCCTTCGCGATGACGACCCCTTTACCGAGCCGTCTGTCGGCGAAGCTGGAGATGGCCTCAACGACGGCGGGAGCGGTATCGGGTGTCGGGATCATCTCGAGCAGATGCAGGTACCTCGGCGGGTTGAAGAAGTGCGTTCCCAGAAAATGACGCCGGAACCCCTCGGATCGTCCGGCGGCAAGCGCGGCGATCGGGATCCCGGACGTGTTCGAGCTGACGATGGCGTCCGCGCGGCGGTGCTTCTCGATCCGCTCGAACAGCGATTGCTTGACGTCGAGGCGCTCGACGACGGCTTCGAGGATCCAGTCGCAGGTCGCGATTGACGCGAGATCGTCGAAACCGCCCGTGCGGACGAGCGTGTGGGTGGTGGGCGTGAAGAACGGATCGGGCTTGAGCGCCCTGGCGCGCTCGAGGCCCTCGCGCGCCGCCTCGGGCGTCACGTCGAGCAGCAGCGCCGGCAGGCCCGCGTTCGCGAAGTGCGCGGCCACCTGCGCCCCCATCGTCCCTGCGCCCAGCACGGCGGCTGTCCTGATTCGCGTCGTCATTTTCGCAGCTTTGGAATCCGCTTGTTTTCAGCGTCCCATGCCGCCGACGAACAGATCCACGACCGCATCGGCCTCGGAGGCCAGTGAGTACTTGCGGCGGCTCAGGATCCAGTTCGTGGCCATCTCGTCGAGCGCGCCAAAGAACATTTTCGCGGCGAGCGTCGGGTTGATCTGACGGCGGAACGCCCCCTTCTGCTGCCCTTCGTCGATGACGTCCCGGATGATCCCGATGTACTCGCGGAGGTGCGTGGCGGAAAAGCGCTCCATGAACTTGGTCGACTGGCGCAGCTCGACCTGGAAGACGATGGCCAGGTCCCGGTCGCGGCCGAGCCGGCCGAGATGCAGCTTCGCGATCTCGCGGAGCTGCTCGATCGGGGTCGTCTTCGCGGCGACGCTCTGGCGGCCGGCGGCGATCGCCTCCTTCATCGTCCGATCGAAGATGGAGATGAGCAGGTCGTCCTTGCCGCGGAAGTAGAGGTAGACGGTGCCGGCGGCGACCCCTGCGGCGCGCGCCACGTCAGCGACCTGGGCGTTGAAGAACCCTCTGGCGGCGAACGTCTCGATCGCGGCGCGGAGGATCGCGTCGCGCTTGTCGGCTTTGTCGGCGCGGCCCGCGAGGGCTGGGGCGCGCCGCGCGGCGGTCACGGGCATGAATGAATGTTCATTCATTACGGTCGGTGAAGTCAAGTATTCC
>CAYZBZ010000005.1:2777-48273 GCA_964476725.1 uncultured Vicinamibacterales bacterium
GGTCACGGGCATGAATGAATGTTCATTCATTACGGTCGGTGAAGTCAAGTATTCCAGGGTTCGCTGGGTTCCACGAGGTTCCACTGAACTGGAGGAACCTTGCGAATCATGTGGAACCCTGTAGAACCGAAGAGTTTCAGCCGATCGCCCGCTTGCGCTACACTGGACGCCCGGAGTCTCTGGTATGGGACTGGCGGGTTTTTTGTGCGCGAGGAGAAGGCAAGGGAGTGGATATGAAGTCATTTCGCATGGCCATCATTACGACCATTCTGGCCGCCTTGGTGGCCACTTCGGCGCCTGCCCAGTCCCGCGGCAACGCCCGGCTGACCGGCAAAGTCGTCGACGAGCAGGGACAGCCGCTCGCGGACGTCAGCGTCAGAGCGCAGATGGTCGGTCAGACCGAGCTGGTGTCCGGGAAGAGCGACAAGAAGGGGGAGTGGCGCCTGAACGGCCTCGCCGAGGGCCAGTGGCAGATCGAGCTTGGGAAGGAAGGGCTCGCGCCATTCCGCGAGGTCATCGAGATCAAGAACGAGCGCCCGGCCCCCCTCAACGTCACCCTGAAGAAGCCGATCGACCCGACGGTTGAAATCAACGCGGAAATTCAACGCGCGGCGGTCCTCGCGCAGTCGGGCAAAATCGCCGACGCGCGCAAGATCTACGAAGACCTCCTCGTGAAATACCCGTCGGTCTACCAGATCGAGACCTTCATCGCGCGGACGTATGCGGTCGAGAACCAGCCCGCCAAGGCGCTCGAACACCTCAAGATCGCGCTCGAAAAGGATCCGAACGACGTCGAGCTGAAGCTCCTGCACGCCGACCTGCTGATGGAGACCGGCGACAAGGCGGGGGCCAAGGCGATTCTGGACGCCGTCGACATGACCCAGGTGAAGGATCCGTTCCCCTTCATGAACGCCGCGATCGTGATGATCAACGAGGGGAAGGGAGTCGAAGCCGCGGCATCGCTGACGACGCTGCTGGCGCAGTTTCCGAACCAGAACGAAATCTACTACTACCGCGGCCGCGCGTACGTCCAGGCGCAGAAATTTGACGAGGCGAAGGTGGACCTCGAGAAGTTCGTCTCGCTGTCGCCGAACGCCAAGGAAGTGGCCGACGCCAAGAAGATTCTCGACCAGTTGAACAAGAAGTAAGGTCGGTGAAGCGACTGCTCGGTCTCGCGGCTCTGGGGCTGCTGGTATCCGCCTGTGGCGGATCCAGCGGCTCGTCCCCCTCCACTCCCGCTCCTGCTCCAACCACGAACCCTTGTTCATCGGCGGCGGTCGAAGATGAGCCGGAGTCGCCCCTGGCCGCGGCGCCGGACCCGGTCAGAGCGCTGAAGACGAGCGTCCTCGACGGCAACCCGAGATGGCGCGTGCTGGACGCGCTGTGGACCCATCGCGAGGCGGCAGGACGCCGCGATTCCGGGGCTGTCGCGGGGTTTTCGGCGCGCGATGCCGCCGACATCGGGGAGATCGCGATCGTACAGGACGAGTCGGACCTGATCCTCCCGCCGAATACGTACGATCTGCGTGGCTTCGGCCTTCGCTTCAACCTCAACGCCGCCGGCGGCTACGACGTCCGTCGCATCGACGGGACGTTCCGCCAGACGCTCGGCACGCGGCTGACGCTGACCGACGACGACAGCGTGAGCGGCACGGTGCCGTTCAGCTTCTCTTTCTATGGAAAATCGGCGACCGCCGCTTACGTCAACTCCGACGGCAACATCACGTTCGGGGAGCCGGACAAGTCCAGCACCGAGCGCAACGTCGCCCGTCTGCTGACCGGCCCCTCGCGGGTGTCCCCGTTTTTCGCGGACCTCGATCCGACAACCGGCAACGGCCGCATCTTCCTGAACGCGGCCCCGGATCAGTACACCGTCACGTGGTGCGTCGTCCGCGGCTTCGATTCGGTGCAGACGACAACCGTGCAGGCTACGCTGCTCCCGAACGGCACCATCGAGATGATCTTCGGGACGGCCATCAGCCTCGGTGACGCGATCGTGGGTCTGTCGCCGGGTCAGACCGGGGAGTTCACCGTAGCTAACCTCAGCGATGCGGGCCCCACCCTCGGTGGGCGCGCGGCGGTCGGCGAGCGGTTCGCACAGCAGGCTCAGCTCGACCTCGTAGCGGCCACACGGAAGTTCTTCCAGTCGCATCCGGACAACTACGACCAGATCGTGTTCTGGAGCGACACGGATCTCACCACGGACGCTTTTGCCTACGAAACCACGATCGCGAACGAGGTGCGCGGCATCGGCACGGACACGTACGACCTGTCCGCCGACTTCGGAAGCGGCGGCCAGCTGCGCAGCCTGGTGATGATGGACTGGATCGGCAAGTATCCGGACAGTCCCACGCAGAAGTTCCTCGGGGAGAACAACACGCTCAGCCTCCTCGGCCAGGAGTCGGGCCATCGCTGGCTCGCGTTTCTCGAGCTCCGCGATCACAATCGGGAGCGCTCGGACGCGCTCCTGGGGCGCGACCTCGCCCATTGGAGCTTCTTCCTCGACTCTGACGCGTCGGTCATGGAAGGAAACGACATCGAGGATCTTGGCGGCGGCTCGTTCCGCACAATCGGCGCGGTGAAGCGCTACAGCCTGCTCGATCAGTACGCGATGGGACTGGTGCCGGACACCGCCGTGCCGCCGTTCTTCTACGTCGAGAGTCCGACGAATTTCTCCGCAGAGCGCACCCGCGAGTCGTCGCCGGAAGTCGGCGTCAGATTCAACGGGACGCGCCGCACGGTGCTCATCTCTGACATCATCGCCATCCATGACCGCCGATCGCCGTCCTCCGCGGATGCCCCGAAGGTCCACCGCCAGGCGTTCGTCTATATCTCGAGCGCCGGCCGTACCCCGGACGCCGGACAGGTCGCCAAGATCGATCAGATCCGCCGCGCGTGGGAAAGCTTCTTCTTCGACGCCACGGACCGACGGATGCGCCTGATAACGACCCTTCGCTGATCAGGCAGCCCTGAAGGGCTGCGCTACAGTGACAGGACGTCGCCGTCCTTCGCGGAATCAGGGCTCATCGTAGCGCAGCCCTTTAGGGCTGCCTCGCTGCCTCAGGTGGATATAATCCCCATCATGAACCAACTGACCGTGGCCTTTCTGGTCGCGTTCGTGGCGACGCCATTTGCCGCCCAGTCCCCGCAGCTCGTGCTCGACGATCTTCACCGCGCGGACGCCGGCCGGGCCGACACCACTCGCGCGTCTACGCGCGCGAACGACGCGCCGCCAGACGCGCGGAAGCTGGACGCGATCGAGCCGCTCGTCACGCAGGCGATCGCGGAGAAGAAGCTTCCAGGCGCGGTCGTGCTCGTCGGTCGCGGCGATCGCACGCTCTACCAGAAAGCCATCGGAAACCGGGTCGCCGCGCCCGCGGCGGAGCCGATGACGCTCGACACGGTCTTCGACCTCGCGTCGCTCACGAAAGTGGTGGCGACGACGACGAGCGTGATGATCCTCGTGGAGGAAGGCAAGATCCGGCTGACCGATCGCGTGTCGGCGCACGTGCCGGGTTTCGAGCGGTACGGCAAGGGAGAGATCACGATCCGCCACCTGATGACCCACGTGTCAGGCCTGAGGCCCGACGTCGATCTGGCGGACGCGTGGCGCGGCTCGCAGACGGCCATCGATCTCGCGATCGAGGAAGTGCCCACCTTCGCTCCCGGCGAGCGCTTCGTCTACAGCGACATCAACTACTTCCTCCTCGGCGACATCGTCCGCCGCGTGGGCGGACTGCCGCTCGACCGCTTCGCGCACGATCGCATCTTCGGGCCGCTCGGCATGAAGGACACGATGTTCCTGCCGCCGCCGTCGCTGCGGGAGCGCATCGCGCCGACCGAGGGCTGCACGCCGTTCGGCTGGCCGTGCCAGGGGCCGGACATGTCGATGTTGCGCGGCGTGGTGCACGATCCGACGGCGCGCCGGATGGACGGGGTCGCGGGTCACGCAGGGCTTTTCAGCACGGCCGCGGACCTTGCGATCTTCTGCCGCATGCTGCTCGGAGGGGGCGCGTATCGCGGGATCAGGATCCTGTCGCCGCTGGCGGTCGCGAAGATGACGACGGCGGCCACGCAGCCCGGCGAGCGGAACGTGCGAGGCCTCGGGTGGGACATGGACTCGTCGTTCTCGTCGAACCGCGGCGAGCTGCTGCCGCTGGGCTCGTTCGGCCACACGGGGTTCACCGGCACGTCGCTCTGGGTGGATCCCGCCACGGAGATGTTCGTCGTGTTCCTGTCGAACCGGGTGCACCCTGACGGCAAGGGGGACGTGACGCCGCTGCGCGCGCGGGTGGCGACGGTGGCGGCCGCCTCGATTACCGACGTGCCGCCGGACATCCGCAGCAGAGCGTTTACGGGACGCGATTTCGGGCCGTCCGGCCCCGCGGCGCCGCCAGCGAAGCCGGCGGCGGTGCTGAGCGGCATCGACGTGCTCCGCGCGAGCCGATTCGCGGCGCTCCGCGGGAAGCGCGTCGGGCTCGTCACGAACCATACGGGCCTCGCCCGAGACGGGGCGACCACCATCGATCTGCTCTACGGATCGAAGGACGTGTCGCTCGTCCGCCTCTTCAGCCCCGAACACGGCATCCGGGGCATCCTTGACGCCAACGTGCCCTCCTCGACGGACGAGAAGACGAGCTTGACCATCTACTCGCTCTACGGCGAGACGCGGCGTCCCACGGCCGCGATGCTCGAAGGCATCGACACGATGGTCGTCGACCTGCAGGACGTCGGAGCGCGGTTCTACACCTACATGACGACGATGGCGTACGTCATGGAGGAGGCGGCGAAACGGAAGATTGCGGTCATGGTGCTCGATCGGCCGAACCCGATCAACGGGTTCCAGATCGAAGGGCCGACGATGGACAAGAGCGCGCTCGGGTTCACGGCGTACTTCCCGATGCCGATCCGCCACGGCATGAGCCTCGGCGAGCTGGCCAGCCTCTTCAACGCGGAGAACCAGATCGGCGCGGATCTGACGGTGGTGCCGGTGAAGAACTGGAAGCGCGACCAGTGGTTCGATGCGACCGGCCTTCCGTGGATCAACCCGTCGCCGAACATGCGCAACCTGATCCAGGCGACGCTGTATCCCGGCATCGGCGCGATCGAAGGATCCAACCTCTCCGTCGGCCGCGGCACCGACACGCCGTTCGAGCAGCTCGGCGCACCGTGGATCGACGGCGTCGAGCTCTCCGACGCGCTCAACGCGCGCGCACTGCCGGGCATCCGCTTCTACCCGGTCCGGTTCACGCCGACGTCCAGCAAATACGCGAACGAGACGTGCGGCGGCGTGTTCATGATCGTCACCGACCGCGCGGCGATCAGGCCGGTCCGTGTCGGAGTAGAGATCGCGGCGATGCTGCAGAAGCTCTACGGCGCCAGGTTCGAGCTGGAATCAACGGAACGGTTGTTCGGTTTGAAGGACGGCGTGGCGCGCCTGCGTGCCGGTGACGACCCGGCGGATGTCGCCGGCAGCTGGGCCGCCGGCGAAGCGCGGTGGCGGCTGCTTCGGAGTCGGTATCTTTTGTACCGATAATGATCGGTTAGCACGCCCTTCGAGAGCCTCAGGGTCCCCATTTTCGGTAGAATCGGGCGGCAGGGGGAGTATATGGATCGCAAGAGACGTGTGTTTCGAGCAGTAATGCTGGCGGTACTCGCGGTATCGGGACTGGTGTTCGCGCAGCAGCCGGCGCCTCCGCCGGCGCAGCTGCCGCCGGGTCAACAGGCGGCCCCGCCACCGCCGATGTCGTTCTTCATCACGAGCGTCGGCAAAGGGGACGGCGCGAATCTCGGCGGGCTCGCGGGCGCCGATGCGCACTGCCAGGCGCTGGCCGCAGCCGCGGGCGCCGGCAATCGCACGTGGCACGCGTACCTGAGCGCGAGCGCGTCCGGCAATCAGCCGGCGGTCAACGCGCGCGATCGGATTGGCCAGGGCCCGTGGCACAACGCGCGAGGCGGACGCGTCGCGCAGAACGTGGCGGACCTCCACGGCGATACGCTCGATGCCGCGCGTCTCGGGAACAACCTCTCGCGGACGACGGCGCTGTCGGAAAAGGGGGAAGCGATCCCTGGCGCCGGATCGACGCCGAACCAGCACGACATCGTCACCGGCTCGCAGCTCGATGGCCGAGCGTATACCGACGGCGCCGACCACACGTGCTCGAACTGGACGAGCAACAGCGCGGGCACCGCGCAGCTCGGGCACTTCGACCGGACCGGCGGCGGCAACACGTCGTGGAATTCCGCGCACCCCTCGCGCGGATGCAGCCAGGCGAATCTCGTCAGCACCGGCGGCGCCGGTCTGCTCTACTGCTTCGTGGTGAACTGAAAAGGCAGCCCTGAAGGGCTGCGCTACATCCGCGACTGCGCTCCTGACTGAGCAGATGGAGCACTGCCCGATCTCCCGCTCGTGCTGCCCCCACGAGGAGAGCAGTTTCGATGAAACATCACCGCTTCTTGTTCAAATACATCCTCTCATCCGCGATTTTGACGATGGCCATGACGTCGGTGGCGTCAACGGGCACTTCGGCGCAGCCGATGCTGAGATCCACGCTCGCGGGCAGGGACGTGGCGTCGGGTGACTGCGAGAATGCCGCCTGGAGGTCTGCTTTCTTGCGCGCGGCTTCGTCCTCGCGGCACGAGATGAGGATCAGAAACTCGTCCCCGCCCCACCGGAACACGGAGTCGGCCTCGCGGATGTTGCGGATCAGGAACGCGGCGACCCGCTGGAGGACCCTGTCGCCTTCCTCGTGGCCGAGCGTGTCGTTGACGGCCTTGAAGCGATCCACGTCCACGAACAGCATCGACAGCGGAATGCGGTAGCGGCGATGCCGCTGGATTTCTCGGCCGATGACCTCAGCGAAGAAGCGGCGGTTCCGGCAGCCGGTCAGCGCGTCTGTCGTCACCAGCTCCCGCAGCTCCGCCTGCGCGGACTCGAGCCGCTTGTTCGCGACGCGCAGCTCGTACGTCATGTCCTCGAACGTCATGAGCTGCATGCCGAGCGCCGTGACGAGGTACAGCGCGAGGTTCACGAACGCCGTCCGTCCGACGGCGGCCCCCGGATCGTTCACGACGAGCGCCAGCCAGCCGTTCGACGCGGCAACCGCCAGCATCATGGTTCCGACGACGGCGGCCCCCAGGAGCCGCGTCTGCCGGAGCAGCGCGAGGTGCGCGACGCCGGCGGCGACGAATCCGCCTGCGATCAGCAGATGTCCCGGAGCGTATACCGCCACGGGACCGAGCGGAATGGGGGCGAGAGCAAACCAGATCAACACCGGCAGCAGCACGATCCCGTAGCCGCGCCGCAGCCGGGGCCGCGTCCGGTAGGCGTCGGCGCTGATGACGAACACGAGCGCGCTCATGATGCCCAGAAACTGTGAGATGCCGTAAAGGGCAAAGCCGAGCGTGCGGTTCGAGTACTCGGGCGCGACGAGAAAGGTGGCGGCGGTCGCCAGGCTCCAGCCGGCAATCCAGTACAGGATGTAGAGACGGCGCCGGTAGAAGTAGAGCAGGCAGAGCAGCCCGGTCACCGTGAGCGTCGCGGCCCCCAGGAGCACCCGGGGATTGACGATCGTCAGCGCCGGTGTAATCGGCTGGGCTCGGATCTGCGTCTGGGCGAAGGCGTACGCAGAGGCATGCGCCGCCAGAATCAGAACAGCCCCGCACGCGAGTACCGCGCGGCGACTCGGCACTCGAGTCATGCTTCTGAGATCCTAACTAACATCGGGCTCGCGGCTCGCGGCTCACGACTCGTGACTCACGACTCGAACTCACGATTCCGATTGTGTGATCCGGATTACGGATCTCCGATCCGCGATCCGATCCCGAAGACCGACGGCACGGAGCGCGCAGCTTCAGCTGTAGGTACGTAGGTACGTCGCGCGCGGCTTCCGCTGCACGATTGAGACCAATCAGTACAGCTTGTACAGCATGAGGTAGACGATCACGCCAGTGACGGAGACGTACAGCCAGATCGGCAACGTCCATCGGGCGATGGCGACGTGGCGGTCGAAGCGGGCCTTCAGGCCGCGCGAGAGTGTGATGAGGGCGAGCGGAAGGACCGTGGCGGCAAGGACGACGTGCGTCACGAGGATCGTGAAGTAGACGAGCCGAATGGGACCACGTCCGGGGAACGGCTTCGAGCCGATGTTGGCGTGATAGATGACGTACGAGATGAGAAACAGCGTGGAGACCGCGCACGCGCTGATCATCACCGCGCGATGCCGGCGCACGTGGCCGCGGCGGATCAGCGTGTAGCCGACGACCAGCAGCGCGCCCGCCGTGGCGTTGAGCGATGCGTTGAGGGCCGGGAGATCCGCGAGAGTCACGCCCGGCCCGCGATCATCAGGATCCACAGGACAGGCAGGTAGATGATCGATCCGAAGAAGAGCCGGCGCGCGTCGGGAATCGTGCGCGTGCGCGCGAACCTCAGCGTGAGGCCGAGGAACAGCAGCGTGAGTATCAGCGCCGCGACGAAGTAGCCGGTGCCGGTCATGCCGATGAGCGTCGGGGCGAGGCTGACCGGGAGCAGCGCCGCGCAATACAGCGTCGCCTGCCGGCCGGTGCTGCGCCCGTCAGGCTCGATCACGGGGAGCATCGGGAACCCGGCGCGCGCGTAGTCTTCACGGTAAATCCACGCGATCGCAAGAAAGTGCGGCAGCTGCCAGAGGAACAGAATCGCGAAGAGCACCCATGCCCCCTGCGACAGCGAGTCGCGCGCCGCGGCCCAGCCGATGACGGGGGGGAGCGCGCCGGGAATGGCGCCCACGACGGTGGCAAAGGACGAGCGCCGTTTGAGCGGCGTGTAGACGACTGCGTAGATCAGGAGCGTCGTGAGCGCGACGGCGGCGCTGAGCAGGTTGACGCCGGCTCCCAGGATGGCGAGGCCGGCGCCGGACGTCGCGGCCGCGAACGCCAGCGACTCGCCGGGCTGCAGGCGGCCGTCCGGCACAGGGCGCATCCGCGTGCGGCGCATGAGGCTGTCGGGCTCTCGCTCGATCACCTGGTTGAACGCGGAGGCGCCGCCGGCGACGAGCCCGGTGCCCACGATCGTCAGCACCAGGCGGGCGGCGTTCGAGGTGTCGCCTCCGGCCATCACGTAGCCGGCGACCGACGAGGCCACCACCAGGAAGTTGAGGCGCGGCTTGGCGAGCGCGATGAAATCGTTCGCGCGGCTGCGGGCGGCAGGCAGCGCGACGGCGTCTGCCCCGGTCTTCATGAGCGCGCTCCGAGTGGAGGGACGGCGGTCGCGATACGCCGATGATCGCGCGCCGGAGCGCGGTTGATCAGCACGCCGAAGCTGCGCAGCGTCAGCACGAGCGAAGCGCCCAGTACGAGCGCGCCGTTGACGACGTGCGCGGTATTGATGAAAGGCTGAAGCCCAGACCAGACGACGAAAGCGCCGAGCGTCGCCTGTGTGACGACGAGCAGCACGAGCAGTGCCGCCGGACGCGTGAGCTCCCGGCGGCCGCGGTGATGATGCCGGACGTGGCCGGCGGTCGCGAGGATCGCCGCGATCACGAGCAGCGCGCCCACCCGGTGCGCGAAGTGGATCGCGACCGGCGCGGACCAGACCGGCGGAATCGCGTGGCCGAACGCGAGCGGGAAGTCCGGGATCGCCATTCCGGCCCCGGTGTGACGAACCGTGGCGCCAAGCAGGGTCTGCACGTAGATGAGCGCGGTCGTCGCGCCCGCCACCCGGCGCAGCATCGGATCGTCGACCGGCTCCGCCATCGCCAGCCACCGGGGCGACGTGAACAGCGCGAGGCTCAGCGTCAGGCAGAAAAACAACTGCGCGAGCCCGGCATGGCCGATCGACACGGGGTCGGGCAGCAGGAACAGCACGGTGATGCCTCCGAGGAGCCCCTGCAGGATCACCGCACCGAGCGCGGCAAACCCCAACCGCCGCACCCAGGCCCGCGGCTCCACCCGCCACGTCCACAGCGCGAGAATCACCGTGAGGAAGCCGACGGCGCTGGCGATCAGCCGGTGTCCATGCTCGTAAAAGATGCCGCCAACCCACTTGTCCATCGGGAACGAGAACATGAACGACCCGTACGTGTTCGGCCAGTCGGGCACGGAGAGCCCAGAGCCCGTGCTCGTCACCATCCCGCCGGCGGCAATCAGCAGCACGGTCGAGGCGGCCACGAGCGTCGCGTACCGGTGGAGCCACTTCATTTAGTTCCCCGTAGCTGCCGGCGCCTTGAACGTGAACGTCACGTCCTTCGACTCCTTCTCGCCGAGCGTCACGCTCTGCGTCCGGGTCGCGAGCTTCTCGTGCCACGCCTCAACCGTGTAGGTGCCGGCCGGCAGGTTCTTCAGCTCGAACTTCCCCCCGTCCTGGGTGACCGCGAAATACGGATGATCGAGCACGCCGACGTACGCGTGCATCCAGTTGTGCACGTCGCACGTGAACGGAACCATCACCTCGCGCGCCGTGAACGTCCTGGTGTTGGACATCCCTTTCAGCGGCTGCCCGTAGTTGAAGGGCTGGTTCACGTCCGACAGCGCGTGCACGTTGTGCATGATGGCGTCGCTGTTGGTGATTTCAAGCGGTTGCCCCGCGCGCACGCCGAGGACGTGCGGAAGATAGCGGCAGCCCCGCTGGTCGAGCTTCACCGGCGTGGTCGGGACGTCGAAGTAGTACTGGCCGAGGCCGTCTTTCACGTAGACGAACACGTTCTCGAGGCCGCCGTTCTCGACGACGACACTTTCGGAGCTGGCGCCCTCCGGGTGCTCGCGAATGCAGAACGGGTCGGAGGACATCCTGATCGGCGCGTTCGCCGGCGCCGGACCGTCGAGGAGCGCCCGCCCGGCGACGCTGCCCGCCTTCGATGCGTCCACGCGCTTCGCATCGGGCGGCGGCCCGCTCGGGGCCGCCTGCTTCGCGCCGCTGCACGCGAGGGCCAGGGCCAGACAGGCGACCGCCACCAACGGCCGCAAATTGTTCATTAACATAACCTTACATGACTATCACAGATCAGGTTCAGGTTGCAGATTCTCGGGACGTCGACAGCCACTCCGCTCAGGATCCTGTTCGGAGCTTCCGAAGTATCCGATCTTCAATCCAATGGGGATCCCACCACTCGACCGGGTTCACCATCTGCCCGCTGACGAGCATCGTGAAGTGCAGGTGGTCGCCCCCCGCGAGGCCGGTCATGCCGCTCCTTCCGATCTCCCGCTCCTTCTCCACAACGTCCCCGGCCTTCACGCCGATCGACGACAGATGCGCGTACAGCGATTGCACGCCCATGCCGTGGTCGAGGATCACGCAGTTGCCGTAGATGCCGAGCTCGTCCGCGAACAGCACCTTGCCGCGATTCGACGCGACGATCTTCGTGCCCGTGAACGACGCGAGGTCGAAGCCGAGGTGCACCTGGTGGTCGACCTCCTTGCCCTTGTAGACGTAGGTCCGCTGATCGGCAAACGCCGACTCCACGGCGTTGTTCATGAAGGGGTGGAAGACGACGCCGCGCCAGAGCATCCCGGGGGCGGAGTGCCTCGCGAATGACGCGATCTTCTCCGCGTTCTTTCGCCGCAGATCCCCATTGATGACGAGATACTTCGCGAGGGTGTCCCCTTCGGGCTTCACCTCAGACGTCCCCTCGAGAATGGCCGGGACCACCCGCTCGAGGAACTTGTCGTCGAGCTCGAGACGGCTCTTCTTGAACGGCTTCGGGAACGTGCGGTAATCGAAATCCGCGCGCGCGTTGTTGCCGGCCTCGTCGCGCGCAAACAGGCGGATGGGCGTGTTCAGGTCCTGATCGAACCGGAGCGCGAAGAACGCCACGCGGGCCGCCGGATCGGCTATCTTCACCCCCTCGACCGCCACGCCCGAGGCGGGATAGCCCGGATACTCGATGTCGCCGACGACGACGCCGGACGTGACGTCGTCCGGGCTCGCGCGGTACACGACCATCTCGGACCCGCCGAGATTGATGTAGTGGTGCGTGGAGATCACCGACACGCGGGGACGTTCCAGGCGCACCTGCACGTCGCGCGCGGCCGTGGACTCCAACGTTCGCACGCCGTACAGCACCGGCCGCGCCGCGGTCACGATGATGCGCGCCGCCCCTCCCTGCAGCTCGGGCACCCGCTGCTTCCCGACGTCGCGGGTGACGCGCAGCTTGTCGGGACCGTCCTGTTTGAGCTCGGCGCCACGGGGGGCGTCCATCGAGTACAGCGGCGTCTGCTTCCCGTTCTGCTCGAGGACGATGTTGAGCGACGTCAGCTTGCCGCCGGGCGCGCCGACGGTCACTTCGAGCGGCGTGGACGTGCCGACGAACTTCTCGGGTTTCCCGATGTCGATCGAGGGGCCCCCCTGTCTTCCCGCCACGACCCAGGCGCCACCGGCGACAAGAACGAGAATGAGGAGGAGGGCGAGGAGATAACGCATCTGTTGATGGTACTGGAAACACGGAAGGGGAGCGCGCTTGACCATGCGTCGCGGGCGCGCTAACATCCAGGGTTCCTGTCGGGCCGAGTGCCGGTATCGTCTAGGGGTCAGGACACGTGGTTCTCAGCCACGGAACCGGGGTTCGATTCCCCGTACCGGTACCATTAATCATAAATTCGCTCAACGGGCCGGCAGAGAACCGGCGGCAAGAGCCTCGCGCGCGCGGGGCTCTTGTTTTTTGCGTCGCTCCTGCGTAAACACGTCGCGCGGGTCGCGTTCCTCGTGCCGATCGCGGTCGCTGGTGGCCTGCCTCGGTTCGTCGATGAGGAATTTCGGGCGTTCCTCCGGTGGTTGGCTGGCCGGAGGGTTCGCCAGGTTCCGATGCGGCGCCGGGCGTTCGGTGTCGACGTATTGGCGTGCCCGCGCTGGGCGAATGGCGGGTCACTGGAGAACAATCGACGCGCCAAATACTACACGCTCACTGCTCATGGACGCGACACGCTCAAGCGCGAGACGCGTGACTGGGAGGTGCAGACGACGGCGATCGCGAGGATTCTCGAAGCGTCACTGGGAGACTCCATCGAACGCGCGAACATCCGCATCCCAGTTCCTGTTCAAACGCGCGACGACCTCCTGGTCAGCCCCGCACGCTGGCCGCCGGAATCCTCTTCAGCAAGTCCTGCAGCTCCTCCGGGCTCTCGGCGCCGATCGTGAACGCGTCGAGGACGTCCTGCGCGAGCGCGAACTGCAGCGCCTCGTCCACCCGGTCGCGCAGCCGTCCTTCGCCCAGGATCTTCATGCCAATCACGCCCTTGCCCGCCTGCTTCATCGTCCGCAGCACCGGCACGACCGTGTCCGGACTGCCGTCCATCAACACGCCGGCTGGATTGAGTCGGGCCAGATCGACGTCGACCCAGTCGCTGACCGCGGCCGTCTTCAGCGCGCCGAGATCGTGGCACGACACGCCGTGCGCGCGTATTATGCCGCGGGCTTTCGCGTCGGCCAGCACCGCCATCGCGCCCGCCTTCTGCTGCGGCCAGTCCGCGCGTGACAGGGCGTGGAGCAGAACGACGTCGAGATGATCGCTGCCAATCTCGCGGCGGAAGCGATCGAGATCGTCGCGCATCTCCGCTTCCGTGCTGGCGCGGGTCTTGGTGAGAATCGTGACCCGATCGCGCTTCACGGTCTGGAGCGCGAGGCGGGCGTGTGGATGGCTGCCGTACCCGTCCGCCAGGTCCCAGAAGCTCAACCCGCTGTCGATGCCCGCGACGAGGAGGTCGGCCAGGCCACGGTCGCCGAGCTTCCGGATCTGATTGGAGCTCTTGTTGAATCCCCGTGTCCCCGTGCCCTGCGCCAGGCGGGAAACGCGGATGCCCGTGCGGCCCAGCGTGACGATGTCCTGCGCCCGCTTCGGTTCCGCGCCGGCGTACAGGTGGTACGGGAACTCCTTCAGGCCCAGGTATGCGCCACCTGCCGCCACCATGCCGCATCGGATGAAACTGCGCCGCTTCATAGCCGCCTCCAGATTTGTGCGTTGCTGTCCTCGCATAAGTCGTACCTGGCGCGCTGATGGACGTTACGCTGCACACTTCGCCATGCTGCGCGGCTCAGGATCGGATTCTGGCTGTCGTGTCCGCGGCCAGGTGCCGGGAATCCGGCGCCCTGCTGAATCGCTCGTCGGGCTCTGGGATCTCTGGGCCGGTTCAGGGCCGCGAGGGTGGCGAACAGAATCCAGCGCGCAAGCGCCGGCGGCGGCGCGCGACCTGCCGGGCGGCGGAAATCCGGCATCAACGGGAGATTCAGGCCGAAATACGCGGATTTTCTTCAAGAACTGGCAGGTCCATGTCTTGCACTGTGACCGGCCGTCAACCCTTCACCTCGTCCTTTTCACCGAGGTTGCGACTCATGTCGATGCTGATTGTGGAGGAGTGCATTAGCTGCGGGGCCTGCGAGCCGGAATGCCCGAACACCGCCATTGCCCCAGGCGACTCCATTTACGTGATCAACGCGGGCCTGTGCACCGAGTGCGTCGGCGCGTTCGATGCGCCGCAGTGCGTGACCGTGTGCCCGGTCGAGGGCTGCGTTGTGACCGACCCCGAGCACGGCGAGTCGCGCGACGAGCTCGAATCCAAGTACGCCCGTCTGCACGGCTGATCCCGCTGCGCGGCCTCTTCCCACGCCGACGCCAGACTGCGACCGCCGCACGCGCCTCGGACCATCGTGTTCGGCCGAATCCTGTCCAGGCTGCGCCGTCCACCGCCACTTGATTTTCTCACTACAACGTCGTTACGCTGCTTTGTGGCGGAGTTGTCTTTTGAGTGGGACGACCGCAAGGACGCGATAAACCGGCGCAAGCATGGGGTATCGTTTGCCGAAGCACAGACCGTGTTCTTTGATGAGCACGCGTTGCTCATTGCTGATCCGGAGCATTCTGGGCAGGAAGACCGGTTCGTCCTGCTGGGCCTCAGCAGTGCGCTTCGAGCACTGGTCGTCTGCCACTGCTACCGCCAGGGGGCCGTCATCCGGATCGTCTCGGCTCGCAAAGCGGATCGCGAGGAACGCGCCCAGTACGAGCACAGGTGGACCAAGTGAAGAAGCACTACGATTTCTCGAAAGCCACGCGCAATCCGTATGCGCGGCGGCTGAAGCGGCAAGTCACGATTCGGCTGGAGCACGATACGATCGCCTACTTCAAGGGCCTCTCGAAGGAGATGGGCATCCCCTATCAGACGCTCATCAACCTTTATCTCCGGGATTGTGCATCGAGCCGAAAGCGGCTGTCCCTGTCGTGGCGACCCGCCGCCGTGCAGGGCCCCCCAAGAGCGGGGCCCGCGCAGGCGGCCGTCGAGTGAGCACTGATGCCGAGACTGCCAGCCATTCTGTCCAGGCGGCACCGACAAACTATGAAGACTGACGACGCAACGGCGGTCTGGGTGAAGCGATGGCGATCGCGGTGTTCGGCGGTCTGTTCCTGATTGCCATCTGCCGGGCCTTCCTGGCCATTCGCAGACATCAGGTGGCTCGTCATCGGGAATGGATGATTCGGGTGTTCGCGATCGCGATCGCCGTATCAACCGTGAGAGTTGTCGCGGGCCTGCTGGACGTCGTGCTCACCCCAGCCGGATTTCGGCCGCCGGCCCTCTTCGTACTCTCATTGTGGACGGGATGGCTCATCACGCTCGGCGTCGCAGAGTCCTGGATCAGGTACACGCGTCCACGTCGACAGTTCCCGGCGGTGCCGGAGAGTGCAGCCTTAACCCCAGCCTAGCCCAGGATTAGTGGCCTTTCCGAGTTAACAGAAGGCATCTTATGTTGACTCGGGACCCCGCTAATGCTTCCTAAATGCTTCGTCGCCGGGATGCACACGTGCGAAACCGACACGGCCTTCGCACGGGCACGTCACGGAGCGTGATTGAGGGCGGTTTGGCTTGGGGACGATCTCAACGCGACGCGACGAGCCGAAGTTCCCGCGGGCCCGGTTGTTCGGGGGGGACGGTCTCGCGACTCGCGCTCTGTGTGCGGAGAGCGGCATCGATCGCCCTCGCGAGGTGAGGCGCCACGATCTGGACGAGCCGCCCGTGATCGGCCGTGAAACCCTCGGGCGCGGCAGTGTAGAGCGTGAGAACGGCGACGAGCGCGTCGCCGACCATGAGCGGGAGGCTGATGCATCGCGACAGCGGCGGTGTGACCGCGTCCACGCGCGCGCCGAGATCGAGCGTCGCGTCCGAGTTGATGATCGGCTGGCGTCTCGCCGCCACCCATCCGGTCACCCGCTCGCCGACCGGGACCGACGTGGCGCGAAGCGCCGCCGCAGCCGGGCCGAACGCGTCTGCCACGACGAGCCGATCGTGCGGGGCATCGGGCAGGAACCATGCGCCCGTGGCTCCGGGCATCACGTCGGCCAGGAGCGCCGACCCCAGCGCCAGGACGTCGGCCACGCACGCTTCGCCGCCGGCGGCGCGCGCCAGGCTCACGAACGCGAGCAGATTCGTCGATGCCGCGCCGGCGACGTCTGCGACCGGTTCGCGCGGCGCGTCGATCTCGTGGCGCGACTGGTGAATCCGCTGGAGCACTTCATGCCCCGCCACCACATCGCCCGGAGCAATCGGGATGCTCCGGTAGACCTCGATGAAGGTGGCCACCACGTGCGGATCGTACATGCGGCCGCAGCGCTCGCGCAGGATCTGCAGCGCGGCCTCTTCCGTCAACCGGCCGCGATACGGCCGATCCGACGTGAGCGCATCGAAGCAATCGACGACCGACAGAATGCGCGCGCCAATCGGAATCGCTTCGCCGACGACACCCCGCGGGTAGCCGGTGCCGTCCCAGTTCTCGTGATGGCAGTGCACAATCGGCACCACCGGATACGGGAACTGCACGAGCGAGAGGATGTCCGCGCCCACGTCGACGTGGCGTTTCATTTTCTCGAATTCCGCCTCCGTCAGCGTGCCCGGCTTGTTGAGGATGTGTTCGGGCACCGCCAGCTTCCCGGTGTCGTGCAGGAGCGCGGCGGCTTCGATCGCCTTCAACTCGAGCTCGTCCGTGATGCCGAGCGCCCGCGCCAGGCCGATCGCGTACGCCTGCACCCGACGCACGTGGCTGTGCGTCACGTCGTCTTTCGCGTCGATCGCCATCGCGAGCGTCTCGACCGTGGACAGGTAGAGCCGGTCCATGTCGGTGAGATGGCGGCGCGCATCTTCCAGGCGTCCAAACGACGATCGCAGCGTCAGGTGGAACACGACCATCAGCGGAATGACCACGACCAGCGCGATCATGCTGGCCTGCTGGATCAGGAGAATGAGACAGAACGCCAGGGACGCCGCCGCCAAATAGTTGATCGAGAGACACTGGAAATGCCGCCGCCAGATCTGGATCGGAGACTGACGCGTGTCGAGGCCGACGGCGATCGCCATCAGCCCAGAGTTCAGCGCGAAATAGACGACCGTCATCGCGAGCAGCGGAAGGACCAGCGCTCCCAGCGACGGCTTTGACTGTGACAGCGGCGCGATGCCGGCGGCCAGGAAGAAGGCGTGCGCGCCGACCCACATCGCGACGGCGAGCGCGGCCGTGTTGAACGCGATTCGCGACACGGGCATGCGCCGCCGAAGGCTGAACACGAATCCGCCCGCCGCAATCGCGAGCGTTGCGGGGCCCGGACCGAACAGCAACGCCATCGTGATGAAGAACGTGTCTTCGTCGATCGCGATGTTCACGGAGTCCGACGCGAAGTTCAACCGGAACGATCGGGCCACCAACCCGAGCCCAGCCAGCGCGAGCCAACTGATCGGGTGCGGCGTGCGCACCGCATCGAACGCCGCGTCCAAGAGCACGAACGCACCCGCCAGCACGACCGCCAGCACGTAGACCCGCAACGCCTGCGCGGACGAGATGGCCCGCAGCCGCTGGACAATCACCTCGTCACCGCGAATCCGGGGACGTCATGATGGCCGTGCCCCAGACAATGGCGTCGTCTTCCGACGTGCCCCAGACAATGGCGTAGGCCTCCGACGTGCCCCAGACAATGGCCACGCCCTGCGGATCTTGTATCGGTGTGCCCCACGCAATCGACGGATCGGCCGTCCAGCCGGCCACCGCACCGTACATCAGCGACTTCGGCAGCAGGGACGCGAGCGGATTCGTCAGACCGAGCAGGTTGAGGTCGCCGAACGTCAGGAGCGACGGATTCGCCCACGCGAGGGATGCGTCGACCGCCGAGAGGCCGCGAGTGCCGATGCCCGCCTCGAGACGAGCGGCGAGCGTGCCGATGTCCCAGAACGAGACGCCGCTTCCGGTGGTCTGCGCGCCGCCCACCGTTGTCGTGACCGCCGACGTCAGCGGATTGGTTGCGGTGACCGCGTTGGTATCCAGCGTCACGGCGCCGTTCATTGCCAGGGTCCGGCCCGTCACGCGTGCGCCAGTGGTCACCGTGATGCTCGCCAACGCCAGAATGTTTCCTGCGAACGACGTGCCTGTCCCGAGCGTCGCCGAACTGCCGACTTGCCAGAACACGTTATCCGGGGACCCACCGTTTGTCAGGACGACCGACGAGGCGCTCGCCGTCGTGATCGTGCTCCCCATCTTGAAAATGAAGACCGCGTTGGCGTTGCCCTGCGCGTTGAGCGTGAGGGTTCCTGTCAGCTGAGCCGAGGAGGAAAAACAGTAGACGCCCGCGGTGAGCGTTTGTCCGCCCAGATCTTGACCCGTCATATCCTGGGTGCACGCCTGGCCGACCAGACTGTTGTACGCCGTCGTGACGTCATTCTGGGCCGCAAGCGCGGCCGCGTCAGCGGAGCGTATCGTGCCCGACAGGACGCGCCCCGGCGGAAAGCCGGTGACGGCGGTGCCAGGGCTGACGCCCAGGTCGCCGGTGATGACGCTCGATCCGGTATTGGTGACCGTCGATGCGCCCAACACCGCGAAGCGTTGCGCCGAACCGAGCGACGGTGCGGTCTGCGCCGCGGCCGGAGAGGCCCCGTAAACGGCGATCTGACGCGAGGCCCAGAAATTCACGCTGCCCGCGCCGGCGCCCATCAGGCCTCCGTCGGTCATGGCGGTCGCGCCGTTCTGCAGCGCGAACTTCACCTGCGCCGGAGACAGATTCGGAGATCCTTGCAGAAGCAGCGCGACGCCACCGCTGACGATCGGGGCAGCCAAGCTGGTCCCACTCAGATACATGTAGGCATTGTTGCCGCTGCCCGCGACATGAATCGACGGATACATCGTCGGCAGGAACGCACCGTCTGCCTGCAGCGAGAGGATCTTCGTGCCGGGCGCGGCAATGTCAGGCTTCACCGCGAAATCGTACGCCGAAGGACCGCGAGAGCTGAACGTCGCCACGGTGTCGTCCGATCGATCGACCGTCCCCCACGTGTTCAGCGCGCCGACCGTGATCGCATAGGGAGAGTTCGCTGGCGACGAAATGCCACCCAGTATGGCGCGGCCGTCGGGTGCTTTCCCGGTGTTGCCTGCGGAGACGACCACGACAATCCCGGCCTGCACCGCCCGGTTGACCGCTTCACACAGCGGGTCGGTCGAGCATGCTTCCGTCACGGGATGGCCGAGCGACAGATTGATCACGCGGATGTTGTAGCGCGCGCGGTTGGCGACGACCCATTCGATGCCGTCGATGACGTCGCTCGTGAAGCCGGTGCCGTCAGCGCCGAGCACCCTGACGTTGACGAGCCTCGCGCGGGGCGCGATGCCGCCGGCATACTCCGGCGCGACGCCGTTGGCCGGCGCTGGGTTGCCGGCGATAATCCCGGCGACGTGCGTGCCGTGACCGAAGGCATCGGTCATCTGGGGATCGCCGGTGACGAAGCTCACGTTCGCGACGACGCGCTGCGCGAGCGCCGAGTGCGGCGCGATGCCGGAATCGACGACCGCGATGCCGATGCCCTGCCCGTCCACTCCCGGGATGCCGAGCAACCCGACCAGCAGCGCGTTTCCGGCGCGCGTCTGATCCGCCGCCGTCGACGCGTCCGAGATGACCGTCGAGCTGTGCACGGGCAGATCGCCGGACAGATCGACGGCCCCGTCACGCGACAGATCGCTCAGTTCTGCGCTGTTCGCGAGAACCACCCTGGCGCCGCGCATCCGCTTGACGACGTGCAGCCGATGACGCGAGGCCAGCAAATCGAGGTCGCGATTCGTCCCATGTACGATGACGCGCGTGCGCGCGTTCGTCTTGCGCGCCTGATGTCTGGTGAGATCAGCGGAGAGGTGCGCCCGCCGGTCGCTCTTCGAGCCCCGCACCCCAGGGGCGGAGAATGCGACCAGAGCAGCGACGATCACGACCAGGCGGATGGTCTTTACGGTCACGAGGTGACGACAAGGCATATGGGGACCCTAGCCTAGAAACTTGTGAACTGGCAGGACTCGGACCTGCTCGACCTTGACCTCGACACTCCTGATCACAGGCCGTGATTGAAACGGCTGTGCCGCCCGATCGGACCGGCGCCACGGCCACCACATCTGCGTCGTATCGAGACACCCAACGACATCGTTGGTGTTTGAAACTTACCGTAACTGATGAATATCCATGTTCTTACGCCCATAATGTGCTACCAGCTAACGGACACGTAATGACTCTAAAGTGCATTAGCAAGATAGAGTCCGGCTGAGCCGGTCACACGATCGTGCCGCTAACTCGCTGTATGAGAATGGGATAGGAATCTAGATGAGAGCGCTTGATGCGCTGGCGTACGAGTCATATCGGCACACGACAATCGCGAATCAGCGCGTGCTATGCCACGTAAAGCTATTAATTTCAGGTAGTTGCTGGTAAGTGTTCCATTCAGAGACACGATCTTCAGGACGGGACACGAGGAAGGGCGCCTTGCAGGTCTTCGTCGTAGGGTGGCCGCGCCGCAGCTTATGCTCTGTCCGTTAGCCTGTGGGGCTGTCTGGCCCCCGGTGGTACGGGAGCACGTGGGGGCCTGGGTCTTCACGATGAAGGCGGATACACTTCACTGCCGTGCGTAAGCTGGTCGCAGGTCTCCTGCTCGGCGCCGGCTCCGCCGCGATCGTCCTCATCCTCGGCTGGACCGGGCGGCTCGACAGGGTCGAGCTGAGCCTGTACGACTGGCGCATGCGGCAGGCCGCCGATCCGCGGTCGGTGCATCCCGATATCGTCCTGGTCGAAATCAACGACACGAGCATCCGCGACCTGTCGCAGGTGGCGGGGCGCTGGCCCTGGCCGCGCGTCCTTCAGTCGAGCCTGATCGATTTTCTGAAGCGTGGCGGCGCGCGGCTCGTCGCCTACGACGTGCTTCTTTCGGAGCCTTCGCTCGAGGGCTTCAAGCTCGGCGGGGACATGTGGACCGCCGAACAGTCCGACCGGGCGATGGTCGATTCGGTCCGCGCCGCGGGCGACGTCATCCTGCTGGCCGATGCCGTGAATCCCGGCGCGAGCCAGCCGCAGGCGGCCGCCGCGGCACAGTGGAAGGAGCCCGGGTATCGCCTCGGTCCGGCGATCGAGCAACGGCCCCTGATTCTGCCGCCGTTTCAGGCGCTGACGGACGCCGCCGCGGGCCTCGGTCACAACTTTCTCGCGCTGGATCCCGACGGGCCCGCCCGCCGGATGGCGCCGTTCGTCCGCAGCGGGACGCGCTACCTGCCCTCGCTCGGGATTGCTGCGGCGCTCGCGGCAGGTGGGTTTGCTCCTGACGAAGTCGTGCTCGAGGGGACCACGATCCGCGTGCGCGACCGGCGGATTCCGCTCGTGGCGACCCGTGTCCTCGATGCGGTGGACGGCACGACGTTCCACGATCAGTGGACGATGCTGATCAACTACCGCGCGCCCGCGCAGGTGGACGGCAGGCGTCCGTATCCCTCGTATGAGGCGCGTCACCTGCTTCAGGCGGAAGACCAGATCCTCGACGGGCTGAAGCCGTCTCTCGACCCGGCCCTGTTCACGGACAAGATCGTCTTCGTCGGGCTCACGGCGTCGGGCCTGCTCGACGCGTTTCAGACGCCGTTCGGCTCCGAAGGCACCATGCCGGGGATTCAGCTCCACGCGAGCATGGCCGACAGCCTGCTCTCGAACCGCTTCATCAGGCCGGCACCCGACAGCTCCCGCGTCGTGGCGGTGCTCGTCGCGGCGATCGCCGTCGGGCTGATGTCGGCCGGCCTGTCGTTCATCGCGGGGTCGGTCGGGACCGTCCTTGCGGCCGCGGGATGGACGGCGGTGGCGGCGATCGCATTCCGCCGCGGGGTATGGCTCAACATGCTCCAGCCGCTTGCGGGGATGGCGCTCGCGCTCTTCGCCGGCACGACCTATCGCTACTTCGTCGAAGACCGCGAGAAGCGCGTCGTCAAGAAGCTGTTCGGACGCTACGTTTCGAAGGACGTGTACGACCAGCTGCTCGCCCATCCAGACCGCGCCGAGCTTGGCGGAAAGCGGCGCGAAATGTCCGTGCTGTTCTCGGACATCCGCGGCTTCACGACGGTGACGGAGAAGGGCAATCCCGAAGATCTCGTGTCGCAGCTCAACGAGTACTTCTCTCGCATGGTCCACGTCGTCTTTCTTCACAAGGGGACGGTCGACAAGTTCGTCGGCGACATGGTCATGGCGCTCTTCGGCGCGCCGCTGGACGACCCCGGGCACGCCGAGCACGCGGTGGCGGCCGCGATCGACATGGTCCGCGAGCTGGGGCTGCTGAATCAGAAATGGGCCGCGGAGGGGCGGCCGCAGCTGGACATCGGAGTGGGGATCAATTCGGGCGACATGATTGCGGGGAACATCGGCTCATCGTCCATCATGAGCTACACCGTCATCGGGGACAACGTGAACCTCGGATCGCGGCTCGAATCGCTGAACAAGGATTACAGGACCCGCATTATCATCAGCGAGGCGACGCGCATCCGGCTGAAGGAGCATTACGACATCCGTCCGCTGGGTGAGGTGGTCGTCAAGGGGAAGACCCGGCCGGTCGCGATTTTCGAAGTATGCGTTCCGGCCCCGCTGAAGGAACTCGGACAGACGATATGAACAAAACCATTGCATCATCCGTCGCCATCCTCTTTCTCGTTTCGGCGCCTGCCTACGCGCAGCTTGGCGGGCTCAGCAAGCGCCTCGGACAGGCGCAGGAGGCCAAGGAGAAGGCTGACAAGATCCGCGACCTTCGAATATCGGAGGCGGAAGAGCGGAAGCTCGGCGAAGGGGTCAGCGAGAAGCTCCGGCACGACTTCGGCGTCTATCAGGACAGGGCGGTGGCGAAGTACGTCTCCCTGGTCGGCAGCCTCCTCGCCCAGGCGAGCTCGCGCCCGGGCCTCGAGTGGGAGTTCATCGTGCTCGACACGGACGGCGTCAACGCATTCGCGGCCCCCGGCGGCATCGTGCACATCACGCGCGGGGCGCTCGGACTGATCAACAACGAGGCGGAGCTGGCCGGCGTGCTGGGCCACGAGATTACCCACGTCACCGCCAAGCACACCGTGAGATCGATCCAGAAGAACAAAGTGGTGTCGCTCACGGCGGACGAGATCGGCGGGGGGAGCCTGACCGCCGGGGTCATCGCCAGGCTGGCCGAAGCCTCCTACAAGGGCATCATCAACAACGCGTTCGATCGCGACGACGAGATCGAGTCGGACAAAGTGGGCGTCACCCTCGCGAACAAGGTCGGCTACGCGCCCGGAGCGCTCGCCGACGTGCTGGCGCGGCTCGAGGAACGGAACAAGGATCGCGAAGAGCCGAACGGCCTGTTCGCGTCGCACCCGCTCATCAAGGATCGCCTCGCGAACATCGAGAAAGTCATCAGGGATGACAAGCTGTCCGCAAAGGCAACGGTTGCGCCGCGCTACACGAAGCACGTCCCCTTCGACGCGAAGCCGCTCGGCGAGCTCGCCGTCATCGCAGGCACGCGCGGGCTGACGGGCGGCCAGGCGTCGAAAGACGACAGCAGCGGCAAGGCAACCAAGAAAGACGAACCGAAGAAAGACGAGCCCAGGAAGAAAGGGGGCCTGCTCGGCAGGATCCCATTGACGGGCGGCTCGCAGTCGCAGAACACGCAGACGGTCGCATCGGCAGGCGCCCGCGGCGTGGGAGTGCCCGACCGGGACGCGAAGGGGGGTTCCAACCCCAGCAAGGTGACCACGCCGATCTCGCCGGCCGAAATCAGCGACTTCAGGAAGGGCATCGCGTAACCGCGTGATCGAGCATTCCGTCAACGGCCACCTGGTCGTGGGCGTCGCCGCGCTGGCGACGGCGCTCGCGATCTCCAGCCTGACGGTCAACCGGTTCGTCCGGCGCAAGCTGCGCCTCTCGCTCCTGCTGTTCGGCGCCTACGTCGTGCTGCACGCCGTGCTCGCGTTCCGGCCGGTGCCCGATCCAGCGACCAACGCCGAGATTATCTCCTTCGGACGGCTTGCGTTCGCCGCCGGCCTCATCAACCTCCTCGTCATCGCGGGCATCAACCCGATCCGCGCCGACCGCATGCCGGATCGCTTCCCGGCCATCCTCCAGGACTTCATCGTCATCGGCCTCCTGCTGCTCGTGGCGACGTTCGTGTTCCACGACAAGCTGCTGACGACGTCTGCGGTGAGCGCGGTGGTGATCGGATTCGCGCTGCAGGACACGCTGGGAAACGCGTTCGCCGGACTGGCAATCCAGACCGAGAAGCCATTTCACGTGGGGAACTGGATCAGGGTCGGAGACTTCGAGGGGCGCGTCGCCGAGGTCACCTGGCGCGCCACGAAGCTGCGCACCAAGTCCGGCAACTTCGTCATCCTTCCCAACAACATCGTCTCGAAGGAAGCAATTACGAACTACTCGGAGCCGGCGGCGCCGACGCGGATCGACGTGGAGGTTGGCGCCAGCTATCTGTCCTCGCCGAACGCGGTGAAGGCCGCGATCCTGGAGGCGCTGGCAAACTCGCCGCGGGCGCTGAAGGCGCCGGCCCCGGACATCCTGCTCGTCCGGTTCGATGACTCCGCCGTGGCGTACCGCGTGCGGTTCTGGATTGAAGACTACGAGCGGGACGAGGCGGCGCGCGACCAGGTGCGGACCTCCATCTACTACTCGTTCGCCCGGCACCGGATCGAGATCCCGTGGCCGATCCAGGTCCAGTACGAGAAGGCGTGGCCGGAGCCCGACGCCGCAGGGCTCCAGGAGCGGGAGCGGCTGCTGGCGGAGGTCGATCTGTTTGCTGCCCTCACCGAGGATCAGCGCCGCGAGATCGCCTCAGCGACGAGTGTAAGAATCTTTGGCGATGGGGAGGCGATCGTACGGCAGGGATCTCCCGGACACTCCATGTTCGTGGTGGGGTCCGGTCGCGCGGTCGTGATGCTGGAGCCCGGCGACCGCGAGGTGGCGAGGATCGACCGCGGTGGATACTTTGGCGAGATGTCGCTGCTTACCGGCGACCCGCGCACGGCCACGGTACTGGCGCGTGGTGACACGGTGGTGCTCGAGATTGACGCCGACCTGTTCCGTCAGCTCGGCGCCACCCACCCGAAGGCCATCGAGCAGATCGGCCTGGCCGCGATCACGCGCCGCACCGAGCTCGATCAGATCCGCAGCGCGTCGCAGAGCTCGACGGTCGCAGAGGTGCCCGCGACCTTCGTCGCGCGGATGCGGAAGTTTCTTCGTCTGTAGCGGATTATCGATAGCGCCCCTCACGGTAGCCGCGGTCGTAACCGTCTTTGAACCCCTGCCTGTAGAGATCCTTGTACTGCTCGCGCGATCCGAACCGTCCCTCGTAGTGGCGATCGCCGGATCGATACCATTCGTGGCGAACCGGATCGAACGAGCGATTCTTGCGCGCGTCTTCGACACCTTTTTCGTAGCCGTCGTTGATCCCATTCTGAAGAGCGACGCCAGTGTAGCCGCCGTAACCGCCCTGCCGGCCGGGATATGGCTGCGGCTGGCCGGGATAGGTGCCTCTGTTTGGATAGGTCGCGGGGCCGCGCTCGTCGCGCCGGGGGAACGTACGGCCGTTGCCGTACGAGTAGTTCGGCGCATGGCGCTGATACCCGTCGGAGTAGCCGGCTGCGTAGCCGGCCCGGAACGACTGGCGGTAGCGCTCGATCGGGCCGTACTCGCGGTGATACCCCTTGTCGGCGCGCTGGAAGGTCTTCTCGTCCTGATACGCGAAGACGTCGTTCTTGCGGCCGTCCTTCTCTCCCTGCTTCAGCCCTTCGCGAAACCCATTGTCGTACGCGGCGCGGCGCGAGTCGTAGTACGACTGCCGCTCGTCTGAGTAAGATGTCCGATCGCTGTCGCGCCAGCCGGACTGCGCTCGAGCCGGCGCGGACAAGGCGAGCGCCGTCACGGCGAGCAGGGGCACGAGGAAGAAGCGCTTCATATGGGACCTCCGTTTGCAGGGCGGGGTTGCCGCCCCCAGGGATCTCCGCAAGAACCGCGCCCGCGTGCCTGCGCGGAAAAAGGCTCAAAAGAAAGGCTCGAATGCGAGAGGGTCGCGGCCAGTGGACACCGGCTGCAATCAGACGAGGACAGTCTCCGGGGTTACTGCGACCACACGAGCACCCGCTCGCCTGAGGTCGAACGGTGATCGACGATGAGGGTGGGCCCGAAGCGCTCGAGATCTTCCACCGTCAGCTTCAGGTCCTCGAGGTCCATGCGGTTGCCATTGAAGTCGATCGAGGTGCCGCGCATCTTCATCCGCAGCAACCAGAACGGGATGCTCACCCGCACGATCCGCCCGTCGTCCGGATCGAATGCCATGACGTGGAGCTCGTCAGGCGGCTTCGCGTTTGGCGGCGCCTGGCGGTCGGTATTGGCGCGTAGATAACGGCCGCGCTCATCGAGCTCGATGAGCGGCTTCTGGCCGGTAAACCGGTTGGTGACCTGCTCAAAGTCGCGTGCGGCAACCGCCGGCGAGGCGGCTCTCGTGTCGATGTGCTGGGAGAAGAAATACAGCCCGATGCCGGCCATTGCGATGACGCACAGGATGCCGACGACGGCAATCGCGAGCACGACCCAGATCCACGTCTTCACCTTACCGGCCATTGGCGCTCCTCAAGAGGGCGCGCGCGTCCTGGACGCACACGGGATCGTTGCCCCGCTCGCATGATGTCTCCGCCTGCCGGGCGTTGGCGGCCGCCTGAGCTCGATCGCCTCGCATCAAGGCGAGGCGGCCGAGCTCGACGCGGGCGCGTCCGCTGACCCAGGGCTGCGCGTCCGCCGCCGTGGCGCTCTGCAGATCCGCGAGCGCCAGGCCGTGGCGCCCCAGCGCCGCTCGCGCGGCCCCTCGTTTGTAGCGCCACAACGATTCCTCGCCCGGAATGCGGGCACGCTGATCTCGGGCGAGCATCCTCAGGCCTTCGCTCAGCAGGTCGTCGGCCTGCTGCGCGCGACCGCCGCGCAGCTCCGTCGCGCCTGCTTCGAGCAGCAGCAGCCGGTTGCGGGGAGAGAGCCGGCGCAGCTCCTGAAGGACCTGGACCGCGTCGCTGTATCGCCGCTCCCGGTTGTACACCAGAACGAGGGCGAACATCGCTTCAGTGCTGGCGTCGTTACCCAGCGCCGCTCTCGCGGCGCTGTCGAGCGGCGCCATTCTCGCGGCGCTGTCGAGCGGCGCCATTCTCGCGGCCTTGTCGAGCACTCCGGCTCTTGCCTCCGTGTCGAGTCCGGCTGTTTCCGCCCCGCCGACCCCGGCGGCCCGCTGCAGCATCTGGATCCCGCGGTCGCGGCCGCCGCCAAAGCCGGCGACGTAGGCCATCATGCGCATGGGCAGCGACAGCGTGGACACGACATAACGGTACGTGCCGACGATGAGGCCCGCATCCGCTCGCGACGGATCGAGCGCGAGCACCTGCTCGTGCTCGTTGAAGGATCTGCGCGCGGCCCTGAAGCCCGCCAGCATCCGGCCTTCGACTGTGGCCACGTAAGACGCCTGCAGACCGAGCGCTGCCCCGAGATCGTAGTGGGCTTGCGGATCCCTGGGGTGCGCGGAGACCTGTTTTTCCGCGAGCGCGATTGCGCGCTGCACGTGGGCCCGGAACTCCGCGTCGATGTCCGCGGGAGGCTTCGCCAGATCCACGCTGGGCCGCGAGAAGCCGCCCAGGTAGTGGTCCACGGTAACGGCCCCGCGGCGGAACAGGATGTTGAGCCACAGCACGCTGGCCAGGGAGCGATGGGGCGCGGGGTCGGACGGAGCCAGCGCCACCGCGCGGCGAAGAAGGTCGAGCGCCTGATCGTGATCGAGGTTGTAAGCAAGATCCAGCGCCTCCAGGCGCAGTTGCGCGCTCGGCGGCACGGTGCGTGTGCGCTGGATGGCTGGAAGCGGACGTCCTGCAGTGACGAGAACTGCCGCCGCTCCAAGCAGCAGACTGGCCGCCGCCGTTGGTCGCCGCGCGCTCATAGAGCTATGATAGACCTTCGGCGGTGCACCGGATGGACACCACCGGAACGCTGATTCAGGAGGAAAACATGCCCCCAGGGCGACCGAGAAAGAATTTTGACGACGTGCTGTTCAAGTCCGCCGAGATGATCGGGTGGGCCATCGGCGGTCTCGAACGAGAAATCATTCACACCAGGGAACGGCTGAGTGCCTTGACCGCGCAAGCGGCGAAGCTGCGCGCGCGTGCCGGCCCCAAAGGCTTGGCGAAGGGCGCCGGCGGAGCGGTCGCGCCGGGGGGCCAGCCGGCCGGACCGGGAAGAAAGCGCCGGCGCCGGAAGATGTCCGCAGAAGCACGCAAGCGCATCTCCGAGATGATGAAGAAGCGCTGGGCGGAGAGACGGAAGGGGAAAGCCTAAAGAACGAACCCCCGCCCAAGGCCGCGCTCCGCCGCCTTCACGTAGGCGAGGTGCGCGGCCACCACATCTTCGACCGCCAGCCCCAGCGATTTGAAGATCGTCACTTCTCCCGCAGACGTGCGGCCGGTGAGGAGGCCCGCGGCCAGCTCTCCCAGCTCCCCCGCCAGGTGCGTTTCGTCGATCGCGCCGTCTTTCATCGCGAGCAGCACGTCACCCGCTTCCGCAAGCGCGCCGGTTCTCGAATCCACGAACACCCGCCCGCGCGACATCAGGGCGGTCTCCATCTCGCGTTGGTCCGGACGGCAGGCGCCGATCGCGCAGATGTGCGTGCCGTCGGCAATCCACGCGCTTTCGACAACCGGCTCGCGGGACGCCGTTGCGAGGACGACGATGTCTGCGCCGTCAACCGCCTCGCGGGCCGAGGCCGACGCCGTGACGCGGGCCGTGGTGCGGGGCTGGGCCTCGCGCGCGAACGCGCGGCGATGTTCTTCGGCGGGGCTCCAGACGCGAACGTCGCGGAGCGGGCGCACGCGGCCGATCGCGTCCAGATGGCTGTGCGCCTGCACGCCTGAGCCGATGAGCGCAAGGGTCGTGGCATCGCCGCGAGCGAGGAGCTTCACGGAGACCGCGGAGACCGCCGCCGTGCGCGACTCCGTGATGAAGCGCCCGTCCATGACGGCCAGCAGCTCGCCGGTCATCGAGTCCAGGAGGACGATTGTGGCCAGGTGCGTGGGCAGTCCCGCCGACGCGTTGCTGCCAAACACGGTGACGAGCTTCGCGCCCAGCGCGGGCGGGTCCCGGATGCACGCGGGCATCACGCCGAAGAAGGCCTTCTGCAGACCGACTTCAACCACGGTGCGGAGCGGCTGCGCAACCTGCCCGGCGGAGAACTGCATCAGCGCCGTGTGCATCGCGGCGATGAGGTCGTCCATCGGCAGAACCGCCCGGACGTCCTGCTCCGAGAGGAGAATGGGCATGGGGGGCAGGGGTTCAGGGTTCAGGGTTCAAGGGTTCAAGCTCAGGAGCGGGCGTGTTGAGCCGGATGTAGCCCGGATTATAAGCTCGTTGCGCGGCGCGGCGTTCGAACGCTGAACGCTGAACCCCTGAACCCTGAACCGAAATGATCACCATCAAGACTGTGGATGCCCATACTGCCAGCTGGCAGCTTAAAGAGCCTGTTGTACGATGCACGAATAGCGGGTTGTGCGGGAGGCGATATGACGAACGACGATCTTCACGGCAAGCGGGAGCTCGAGAAGGACTATTTCCGCAAGCAGGATCTGGACCTCATCGAGAAGATGAGAAAGGCGGCGGCGGCCGAGCGCGGCCGCCAGGAGCTCGGCGCCAGGACCGGACTGACGGATCCGGATCTACTGAGGGAAGTGGAGCAGCTCGGGTTCACGCCAGACACGATCAGCCTGCTGCCGCTCGTTCCCGTCCTTCAGGTCGCCTGGGCGGAAGGGGGCGTGAGCGCCGCGGAGCGCGCGTTGATTGTCGATCTCGCGCGGCACCGGGGCATCGCCAATGACAGCCCCGCCGGCCGGCAGCTGGCCGGATGGCTGGACACGCGCCCGCCGCAGTCCGTGTTCACCCGCGCCACGCGGCTCATCAGGGCCATGCTCGCGGCCGGGTCTCAAGAGACGCACGACCTGACGGCCGACGATCTGGTGAAGTATTGCGAGCGCATCGCGGCCGCATCAGGCGGCATCCTTGGCCTCGCCAAAGTGTCGAGCGAGGAACGCGCGGCCCTCGCCGAAATTCAGGAAGCGCTCAAGGGGCGCCCGCAGCCGTAGGGAACTTTCTCAAGCCGGTCCTATCAAGTGCCGCCGGCTTTCCCATGTCGATCTTCCCCGCGACGGCGTGGAGCACCTTCTGAAACGCGATGCGCGCGGAGCAAGCAGCCCCGCGCTGACACGATCGCGCTCGTTAGATGAAGGTGACGGCGAGGATCGCGACCGCCAGAAGGATGGCTACCAGCGCATCCGCGTTACTCGAGAAGTCCAGTTCGAACATGATGTGTTCCGTCCTTTCACCGAGTTAGACGACCCACTCCGCCCGAAAGTTTAGCGGGTCACTTTTCTGTCACACTTTCACTCGAGGCAACGTAACTCTTACGCGCACGCGCGGTCATTGACGGCTTTTTGACCTTCACTTCCAGCTTGTGGACCTTGCCGTCGAGGGTCTGAGGACTGAATCCAAGCACGTACTGGCTGTGCAGCTCCTGCGCGACCCGCGTGAACGTCGGCCCAAGCTCGTCCGTTTTCTTCAGCAGGAAGTATCCGCCGCCGGTTTCTTCGGACATCCTCTTCAGGCCCCGATCGGGGCTCGATCGCACGCGCTGCTGGCCGTTGAAGTAGTCGTTCTGCAGTCCGATGGAGTAGAGCATCACGTCTTCGGCCCGCGCGCGATCCGTCACATCACCCGACCCGACTTTGCTCGCGTTGTCGTCGCCATCGGTGAAAACCAGCACCACCTTCCGTCCGGGGATGCCGTACAGCTGCGCCATGCTCTGATTGACGGCGTCGTACAAGCGTGTCGGGTAGCCGAAGTCCAGCTCCTTCAGCAACCGTATCAGTTCGTCGCGGCTGTTCGTGAACCCAGCCGGGTGGAACTCGATCTTGTCGTTGAACGCGCCGACCATGCCCTGGTCCTCGGGCAGCATGCGGAGCAGGAACTGCTCCGAGGCGCGCTTCACCAGGTCGAGCGCGAGCGTCATGCTCCCGCTCGAGTCGAGCATCACAACCACCGTGATCGGCAGCGGCTTGTTATCGAAGGACGAGATCGTCTGCAGCTTGCCGTTGTCGTAGACCTCGAAGTCTTCCTGCACGAGATCCGTCACGAGCCGTTTGTCGGCGTCCGTCACGGTTGCGTACAACGCGACCGCGTTCATCGAGATTCTGAACTTCTGGGGCTCCTGCGCACCGGTCGGCGCCACGAGGAGGACGGCAGCGGCGAGAGCCGGAACGAGTGTGCGAATCGGCATGTTCAATGTCTACTGGTTCTATTGCAGGAAGCGTTTGCAGGAAGCGTTCCGCGGCCGGGGTGGGAAAGGTTCGGATTCCCACGCCTGCCGCCACGCGGCGTTATCTACAGGATACAACCACCGTCCGGCCTGTGGGACGGGAAGCCGGGTGTCGAGCCGGCGCCGAAGAGATCTCCTGTCGAATCACCTGTCGCCATCGCGACGATGCGTGTCGAAGTCGCGAAGGTCATTTGCCGTCGAACAACAGCGTCGACGGGTCGCGCTCGGCGTGCAGCTTCTTCGACACGCGCTCCGCCTCGCGCATAACGCGCAGGATGTTCAGCCCGAGAACCTTCTTGATCTCGTCGTCTTTGTACCCGCGCCGCAGGAGCTCCGCGGTCAGCGCCGGATACGTCGAGACGTCCTCGAGCCCCTGGACCACCGACTCGATGCCGTCGAAGTCGCCGCCGAGGCCGATGTGATCGATGCCCGCCACGTTGCGGATGTGATCGATGTGATCGGCGGCGTCGGTCAGGAGCGCCCGCGGGGCCGGGTTCGCCTTTGTCCATGTGCCGACGCCGCTCGTCACCGCGGCGTCGTCGTTCGGGAAGAGCTGCGTGAGCCTCGCGCGCTCCGCCGCCTGCATGCGGTTCCACGCGGCGACCTTCGGCGACAGGAACCCCGGCACGAACGTGACCATCACGACGCCGCCATTCTTCGGCAGGAGCCGCAGGATGTTGTCGGGGACGTTCCGGGGGACGTCGTTCACCGCGCGTGCGGAGGAGTGCGAAAAAATAACCGGCGCCTGGCTCACGCGAATCGCGTCGTCCATGGTGTCGGGCGAGACGTGGCTGAGATCCACCAGCATGCCCAGCCAGTTCATCTCGCGCACGACCTCCTCGCCGAAGGGTGAAAGGCCTCCGACTTTGGGCTCGTCGGTGGCCGAGTCGGCCCACGGCGTGTTCTTCGAGTGCGTGAGCGTCATGTAGCGCGCGCCGAGGCGATGAAACATGCGGAGCGCCGCCAGCGAGTTGTCGATCGAGTGGCCCCCCTCCATGCCGATGAGCGACGCGATCTTCCCCTTCTTGAAGATCCTCTCGACGTCACCCGCCGTCACCGCCAGCTCGAACGTGTCGGCATACTTGCGCACCATCTGGTGGACCGTGTCGATCTCCTCGAGCGTGGCGGTGACGGCAGCCTGCCCCGCAAGCTCGACGGGCACGTAAACGGACCAGAACTGACCGCCGACGCCACCCGCCTCGAGGCGCGCGATGTCGGTCATGATCGACGGCTGCGGCTTCGAGATGTCGAGCTTGTCGAGATTGCGCTGTGCCTTCTCGCGAAGCGCCCACGGGTAGTCGTTGTGCCCGTCGATGAGCGGCGACTGCCGGTGCAGCGCCCGGGCCCGGCCGAGCAGGGCGGAGTCGGCGGCCGGCTGCGAGTTCCGCGTGGTCATGGCGAGAAGCAGGAAAGCGGCAATCGTCAGGTTTTTCAGCATGAGTTCGACCCGATCGCAAAAGGGACGGTCCCTCATAGTACGCGCAAGGAGCCCGTCTGGCACCCGGTGGTCCGGCTGGCTGATATACGACTTGACTGGTCGGACTTCGGCAGGATAGTCTTAAAAACGAGATCAGTCGCATTTTGACGGGGTTGCCGGGGCAATGTTACAGGCGTTTGTCATTACTCTCCGCGAGGGGCTCGAGGCCTTCCTCATCGTCGCCATCAGCCTGGCCTACTTGAAGAAAACCGGCCGGCGCGCGCTGGTGCCGGCGGTGCACTGGGGCATCGTGGTCTCGGTGGTCGTCAGCATCGCTGCGGGCTTCCTGCTCGCTCAGGCGAACAACCAGGCTCTCTGGGAAGGCGTGCTCGCGCTCACGGCCGCCCTCCTCGTGGCGTCGCTGACGATGCACATGTGGCGGGCGGGGAAGCGGATGAAGAAGGAAATCGAGGGGCGGCTCGAGGCCTCCTCCCTCAAGGTGGGACGCGCGGCGTTTCTCGGCGTCTTCGGATTCACGCTCCTGATGATCACGCGCGAGGGCATGGAGACCGCGCTCCTGATGACTCAGCTGATCTTCACCGTGCAGTCGAGCCAGGTCGTCTCCGGCGCTGCGGCCGGGACCGTGTCGGCCGGTTTCATCGCCTGGCTCTGGTCGCGGTACGGCTACCGCGTGAACCTGTCCAGGTTCTTCCAGGTGACGGCGGTGTTCCTGCTCGTATTCGTCGTCCAGCTCTTGATCCTCGGGTTCCACGAGCTCACCGAAGCCAACATCTTTCCGAACAGCCAGCCGTGGCACGACGCGACCGAGCCCTTCGGTCCCGACGGCATCTACGGTCAGTACCTGACTTACCTGCTCGTCCTCCTGCCACTTGGATGGCTCGCCGTGTCGAGTTTTCTCCAGCGCGACCCGGCGCAGCGATCCATGACCGCGTAGCGCACAAGGCACACCGGCTCACAGAGACGAGTTCACACCGCCTCACGGCTGGGGCTCACACCGCCTCGCGGCTGGGGCACGCTGTAGAATGTGCCAATGACCGATCAGATCGCCGCGGCAAGACCTCCTACTGTCATCGAACTGATCTGGGAACACGACCTCGTGTTTGCCGGAAAATCAGGCGACGTCGAGATGACGCTCGACAGCGCCTCGGCCGCGGGGCCGTCCCCGATGCAGACGCTGGCCTTCGCGCTGGCGGGCTGCATGGCGATGGACGTCGTGTACGTCCTGAAGAAGGGCCGGCACGATCTGCGCGGCCTGCGGGCGGACCTCACCGGGACGCGCGCGCCGGAAGAGCCGCGCCGATTCACCGCGATCACGCTCCACTACTCGATCATCGGCGCGGTGCCGCCCGGAATGGTCGAGCGCGCGATTCAGCTGTCCAGAGAGAAGTACTGCTCCGTGTGGCACTCGATGCGCCAGGACATCGAGTTCAACGTGACCTACAAGGTGGCGTCGGGCGTTTAGCGCGTCAACCGCGATGAGCGACCCGAGCCGCCGCCGAGGATATCTGGATTGGATGCGCGGCCTTGCCGTGCTCATCATGATCCAGACCCACGTCCTCGACAGCTGGACTCGCGTGACGGACCGCCAGTCGTGGCAGTTCGCGTGGGCGATGATTCTCGGCGGATTTGGCGCGCCGCTGTTCCTGTTCCTCGCGGGCACGGCGGTCGCGCTCTCCGCAGGATCGAAAGTTCGGCGAACCGGCGACCCCGGAGCAGCAGCCCGGGCCGTTATGCAGCGGGGACTCTGGGTCTACTGCCTCGCTCTCCTCTTCCGCGTCCAGGCGTGGATCCTCGGCTGGGCGCCGGCGCGCACGCTGTTCAGAGTCGACATCCTCAATATCATGGGGCCGTCCATCATGGCCGCTGCGGCGCTCTGGGGTGCGTTCCGCACGTCACGCGGGCGCGCCATGGCGTTCGGGGGCGCGACGCTGGCGATCGCGCTGCTGACGCCCATGGTGCATACGACTCACATCCTCGACGCGCTGCCGGATGCCCTCGAAGAGTACATCCGGCCGATTCGAGACCTTTCGAGTTTCTGCATCTTTCCATGGGCCGGGTTCCTGTTCGCGGGGGCGCTCGTCGGTGTCCTGGTGGACGAGGCGCGTACTCGTGAGGCGGAAACCCGGCTCAACGCGCGGCTCTTTGCGTCAGGCGCCGCGCTGGCGCTCGGCGTCTATGCCGCCTCCTTTCTCCCAAGCGCCTTCGGGCCGTCGGAATTCTGGGGCGGGTCGCCGACGTTCTTCCTCCTGCGCGCCGGTCTCATCACGGCCGCCATTGCGGTCGCGTACGCCTGGCACCTGCGACCGACCGCGGGCCGATGGAGCCCGGTCCAGCAGCTCGGTCGCACCTCCCTGTTCATCTACTGGATACACGTCGAGATGGTCTATGGGCTCATCTCGCTGCCGATTCACAAGGGGCTCAGCCATTGGGCCGCCTGGACGGCGCTCGGCGCCTTCACGGCGTTCATGCTGCTGTGCTCGCTGGCCAAAGACCGCACCGTCCGCCTGGCGGAGCGGGGGCGGGCCCGCGGCGGCCGCTCCGCCCCTGCGCCACGGTGAGCGTCACGTGAGCTCCGGCGAAGCTCTGTGACCATAACTAGTCATGTGGCATGCACTTACACGACAAGGCCGGGCCGGCTGCCAAAGCCTTGAGATTCTGCAGCCGACACAATATAAGATGTGCGCGGTAAAGACACGATGCCAAAAGCTCGCTCCTGAGCCAGAAGCCCCTGAGCCCCAAGCAACTGGACGTCCAAAGCCTATGATTAGCGTCGCCGCGATTCGGATGCAGCAATTCGGCGTGCAGTTCTACCAGGCCTCCCTCAGCGCCAGCGACATCGACAAGCTCGTCCGCTTCGAGGTTCTCAGCTACGGAGAGCAGGCGCAGCCGGTCCGGGGTGGACGGAAGAAGGCGCCGGCGCCGAGCAAAGTCAACTGGGACCTCCTGGAACGACGGATCGGAGCCGACGAAAAGGCGTACCAGCGACAGATCATTCGCAAAAAGATCGACGAGCTCGTGCAGTATTACGAGCAGTGCCGGCAGGCACGCGACCTCCCGTCGATTCCGGGCGCGGTCATCATCTCGTGCGACGAAACGCTGCGCTTCGAGCCCGTCGAGGCAGGTGCGTCGCTTGGAACGCTGAAGGTGCCCGAACGCGAAGGGATTCTGCGCGCGATTGACGGCCAGCACCGGCTCCTCGCGCTGCACGCGGACATCGAGCGCTTCGGCGACGAGCCGTTCACCGTCCCCGCGGTCATCTTCGATCGCCTGCCGGACGATCACGTCGTGCAGATGTTCGTCACCATCAACGCGAAGCATACGCGGCTGAACCCTTCGCACCTCGTGTCGCTCTCCGGCCGTCAGCTCTATAGCGACGACAGCCTCGCCGCCGCGCACGACATCGTCCGCGCGCTGAACGATCGGGAGGACTCTCCGCTGCACGGAGAGATCAAGCTGCTCGGCGTAGGCCGGGGACGGGTGGCGCAGGCGCCGCTCGCGCAGGAGCTGAAGAAGCTGTTTGCAGCCGAGGCGTTCGGGCCGGGACGGAAGGGTGAGGCGTTCCGCGAGGAATCGAAGCGTTTCTTCGTGAGCTACCTGAAGCAGGCCGCGCAGGTGTTCGGCGCCGCATGGAATGGGCGGAAGTACAGCATCAAGACCGCCACGGCGCTGCGCGCGTTCATTCGGGTCGCGCCTGACGTGGTGCGCCGGCTGGACCAGGAGCATGCCGACCGCACCGACTTCCGAGCCATCGGCCGCGTGATTGCGCCCTGGGGACGCCGCATCGGCGACCTCCGGTTCGAGACCGAAGGGGCCTGGAAGCGGTCGGGAACCACTGTCGACTCGCTTGCGAAGGAACTGCGGCTCGCGCTGCAGTACCCGGAAGGGGCGGTCGTCTGATCGTGAATTGCTGATTGTCGATTGCTGACTGCTGATTCGCGGCTGGATGGATTGCGGAGCCCCGAATTCTCCGGGCGCTGCGGGGTGGGGCCCCGCGAGCTTAAAAAAAGGGCATCGTCCGAAGACGATGCCCTGCGGTTTTGCGAGCGACCCGGCTCCCCAGCAACTCACGGCTCCCTGCCGCAAATATTCAGGCCGCCTGCGCCCTTCCATTCAGCAATCGCCGTACCGCGAGATTTGCAAGTGTTTCAAGTATTTTATGGACTTACGCAGGTTGAGCGGTGCTGCTGAGACCACCGAAATGTGTGTCGAATTACATTTTTGGTCATGGCGGGCGTGAGTCTGACTGCGTGGGTCCTGGCCGCCACGCTTGCAGCGCTTCCGACGGCGGCGCAGGAAGTGGGCGCCATCCGCGGACGTGTCGTCGACGCCCGGACAGGGGCCGGCCTTGGGAAGGTCCTCGTGCTCGTCGAAGACGGCGGACCGTCCACGCTGACCGACGACAGCGGCGCCTTTCAGCTGGCGCGGGTCACGCCGGGCGCGCGCCGGTTGTACGTGTCAGTGGTGGGCTACATCCTCGTGCGCAGGGACGTGCAGGTTGTCGCGGGTGGCGCGTCCGACCTGACCATCCCGTTGAGCGAAGGGGCCGGGACTTATACCGAGACGGTGACGGTGGCGGCCGATCGCTTTCGTCCTGCCGAGACCGCCGTGGCCTCGCAGCAGGTTCTCGGGAGCGCGGACATCCAGAACCTCCGGGGCGTGCTCGCGGACGATCCGCTGCGCGCGGTGCAGGTGCTGCCCGGCGTGGCGACGGGCGACGATCTGCGCAGCGAGTTCAGCGTGCGCGGGAGCGACTTCACGCACATGAACCTGACGGTGGAGGGATTCTCGACGCCGTTCCTGCTTCACACGGTACGCGCCGTCGAAGACCGCTCGGCGTCCGGGTCGGTCGCGATGATCAACAGCGACATCCTCGAGGACGTGACGCTCTTGAACGGCGGCTACGCGCAACGGTACGGCGACCGCACCGGCGCCGAGGTGGACTTCAGGCTGCGCGAAGGATCGCGTGAGCGCCGGCAGGCGCGCGTCGCGGTCAGCGGCACGAGCGCGTCGGTCGTCGGGGAAGGGCCGATTGGCGGCGCGCGCCGAGGGTCGTGGCTCGTCTCCGCGCGTCAGAGCTATCTGGACTTCGTGGTCGATCGGCTGTTTGAGGAAGGGGAAGGGGTCAGCTTCGGCTTCTCCGATGCGCAGGCGAAGCTCGTCTACGACCTGACGCCGTCGCAGCACGCCGAGCTCGTGGTGCTTGCAGGGCGATCGAAGCTGGAGGAGCGGCGACAGGATCTCGACGTCACGGACTTCTTCATCGCCCGCAACCGATCGGCGATCGGCATCGGCACCTGGCGCATCACGAAGCCGCGTGGCCTCGTCACGGTCCGCGTCCTCGGGGCGATCAACAGATTCAACAACGAGACGACCGTCGCGATCGACCTCGACCGCGGACACGACAAGCAGGGAGCCGGACGGATCGATGCGAGCCTTTCGGTCACTCCCGGTCTGCAGCTCGATGGCGGGGCCCAGGCCGAGTGGACGGACGAAACACGGATGCGCCAGCGCTTCAGCGGCACGCTGGGGCGCTATCGTGTCATCAACGACTTCCACGGTCAGAGTACCCGTGCCGGCGGGTACGCGCAGCTGCGCTGGACGGCGGGTCCCGTGACGCTGGTGCCGGGGGTGCGGGCCGATCGCTGGAGCCTGACGGGGGAGTCGCACGCCTCGCCGTGGCTACAGGGGGACTGGAAGATCTCGCCGACGCTGGCGATTCGCGGCGGCGCGGGCGTGTATCGTCAGTTTCCCGATTTCGATCAGGTGATCGGCGCCCTCGGGCAGCGTGACGCCGCCGCACAGCGGGCCGCGCAGTACGACATCGGCGTCGAGCAACGCCTTGGGCCGTCGATGCGGTGTCAGGTCACACTGTACGACCGCGAAGAGGACGGGTTGTTCCGCCGGCCTGCCGCCGAGACGCGCTTCGACGTCACCCTTGGGCGCGTCGTGCGGGGCTCAGCGTTTGCGCCGTACCGGCCGAGTCTCTCGGGTTACGCGCGCGGCGTGGAGCTCCTGTTTCAGCGCAAGAGCACGACCGGCGTCTCCGGGTGGCTGTCGTATTCGTTCGGCCGCAACCGCTACACCGATCGTCAGGCACACGAGACGTACTGGAGCGATCTCGACCAGCGTCACACGCTGAATCTCTACTTGTTCTACCGGCTGTCGGACCGAATGAGCGTGAGCGCGAAGCTTCGCGCCGGCAGCAACGTCCCGGCCCCCGGCTACTACCTCGAGCAGAACGGCGAGTACTTCGTGTCATCGACGCGCAACGAGGTTCGCCTGCCCACCTACTCGCGCGTCGATCTTCGCGCCAACCGGACGTTCAACTGGTCGCGCAAGCGCCTGACGCTGTTCGCCGAAGTCATGAACGTCCTGAATCGCGACAACGTGCGATACAACCCGCCGGGTGTAAACACTACCACCGGCCGCGTCTCGAGCATGTTCGAGTCGATGATCCCCATCGTCCCGTCAGCCGGGATACTGATTGAGTTTTAGATCAGACCCTAGACCCTAGGCCTGGGGCCTAGAGCCAATCCCCATATGCCCACAATCGACCTGAACTGCGACATGGGCGAGTCGTTCGGCGCGTACCGCATGGGCGCCGACGCTGACGTGATGGCGAGCATCTCGTCGGCGAACGTCGCGTGCGGCTATCACGGCGGGGATCCGGCCGTCATGCGCAGCACCGTGCGGCTCGCGCGCGGCGCCGGCGTCGGCGTGGGGGCGCATCCCGGACTGCCCGACCTGCCGGGATTCGGGCGGCGTGAGATGCGCGTCACCCCTCAGGAAACCGAGGACATGGTGCTCTACCAGATCGGCGCGCTGGCGGCGATTGCGAAGAGCGAGGGGGTCCGCCTGCGCCACGTGAAGGCGCACGGCGCGCTCTACAACATGGCGGCGCGCGATCGCAGCCTTGCGGACGCCATCGCCCGTGCGGTGCGCGCGTTCGACGCCTCGCTGATCCTGTTCGGGCTTCCGTCCTCGGAGCTACTTCACGCGGGGCAGGCCGCGGGACTGGCCGTTGCCTCGGAAGGGTTCGCGGACCGCGCGTACGAGCCGGATGGGTTGCTGACGCCGCGATCGCGTCCGGGCTCGGTGATGCACGACGTCGAGGCCGTCGTGCGGCGCGCCGTCAGGATGGTCGTCGAAGGACGAGTCACCGCCACGGACGGTTCGGACATCGCGCTGCACGTCGATACGCTGTGCACGCATGGCGACACACCCGGTGCGGCGGAGCTGACGCGCGCGTTGCGAGCAGGCCTCGAACGGGCGGGGGTCGCGATTGCGCCGGTTCCCGGGACGTCGCGGTGACGCCGCTGTTTGCCTGGTGGCGGGCGGGCGATGCCGACGCGCGCCGCGCGCTGATTGCCGCCTCGCTCGGATGGATGCTCGACTCGTTCGACGTCATGCTCTACGCGCTGGTGCTCGCGTCCATCCTGCCGGACCTCGGCATGTCCAGGAACGCGGCGGGGATCGTGGCGTCGGCGACGCTGCTGGCATCGGCGGCCGGCGGCATCGTCTTCGGCTTCGTCGCGGACCGGTACGGCCGCACGCGCGCCCTCATGGCGAGCGTCCTCATCTACTCCGTGTTCACCGCCGCATGCGGATTTGCGCAGACCGTTCCGCAGTTCGCGCTGTTCCGCGTGCTGCTCGGCATCGGCATGGGGGGCGAGTGGGCGAGCGGCGCGGCGCTCGTATGCGAAACATGGCCCGCGGAGCATCGCGGCAAGGCGCTCGGGTTCATGCAGAGCGCGTGGGCGATTGGGTACGGCGCCGCAGCGGTCGTCACGGGCCTCGTCCTGCCGCACTGGGGGTGGCGGGGAGTGTTCTTCGTCGGCATCCTGCCGGCGTTCTTCACGATCTGGGTGCGGCGGAGCGTCCGCGAGCCCGCGATGTGGCGTGCCGCGCGCGCGCGGCCGGCCGTGGGCCGCAGGCGGTTTGCCGACATCTTCCGCCCCGGACTGATCGGTCTCACGCTCGCCGTCACGATCATGAACGCGTTCACGATGTTCGCGTGGTGGGGCTTCAACCTGTGGCTGCCCGGCTACCTGTCGTTTCCGGTCGAGTCCGGCGGGATGGGACTCTCCACCCGAGTCATGACGACATTCGTCTTCGCGATGCAGATCGGCATGTGGTTCGGCTACGTCACGTTCGGATTCGTCAGCGACGCAATCGGCCGCAAGCGCGCATACGTCATCTACCTGATCACCGCCGCCGTGCTCATCGTGTCGTACGTGTCCATCCGCGCCCCGCTGGGACTTCTGGCGCTCGGTCCGTTCGTCGCGTTTTTCGCGACCGGCTACTTCAGCGGCTTCGGCGCCGTGACCGCCGAGATCTATCCCACGGACATCCGTGCGACCGCGCAGGGGTTTACCTACAACATGGGACGCATCGCGAGCGCCGCTGCGCCGTTCGCCGTCGGTTCGCTCGCGGCGACGCGGGGGTTTCAGGTCGCCCTGTTGATGACGTCGGTAGCGTTCCTCCTTGCCGCGCTGATGTGGATCTGGATTCCTGAGACAAAAGGAAGACAGCTCGCGTAGTAGGATCGAGGTCTTCCGTGTTGAAGCCGAGCTTTCTCCTCCCTGTCGTTCTCGCCGCCGCTGCCCTCGGGGGCCCCGGGTGTCTCGTCCTCAGCGTCAACCCGTCGTACGACGGCGATTCCATCGGATGGGACCCGGCGTTGATTGGCGCGTGGCAGGACGCGGACGACAACTCGTCGATGCAGATCGCGCGCGGCGAGTGGAAGTCGTACCGCATCCACTACGTTCATCCTGTCGAGAACGGCGATCTGACGGGGTACATGACGGCCATCGACGACACGCATTACCTGGACGTCATGCCGGCCGCCGGAGTCGACCGAGGATCGTTCGTGCTGCCGGTCCACGCCGTATTGCGGGTGCAGCTCGAAGGCGATCGTCTCGAGCTCACGCCGCTGTCGTACGACTGGTTTGCGGATCGCCTGAGGGGCAGGACCTCGGCTGCCAGGACCGCGCCGGTGCCCGGCTTGGCGGTGGTGCTCGACCAGAAGGAGAACGCGCTCATCGTGTCCCCGGTCGCCAGGCTCCGCGAATGGCTGAGGCGGCAGCCGTCCACAGGCCCGATGTTCGGCGCCGCGGCAGTGTTCATGAGGAAATAGCGCAAGCATGTTGAAAGGGACCAAGCCGGGGATCGTGAAGAAGGTCCAGCCAGTGAGCATTCACGGTCAGATCTCGCTGGACGTTTATTTCGTCGATCCGGAGGACCCTGAGGGGCAGGTGAGCCTGGCGAGGATCGGGCCGGAGGCTGTGCCGCCTCACCTCGAGGCGGGCGATCGCGTCGAGCTGCACTATCTTTTCGGCGTGGTGACGCAAATCACCAGGTCCGCGTAGGACCTCTCCGCCACTTTTGCTTTTCCCCTTTCCCTTGTAAGATCGACGATGCCCCCGCCCTCGAACAGGAGCTTCCAGCATGCGATTTCATGATTTCCGCGCGGGCCGTGCCCTGTCTCTGCTCGTGAGCCGCTCCGCGGCGCTCGCGCTCGCGTCAGCCCTCGCGGCGGCGCCGGCCGTGCTCGCGGGACAGACGCCGCAGGCGCAGCCCGCGCCGGCTCCCGAGGCGGCAAAGTCCGCAGAGCTGCCCTCGGCACGGTCCATCATCGATCGCCACGTCCGCGCCATAGGAGGGCGGAAGGCCATCCTCTCTCATACCTCACTGCACGCGACGGGTACGATGACGGTTGCAGGTAGCGGCATCACCGGTGTGCTCCATGTGTACGGCGCGAAGCCGAACAAGTCGCTCGTGAAGATCGGCCTTGGCGGCATCGGCGAGCTGCTCGAAGGTTTCGACGGCACCACCGGCTGGACCCTCAACCCGGTGACCGGCCCGATGCTGGCGCAGGGCAAGGAGCTCGAGGAGAAGACGTTCGACGCCGACTTCTACAGCGACCTGCACGAGTCGGGGCGCTACGTGTCGATGAAGACCGTGGAGAAGACGACGTTCGACGGCCGCCCCTGCTACAAGCTGAGCCTCGTGAGAAAGAATGGCGACGAGGATTTCGATTACTACGACGTCGAGACCGGGCTCAAGGCTGGCGCCACCGGCAGGAGGGAGTCGCCGATGGGGCCGTTGAGTTTGACCCAGACCCACTCGGACTACAAGACGTTCGGAGACCTGCTGGTGCCGACGACGATGAAGCAGACGGCGATGGGCGTGCAGCAGGTCCTCACCATTACGATGGTCGAGTTCGACAACGTCCCTCCCTCCATGTTCGAGCCGCCGGCGCAGATCAAGGCGCTTCTCAAGTGAAGTGTGTGCGCGCGACCGCTCACGTAGCGCAGCCCTTCCGCCTTCGCATCGCTTCGGCGGACCGCCGTAGCCTTTGGCGGAGGCTGGTCAGGGCTGCCTCGCGCACGCGCGCCGCAGTTGGCGTACTGGCGCTTGCCGTCACCGTGCTGTCGGCGCAGGTGCCGCAGGGCGTCGAGACGTTCGATGCCGCGTGGACGATCATCCGGGACTCGCACTTCGACAAGACGATGAACGGTCTGAACTGGGACGCCGTGCGCGCCGAGCTCAGGCCGCGCGCGGCGGCCGCAACTTCGAGCGCGGAGCTTCGGGCCGTGGTCCGCGACATGCTCGGGCGGCTCGGCCTCTCGCATTTCGCCCTCATTCCCGCCACTGCCGATCTCCCAGGCCCGGCGGGCGATCTGGGCGCAGATCCCGGATTCGACGTTCGGCTCGTCGGCCGCGAGCTCCTCGTCACCTCTGTCGAGCGCGAAGCCGCACCGGCGGTTCACACGGGGTGGCGCGTGATCGAGATCGGACGCACGCCCGTCGCCGAGCTGCTGAGCGGCCTGCTCCAGGGAGCGCGCCCCGGGAACGAGCGATTGCTGAACGTCGCGGCATGGCGCCTCGCCCAGACGCGGCTTCGTGGTCCCGCGGGGTCGAAGGTCGACGTCACGTTCGAGGATGGGGAGGGGGTCCGGGTCACGCGGGCGCTCGATCGACATCCCGAACAAGGGCAGCCGGTCACGGTCGGGAGCCTGCCCACGATGTTTGTTCGCGTGGAAAGCGAGCCTAAACGGACGCCGGGTGGCGCGGCCGCGGGCCTGATCCGGTTCAACGTGTGGATGGCGGCCGTCGATGCGCCGTTTCAGCAGGCGATAGACGACTTCCGCGCGACCGACGGCATCATCATCGATCTGCGAGGGAACCCAGGAGGGCTCGCCGGCATGCTGATGGGGATCTCGGGTCACTTCGTTGGCGAGCGCACGACGCTCGGCGTGATGAAGACGCGCGACGGCGAGCTGCGTTTCTTCGCGAACCCGCGGCTCGTCAGCGCGGCAGGCGTGCGCGTGGGGCCGTTCCGGGGCGCCGTCGCGATTCTCGTGGACGCGATGAGCGGCAGCGCCTCCGAGTGTTTCACCGGCGGCATGCAGTCGATTGGCCGCGCGCGCGTGTTCGGCCAGCCCTCGATGGGTCAGGCGCTGCCTGCGCTGTTCGACCGGCTGCCGAACGGGGACGTGCTGATTCACGCATACGGCGATTTCGTCACCGCGAACGGCACCCGGCTGGAGGGGCGGGGCGTCACTCCGGATGAGATCCTCCCGCTTCGTCGGGAGGATCTCCTCGCCGGCCGGGACCGGACCCTGGAGGCGGCGCTCGCGTGGATCGATCGGTCGAAGGTCGCGGGCAACCCGCAACATCCTTGAAATCGCGGGATTCTGGAGGATACGCATTGTTGCGCCTGAGGCGGGTCTCTGGTAGACTCTACGCACCTACGCCAACGGTCTTTTTTCCAGCCACACACGGTTAAGTCGGGGGAGTTTAATGGAGCAGCGCCGGCTGCGTCTCGGTGACATATTGGATGACTACTGTCCGCGTGAGCGGCGGCTGACCAACCATGCGGTCGTCGCGATGATCGAAGAGGACGTCAAGCAGACCCGCTGTACGACCTGCGATGCCGAGCATCCGTACAAGGGGGGCAAGGTCCCGAGGCGCCGCAAGAAGGAAACCCCCGCCGCGCTCTACAAGGAAGTGCTCGCGGGCATGCCGGAAACGGATGGAGCTCCCCTCCTTGCCGCCGGCCAGATCCCCTCCGACGCCGCACCGCCTCTCCCTGCACTCGACACCGACGACCTGGACGACTCCCCCGCTGAGGAAGAACCGGGTGTGGCGCCGACAGACCAGCACGCTGCCCCGCAGGCCGTGTCGGACACCGCCGCTGCCACCGGCGATGTGGAAGAGGTCGAGGTCGAACCTGCACGCCCGATCGAAGAGGGTCCGGTCCACCGCGCGCTGATTCGCGCGCAGCTTCCGAGGGTCGAAGGCCACAAAGAAGAGCGGCGGCTGCCGGAGTTCACGATTCGCCAGGCCGGACGCGGCGGCGACGGCCACTTCCGCGGCGGCGACCCGCGTATGAAACAGCAGCGCGCCGGCGGACACGGCGCGAGC